>SLQX01000254.1 GCA_007131245.1 Bacteroidales bacterium
AAGGGCATAATCATCGGGTGCATCTTGTTCAAGGTCCGTATCTGGATCAAAGAACAACATATCAAAAAATGCAGATCCTTGTCCACCGCCCCAACCATCGGTAAAACGGCCGTCGGCAACGTCAATACGGTTTTGAGATACAAGTGATGTCATAGCCAGAGAAATGTTTTCCCCAAACCAGTGGTCGGCATTCAACCGGAAGTTTTGACGGTTGTTTCCTTCGGTATTCCAAACAATACCACTGTTGGCACTGTTCTCAAACGAGGTAAAAATACGGGTCCTGCCGGCATTGTGTGCCACACCCACATAGTTGGTGTAGAACGTACCATCCTGGAAAATTCTTTCCTGATGGTTGTTGGTGAAGGCAAAGGGGTTGTCAGCATAGCCCGAGAATTGAACTGCTCTGGCACCTGCAATATCAGGATGCTGTCCGCCGGTGTATTCTTCCGGGAAGCTAACGCCCGCATACTTGGTGAATTCAGAGTAGTCTTCCCAGTCAGAGGCCAAAGCGAAGTGGTGGCTCATGTTGATGGGAACTTCTCTTCCCAAAGATGATATACCATACTCGTTCCGCACCCTGATGTTGGTAGTGCCTTCTGCGGCAGAACCCCCACGGCGGGTTGTGATAACAATTACACCGGCACCTGCTCTTGAACCATACAATGCTGATGCAGCGGCACCTTTAACAACCTCCATGTTTTCAACATCATCCATGTTGATATCGGCAAGGTCACCTTCCATCATTACTCCGTCAAGAATAATCAATGGAGACTGGTCGCCCATGAGCTGGGTAGAACCTCTAAGACGGATACCTGCCTGCTGACCGGGGTTACCACTGGCCTGTACAACTGTTACACCACTCACTTTGCCCTGCAAAGCTGTAGATGCACTTGTTGCCGGAATGGCCTGAAGTTGTTCGGCACCTATCTGGTTTACCGTAACACTTAATTTGTTGCGTGGTGTGGCTCCTGCAACACCCGCGGTAATAATAACCTCCTGCAGTGTTGCAATATCCTGTGTCATCGCAACATCTACAATATTGCGGTCTCCCACTTCAACTTCTTCAGGGTTCATACCAATAAAGGTGAATAACAGAACACCACCTTCAGGTACGTTAATTTCATAACGTCCGTTACTATCAGTGATGGCTCCGATATTCGTGTCCTTTACAACAACAGTTACACCTGGAAGGGGAGTGCCATCCAGTGCGTCGGTAACGACTCCCGTTACCTGTCTTTCCTGAGCATATAGGCTGCTAGCCATAAAACCCAGGAATACGAAAAAAATTAAACAAATTCTCTTCATGTTGTTTTTGTTTTTGTTTATAAAAATGAATATTGGTTTTGCTAAACACTTTTTGGCAAAAGCATTTAGGTTGGTAAAAGTAAAAAAAATGTTACGATTATGACAATTTTTTGTTAACAAGTTGCTGTTAAAAAAACTGTTAAATTATTTTACAAACCCTGAAAGGCCTATAAACAAAGGTTTGACGTCAAAAACCTAGTGTGCTGAATGAGGGGGATTTGAAGGGGGTGGTTGTCAAATTTCCCCGTTTTTAGGTCGGTTTGCAGTAAAAACTTTGTTTTACCTGTTACAAACTTAAAAAAAACACACCTTTTTATTAGTTAGAGTACTTATAAAAAGGTGTGGCTTAACCTAACCGGAGAAAGTTAGAGATGGTTTTGTAACTCAATGCTTAGATTCACAGTGATATGCGGGGTATAAAAACATTGGTCAGGGCTCTTTGGTTTTTCGTTCTTCCTGGGAAAACCATTGCGTGAGTCGTGTAGTATCTGTTTTTTTTTGCTTTCGTGGAAACGATTTTGTTATACATTTGTTTGTTTTTTTAATTTAGACGGATTTAGCAAATATTTGCAAAATCAATAATTTTTCCCAGGGAATTGTTCACTCCACCATTCCTCCTGATCTTTGAGATGTTTGTTCCACCATGCCATGATGGCATTGTTCCAGAGAATTCTCTTGCCATAGGTTATAATGTGGTGGTCTTCTCCTTTCACTTTAATCAACTCTACAGGGCGACCAAGAATTTTCAGGGCGGTATACATCTGTATGCTTTCTCCCGGAGGTACATTGGTGTCGCTATCCCCTGTGAGCAGCAAAAGAGGGGTGGTGATTTTATCTGCATGGAAAAGGGGGCTTTGCTCCACATACAACTCCTTGTTGTTCCAGGGGAAGCTTCCCGCAGAAGCTTCTGCACTATATCCATATCCCCAATATCCTTCGCCCCAGTAGCTTGCGATCGAGCTTATGCCCGCATGGGAAATAGCTGTTGTAAACATATCCGTGCGCGTCATCAGCAGCATGGTCATAAATCCGCCGTATGATGCGCCTGCGCAACCAATTTTATCAGCATCTGCATAGGGGTGGGCTTCCAGAAATTTCCGGGTTCCCTCTATGATTTCATCTGCTACAGTGACCCCCCAGTTGTTAACATGTGCTGCAGAAAACTCCTGCCCAAAACCCACCGCTCCGCTGGGCTGAAGCACGTAAACAAGGTAATCGTTTCCTGCCCAGAGGTTAAAGGGATAACGCCCTCCAAAAGAACGACTCACCGGGCTGGTGCCTGCATAATAATATACAATTACAGGGTAATTGCTTTCAGGGTCAAATTGAGGGGGGTAATACACTCTTCCTTTGATTTCTGTGCCCTCAGCTGTGGTGAAATTCCAGTTTTCTGCCTCTCCAAACTCCACATGTTGGTATATTTCTGATTCGCTGTCTTTCAGCACTTCATACCGCATGTTGCGCAGGTTAACCGTATAATGTTTTGATGGGGCATTCACCTTATTGGCTGTTATCACTGCTGTCCTGGCATTCCTGGCAAAATTTGCTGAGCTCACAAAGTCTGCCTCTATCTCCACTTGTTCCATTCTTTCCCGGTTCACATTATACCTGAACAAACGCCTGTAATCTTCATCGGTGGCTGTCAAATAAATGTGGTTGTCAGCTGCATGCCAGGTTGCTGAATTAATAGACGGATCAAATTCGCGCGTGAAAGGATTGATAGCTCCATTTTGCAGGTTGTAAATATAGGCCTGCGTATCATAATTGTTCACGACCACTCCTTCCGGAACATTTTTTCCTGCCTCAGCAAAAGCTGAGGGACCGCCTGTGGCAAGCAGGAACGATCCATCGGGCGAAAACTGCGCACGCAAGCCATAAAGCTCATCAGCCCATAGTGTATCCAGTGATAAATCCTCCAGGTTAAGCAGGTACATGTTTTGGCGCGAAAACGGGCTTTGGGTATAGTCCGGATAAGAATGGCTAAACAACAGGGTTTTGCTGTCAGGGCTGATATCCTGGAGGGATGAGCTTAGGTTGCCAAAAGTCAGCCGGCGATGCATGCCTGACTCCATATCCTTTTGGTATAGAAAGTTTCTGTGCCGGAAGTTGGGAAGCCGGTCACGCATACCTAACACCTGTCGTAAATCTGTATCAGTACTGCTGCCTTTATCTCTTAAGGTGTAAATAATGTAGCTTTCATCAGGAGCCCATCTGTATCCTCTAAACTCTTCCATGTCTTCCATTATTTTTTTCATTTCCCCGCTCTCTACATCATGGAGGTAAAGGGTTGTTTTACCATTGCGGTTGTGCGTGTAAGAAACCTGGTTGCTCTGAGGCAGCCATTGAAACCTGGAAAGGCTTGCATGGCGGAAAGTGTGCACCAAAGACTGATCGGAAAGTTTTCTGATTTCTGTCCAGCGTTCGCTTTGATCGGATGGGGGTAGAGACCTGGAGTAGTTTATCATGTAGAACTTCCCATCAGAAGAAAGGTTGATGGAGGATATTTTGGTCCCATCCATGATATGCATAATATTTTTACGGTTATCCGGGGAAAGTGAAACATCCAAATCACTGATTGACCAGGGGTCCTCCATCTCCAGGTTGCACGTAAGTTTCCAGTCAAGGAGCTTGCCGGCAGGTTTTAAGGTTTTTATCACCAAAAGGTGTTTTCCTCTTTCCAATTTGAGCTCCTGGGTTACTTTTCCTACCGTATTCTCTTCTTCTTCAACGGTCGTTTTGGCACCAATTCTCTCTCCATTCACCCATGCTTTCAGCATATAGGGACTTTTTAGCTCAAGGGTGGTGTTGATCCAGCGTTCTGCCCAAATATAAACAGCCATATAGGCCACTTGATCTTTTTCGGTGTCACTGGCATTAACAAATACGTAACCATCGCTGTCGGTAAAGGTTTGCTCCCAGGTGTAGGGCTGCCCCTCAATGGAGGTTAGCGGTTTACCGATTTGTGGAAAATGTTGTTCCAGATCAATGTGATCAAATTCCAACAGTTGTGAAATATCAAAAGTTTCTCCCCTGGTGTTTTCAGTATCCGAAAATAGAGGGATATTTACTTCCTTGGCAGGGGTGTGCAACCAGGTGGAAATAACCAGCTTGTCGTTGCCCAGGGTAATTGTAAGGTAACCCATTAGAATCAGGGTAAGCAAAAAGTGTTTTTTCATCTGTTTGTTGTTTTTTAGTTCGTTGTTTTGAAGCAATCGTAAAAATTTTAATCAAAAGGAATCACTATATGTTCCCATAAACTTTTTTAATCATAACCTAACGTAAGCTGTGATTGATACAATATGTTTAATTCATATGTGTGTTATGCAATAACACATAATCCCAGGAACAATGTAAGTATAAAACCGGGGGTAAAATTAACATCTTAGCTGAAATAAGCCCTTTGTTTTATGAAAAAAAGCGGGATTATTTGGTTAAGAATTTGAAAAAGGCAGGGGTAGGGTATGTAGCGTAGATGTTTATAGTATCCCTTATTGTCACGGATAGGCGGTTTGGAAAATATTCTTATTTTTGCCACCAAGTTTAACTGCTTATTTTTCAGAAAAATAAAAAAATATTAACAGATTTATGAAACGAGATCAAAAGATTTTTGACCTGATAGAACAGGAAAAACAACGTCAGTTGCAAGGTGTTGAGCTTATTGCATCCGAAAACTTTGTCAGCCCCCAGGTGATGGAAGCTATGGGAAGTGTGATGACCAATAAATATGCAGAAGGTTATCCAGGCAGACGGTATTACGGAGGTTGTCAAATCGTGGATCAATCGGAGCAGCTTGCCATTGATCGTGCCAAAGAACTTTTTGGTGCCGAGTGGGCTAATGTGCAACCCCACAGTGGAGCCCAGGCCAATGCCGCTGTTTTTCTGGCCTGTCTCAACCCCGGCGATACTTTTATGGGGCTTGATCTGAGCCATGGTGGTCACTTGTCGCACGGTGCCCCGGTAAACCTTTCCGGTATTTTGTACCGCCCGGTGGCTTATAAAGTAAAGGAGGATACCGGACAGATCGATTATGATGGTATGGAGAAAACGGCCCTGGCTGAAAAGCCCAAAATGATTGTAGCCGGAGCTTCCGCTTATCCACGTGACTGGGATTTTGCACGCATGCGGGAAATTGCCGATAAAGTGGGTGCCATCCTCATAGCCGATATTGCTCACCCTGCAGGCTTGATAGCCAGTGATTTGCTCAACGATCCCCTGCCTCATTGTCACATTGTTACCACCACCACGCACAAAACCCTCCGCGGACCCAGGGGTGGTCTCATTCTTATCGGGAAAGATATGGAAAACCCCTGGGGACTGAAAACTCCCAAAGGGGTGGTTAAAAAGCTTTCACAGGTGATAGACTCTGCCGTATTCCCAGGCACCCAGGGCGGTCCCCTGGAACATGTTATTGCGGCCAAAGCTGTTGCTTTTGCTGAAGCATTGGATCCTTCCTTTAAGGTGTATAGCCGCCAGGTGATGAAAAATGCACAGGCTATGGCAGAAGCTTTTGTGCGTAAAGGATACCATGTTACCTCCAATGGTACAGGAAATCACCTAATGCTTATTGATTTGCGTTCAAAGTTCCCTGAGATAACAGGTAAAAAAGTGGAAAATACCCTCGTGTTGGCTGATATTACCATCAATAAAAACATGGTGCCTTTCGACAGCCGCTCACCCTTCCAGACTTCCGGAATTCGTATTGGAACACCTGCTGTAACAACCAGGGGCCTGAAAGAGGAGCATGTGGTGCAGATTGTAGACCTCATTGATGAGGTGATATCCAACATTGATGATGAAAAAGCCATTGAAGGTGTACGTAAAAAAGTGAATGACTTGATGGGGCAATTCCCATTATTTGCCTGGTAGATAAAGGTTGTGTGACAAAACAAGCTTTTTTATGGCCATGGTGCCTGTGAATGTGTTGTTTTGTATAACAATTACCCCGAAAAAGCTGATGCAGGTTATTTTCAAATTTTCAGCTTTTTAAAACCGGGTAGTGTAATAAATTGAAAAACAGAAGTCAGTTTGCAGCTTTGAAATACACATTTGGGTATTTCAGCATTTGCCTGGCTTCTGTTTTGTTTTAGTGTAAATGGTATTGCTGTTATAGATTGGTACTTGGGGTGTAAGCCTGATGGGTGATTTTTGCCCAATCAACTTTGATACAAACATTTGGTGAAATATTACATATATCATTTGGTTTTGTCGTAAAAAAATAGCATTTTTACGTTTTGCAAACTACAAAAGCAATGAAGACACTATACCTGGTTCGTCACGCAAAATCTTCGTGGGAAGATTACTCAAAAGAAGACTACCAGCGGGAGTTGCTGTTAAAAGGGGTTAAACGTACAGAAAAAGTGGCTCGTTACCTTAAGGATAAAGAAGTTTATCCTGATGTAATTATTTCAAGTCATGCAGTGCGGGCTTTTGAAACAGCACGTATTCTGGCTGAAACACTCGGTTACCCGCTGAACAAAATTCTTTTGGATGAAAGTATGTATTTTTCAGGGGCAGATGCTATGTATAACATCCTGTCGGGTGTTGATGATACCAAAAACTCGGTAATGCTGGTGGGGCATAACCCTGACATGACCGGTTTTGCCAACCAGTTTTTGGAGCAAAAGCTTGATTACATGCCCACTTCTGCCGTTGTTGCTGTAAAGTTTCAGACTACGCGTTGGCATGAGATAATGCTTGCATCCCGGGAGGTTGATTTTACCCTTATTCCAAAAAATCTGTAACCACCACCATTTACCTTTTCTTTGCATGAAGGCCTTTCTTACTGATATCTTTCCGGCCACTGGTTCATGTAGTTTATATACATGTCAACTGTTTCATCTCCAGGTTCAGGCATAAAAAATCCCCATCTTAACAAAGGGGTGATTTTTATTTTACTATCTTGCAAAAAAAGAATGGATAATTGAAATTATTTTGCAGGTAAAATAACACTCCTATGACCAAAAAGGCCATTGCTCAAAACCGTGAAATAAGTTGGCTTTCGTTTAATGAAAGAGTATTGCAGGAGGCTGCCGACGAAAGAGTACCGTTGGTGGAAAGGTTACGTTTTTTAGGTATTTTTTCCAACAACCTTGATGAATTTTTCCGGGTGCGGGTGGCCACCTGGCGCAGGCTTTTGGATTTTCCGGATCCTGACCACAGCCTCAAGGAATCACCACAGAAGCTACTGCAAAAAATCGGGAAAATCGATGTGAACCAACAGAAAAGGTTTCTGGAAATATATACTTACCTGATCCAGAAGCTGGAACAAGAAAACATATTTTTGATCAATGAAAAGCAACTGACAGATGATCAGGGTGTTTTTGTTCGTCAGTACTTCAGAGAAAAGGTCAGATCCCATCTTTTTCCCATCATGATGAAAAAACTAAAAAGGTCTACCTCTCTGAAAGATAAATCCATTTACCTGGCTATTCATCTTCAACGAAAAGATAAAAGCATCAAAGACAATTATGCATTGATCAAGGTGCCTGTAATGGAGCAATCCCGGTTTTTGATACTTCCCAAAAAAGAAGATAAAAATTATATTATGTTGCTGGATGATGTTATTCGGTATAACCTGGCCGATATTTTCCACATATTTGATTATGATAGTTTTGATGCCTATACCGTGAAAATAACCCGTGATGCTGAAATGGAGCTTGATAACGATGTTTCCAAAAGTTTGATGGAAAGAATGAGTGAAAGCCTCAAACAAAGGAAGAAAGGGCGACCTGTTCGTTTTGTGTATGATGCAGATATGCCCGATGAGATG
>SLQX01000283.1 GCA_007131245.1 Bacteroidales bacterium
AAAACGGATTGTTATCAATAGTTGAAACATACCCCATTTAAATAATCGAATAATCTTTCCATTTTTTAATAGATGTTTTTTTGTAATTCGTAAATGATTTGCGTAATTTTACGACGAATTTTTCAGTAAACCACGGAGGGTAATTTTTCGTATCCTTAGGTAAATACAAACAAAAAAGGGGAAAGTCAGGCATTTAGAGGGGGCTCTGTGCCTGATATAAAACATTCGAAATCAATTCATTGAATATGAAGACAAACAAGGGAGCAGCACAAACAATAGAACTTGAAAAAGAAAAAGCGGGAAACCAAAGCCCAGCGTATGAACGATTTTTTTACACACGTCACCTGCTGAACAATAAATACCATGATTTTATTGTAAAGCTTGGTGATAAAAAGAAACTCCAGGAGTTTAAATCTTTTATTCAAAGCCTTGAAATGTCAGATGCGGATTTCAGTCAATTACTTGATCGTATCAACGACTGGAATAATTTACAAGCCCCAATACCCTTGGAATACCTTGATTTTATTGGTATTAAGCCCATCAGCATAGAAACCACTGCCAAAGCAGACATGGATCTTTTTAAAAAAAGCATCCAAAACACTTTTTACCCGGGTTGTTTTTTTGTAAATGTACCTCATGGATTAATCAGCGTGGCATTACCCCAGGGAACAAATGAAAAAGAAGCCATCCGCCACGCCATTAACTGGAATGAGAATGAAGACTTTATTAGCAAATACATTTGCATAAAAGACCTGAAAACAATCATCATCCAACCCAACGGGAACTATTATACCATTACTTATCCACCGATTCTTACAAGGAGAAAAAACTTACTGATTCCATCCCGTGTAGAGGACTCAAATTGCGGGAAACCCCAGTCCTGATTTGAATCCCGGAAAGATAGTGTACTTATTTTGGAGATAAAACAAATCCACATTGTATAATGGTACTCAACACCTGAAGTCCTGTAGAAACTTTACTCTTCTCCCAGCTCTTTGAGCTTATTCACCTCTTCTTTAAATGATTCGAAATCAAGTCGGGGCAAAATGGAAGGAACAAAGGAGGCCACTTTATCATATAAAAAACTATTCTTTTGTGTTTTATCTGACATCAGCATATTCTCGCGATTGACATGGTTGAAAAATATCAGCACAATGCTCAGAATAAAGGCAAGCTTCAAAATCCCTGCCACCAATCCTGCAAGACGATTAATCAAGTTCAGCCCGGTAAACTTAAAAATGTTTTCAATAAAACGACCCAGGATATTAACCATGATCACTACCCCGATAAAAATAATTACAAAGGCGATAATTTTTAACGTTCCCGGATTCCAGGAGACCAAATCACTGAGTACATGAGCAACCAAATCAGCAAAAGCAGCCGCCAGGAAAACCCCTCCAACCAACCCAGCCAGTGTAGTTACTACCAGCACAAATCCGCGTGAGAACCCGTGGATGGCACCAATGGTTAAGGGAATGGCAAGAATGATATCTACGTGATTCATAGCAATACTGTTCAGTGGCTTTCACTTAACTGGAGAATAATCTCAAACTCTTCTTTTTTTAATGGCATTACCGACAAACGCGCTTGCTTCACAAGGGCAATATTTTCAAGCCGATCGTCCCTTTTTATTTTAGCCAAAGTAACCGCATTGGGCAACTCTGTCACAGGCACCAAATCAACCACAACCCAGCGATCATCATCGGTAGTAGGGTCGGGATAATGCTCTTTTACAACTTTGGCATATCCGACCACCTCCTTTGAGGAAACACTGTGATAAAATAACACCAAGTCTCCCTTTTTCATAGCTTTCAGGTTATTTCTTGCCTGGTAGTTTCTTACACCATCCCATAAAGTTTTTCCCTCTTTAAGAAAAGTTTCCCAGGAATAAGCATTGGGTTCCGATTTTACTAACCAATAATTCATTTCTATTCTTGTTTTATTAACTTCAGGTAAAAAGGTTTCTTCTGCAAGGATACCCTGCGATTTCAATTTAAAATTTTATAAACCAACTCTTTCAACAGCTCTCCCCCTGGTACAGCATTGCTATCTACCCCTTTGGATTTCAAGTCATACTCTCTAAGGTAAGCCATTATTTCCATCAGTTTGGCCACCCGGTAGTTGGCCGCTCCTTTTTTCAGGTTAAACAACGGGGCTCGGCCTAAACTCAGCGCTTTGCGAACATTACCCTCTGATTTATCCTTCAGTGAATGATATACCATTAATTTAACAAAAAAACTGTGAAGTACGGCAAGGGTTACAACATTCGGATTGGCTTTCTGGTTATCCCCAAAATATTTTACAATTTGAAATGCTTTTACAGCATCTTTTTCAGCCAGAGCATTCTGGAGCTCAAAAATATTGAAATCCTTGCTGATGCCTATATTTTTTTCAATAAGCCGGCTGGTCACCTCCTCCCCTTTAGGCAGAGAAATAAACACTTTCTGGATTTCGTTAACAACTTTACCCAGATCAGTACCCATATGATCGGCAAGCATTTGGGCCGACTTATGCCCTATCTTATACCCTTTCCTCTTTACATAATCCTCTATCCACTGGGCCATGTTCCATTCTTTTTCTTTGGGAGAATGCATGACCACCCCTTTTGATTGGGCACTTTTTAGCAGGGTTTTGCGCCGGTCATAACTTTTATACTTATAACAAATTACCAGCAACGTTGACTCAAGGGGTTTTTGAAAGTAAGACTCCAGCAACTCAATATCTTTAAGCACTTGTGCTTCTTTAACAACCACAACCTGGTGGTTGGCCATCATGGGGTATCGCTTGGCATGGCTAATAATGGTAGGAACATCCGTTTCCCGACCATAAAGAACCGTTTGGTTAAACTCGCTTTCGGTTTCATCAAGCACATTATTTTCGATATAATTGGAAATGACATCAATATAAAAAGGTTCTTCCCCCATCAGGAAATAAACGGGGTAATAAACCTTGTTTCGCAAATCCTTAAAGATATCCTTCCATGTATATTCTTTCATACGTTTGGCTGATTCATGATCGTTGTAATTTGAAACCCTTGAACTCTATCGGCACCTGGCGCCTTTTCCTGACAGACCAATGTCATCCGGGCAACAAGCACCTCAATGCCTGAAACTTACGAAAGTCGGCACAAAAAAAATCACTGATGCAAGCATGTTTTGGAATGCCAGCACAGAAACTGTCAAAAGAAAAGGCTGCCCCCTTTTTTATCCAGGTCATTACTCTTCGTAATCAAATTTAAGGTGCTTCACCGTAAGCCCTTGATTGACCAGTTCCATCAACGAGTCAATTCCAATCTGCAGATGTTTTTCCACAAAACTGTCGCTTATCCTTTTGTCACTTTCTTCGGTTTTAACCCCTGAAGATATCATGGGCTGATCCGATACAAGCAAAAGCGCCCCAGAGGGGATTTTATTATAGAACCCCACCGAAAAAACTGTAGCTGTTTCCATATCAATACCCATACAGCGTATGCCTCTGAGATAGTTTTTAAAAGCATCATCATGCTCCCACACTCTTCTGTTGGTGGTATAAATGGTTCCTGTCCAATAGTCCATTTTATGATTCCTGATATTGGTGGAAACGGCCTTTTGAAGGCTAAACGCAGGCAGTGCAGGTACCTCAGGCGGAAAGTAGTCATTGGAAGTACCCTCCCCTCTTATGGCAGCAATGGGAAGGATAAGATCACCCAGGCGATTGATTTTCTTCAATCCACCACACTTACCCAAAAACAAAACAGCTTTGGGCTCGAGAGCACTGAGCAAGTCCATAACAGTGGCTGCATTGGCGCTTCCCATACCAAAATTAATAATGGATAAATTTTCACAGGTAGCACTGGGCATTGCCCTGTCTTGCCCCTTTATTTCAACATTAAACTTTTGGGCAAACAGCTCAACATACTGCGTAAAATTGGTAAGCAAAATATACTTGCCAAACTCATCCAGCTGGGTCCCTGTATACCTGGGCAACCAGTTTTCTACAATCTCTTCTCTGGTTCTCATTACGGTGTTTGTTTGATGATTGAACAGACAAAATTAACGAAAGCATTTATAAATATAAGGTTTTAAAACAACTTTTTCACACTTGCCAACTCTTGCCTTATATCAACACAAGCCAATCACAACCCTTTTAGGAGCATTTTATTCCAGGCGGATTAAAGCTATGCTATTTCTATAGTTGTCATAACTTTGCATGAAATTTAACCATCATCATATCACATGAACCCCTTAAATCTTCCAGCTTATCCATTTAAAATTGTCAGGAAAGAAACCGGGAGTTTAATTTTTGACCATTTTCGCAAAACCTATGTTGCACTGACTCCTGAAGAGTGGGTACGACAACATTTTCTTATGTGGCTGGTTACAAGCTTCTCCTACCCTGCAGGACTTATTGCAGTGGAAACATCTCTTAAATACAACCGGTTGCAAAAAAGAGCCGATGCCGTTGTATATGATAAAAAGGGAGTTCCTGTCGCACTTATTGAATGTAAGGCGCCTTCCATCGCCATAACCCAAAGCACCCTGGAACAAGCCGCCCGCTATAACTATGCGTTTAAAACCAGGTTCCTTTTACTGACCAATGGGGTTGACCATTTTTGCTGCAAAATTGATTTGGCAAACCAAAAGCTTCAGTTTTTAGAAAAAATACCCACTTATGAAGAACTGTCAAACTGACCCAGAATTCAGGGTCTTCAGATAATATCCCATGGTTTTCTACCATAAATGAATAGGTTAAAAAACCGTGATTCTTTGAAAGGTTATTAGCGTGTTTATTGTAAATTTACAAACTACTAATGGTTTAGCTTTTCTGGAGCCAGACCTTAATAACAGAGTCTATGAATATACGGCAATCTTTTTTTGCAAAAGCAGTTTTGTTTCTCTTTTTGAATTTGTTGCTTGGCTTCACCTCCGGTAGTTATTCATCGGGGGCTGAAGTGTTTAAAATGCCTGAAAACATCAGCAAAAAAGATTATGTGCCTGGAGAGATTATTTTTAAAATGAAACCTCAGGTGGCAGAAAGTTGCCACAAAGATAAGATTGCCATCCCCTCATTTGAAAAAATATTGAAAGACCATGATGCGGAGCATTTACACAAAATTTTTCCCAACCACAAGCCGCCGGCCAAAAAATATCATTTTAGCGGCCAGCCTTACGCCGACTTAAGCCTGATTTACCAGGTAAATATTCCGCAAGAGAAGTCTTTAGAAAAAGTCATCAACAAGCTGCTTCAAACAGGGATGATTGAGTATGCCCAGCCCCGGTATGTGCCGAAGCTGTTTTATGAACCCAACGACCCTTTTATCGAATCCCAGTATTACCTGGACAACATCATGGCATACGATGCATGGGCTATTGAGCAGGGGGACACCAACATTGTTGTAGCCATCATAGACACAGGTATTGATTTATACCACCCCGACCTTATAAATGATATTGCCTACAATTACGACGATCCACTAAACGGAGAAGACAATGACAACGACGGGTATGTAGATAACTTTTATGGATGGGATTTTGGAGAAGGCAATAACGACCCCCAATACAATGTAAATGCCCATGGCGTTCATGTTGCGGGCATCGCAGGAGCCTCTACAGACAATGGCACCGGCATGGCAGGAGTTGGTTTTCACAGCAGGTTGCTGCCCGTTAAAATCAGTGATGAAGACGGGCGACTGGTACGTGCCTATGAAGGGATTGTTTATGCTGCCGATCAGGGAGCACAGGTAATCAACTGCAGCTGGGGTGGATCCATATCACCAGGGCAATTTGGCCAGGATATTGTCAATTATGCTGTTCTCAACCAGGATGCACTTGTGATAGCAGCCGCAGGAAATGCCGACAACCAGGTAAGAATCTTCCCTGCATCCTATAACAATGCAGTGAGCGTAGCTGCCACCAATAGTGATGACGTAAAATGGAGTGGTTCGAGCTTTGGAAAACTTGTGGATATTTCGGCTCCCGGTGCTAACATTTTCTCAACCTGGCCCAACACCTATATTTCTTCCAGCGGAACATCCATGGCTGCACCCGTTGTATCAGGGGCTGCTGCTCTGCTTCGTTCTCACTTCCCTGACTATAATGCACTACAAATTGCTGCACAACTTAAAGTAACCACAGATGTTATCGACACCATAGCGGTTAATGAACCCTATAGCGGCCTCTTAGGCACAGGAAGAATAAATATATTCAGAGCCCTTTCTGAAACCCATCACCCTTTTATGCTGATGACCCAACTGCAAAATGATGACGAGTATTATCAACTTTACAACCCCGGTGAATCCTTCGAACTGGGTGCCGAATTTATCAACCTGCTGGACTCTGCCAGCCATATTTCAGCTACACTTTCCAGCGAGTCAGAATATATTGAAATTATTGAGAATGAGTCGGAATTAGGCGCCGTTAACCACATGGAAACCATCAATAACTTCATGAACCCATTTTATATCCGCATCAAAGAAAATATCCCCCCAAGCCAGGAAGTAACCTTTACCATCAACTTTTACAACCAGGATAATACATTTGCGGGTGAGCAAAGTTTCTCCATGACTTTCAACCTGGATTATGTTGATTTTCAGGTCAACCAGATATCCACAACTGTGAACAGCCGGGGGAACCTGGGCTACAATTACCCCAATTACAATCAGGGTTTGGGTTTTATTTATGAAAACACAAACCAGAATCGCACCATGATAAAGTGTGCCGGGTTTATAACAGGGACCAGCACTTCACATGTGGTTGACAACATCTATGGCTCAGTGGAAGACTCTTTCACCAATGCTTTTTATTCTTTAATAAATGCTCGGATACAGGCAGAACCAGAGCTTGGCGATATTCATATCAAAGGTGCCTTCAATGACAGTCTTGCGCAGGCCCAAAGGTTACAAATTCAGGTTGACTATGATATTGTTGCCTTTCACAACTCACCTGCGGATAAATTTCTGATCCTGGAATACCACATTATCAATCAATCAGAGAATAATTTACCGGGTCTTCATGCCGGTTTTTTTACCGATTGGGTTATCCAGGATGTAAGAAACCACAGAGCTTCCTTTGACCCGGAAAATCAAATAGGTTATGCCTATTCAGCCAGTGGTGGTAATTACACAGGGATACGACTGCTAAATCACACCAACATAAACCATTACGCATTTGACAACCAGGGTTTTGGAGGTAGTCTAAGAATCGATAACGGTTTCACAACCTTTGAAAAATACACTGCGATGCAAAGCAACCGGCCAAATGCTGGTCTATACGACAAAGACAATGATATTAGCACCCTCCTTGCAACGGGCCCTTTCAACCTGTTGCCCGGTGATACCCTTACCGTGGCTTTTGCTTTGATGGCCGGGGACCATCTCAATGATTTGCAGGCCACTGCGCAACTGGCAAGTCACATTTATGATGGCGATCATACCAGCAGCGTTGAAGAGGATCAACCTGGCGTTTTTCATATCCGTCTCTACCCTAATCCCGCCTCCAGCCAGGTAAATGTCAAATTTTCACCACACCTGAACCAACAAACCCATCTTACCGTATACAATATTAACGGTAAGCAAGTATATTCGTACAACATAACAACCCCGGAACAACATAAAGCAACACATTCTTTTAATATTGAAGACTGGCCCCCTGGCATTTACTTACTACAGCTCAACAATGGTCATAAAACAGAAACGATCCGGTTTTTAAAATAAATTTTATAAGAAATTTTGTACAACCACCATAAAACCTAATGGTACAATCAATACCATACATTTTAATGAAAGGCAAAATACTATTTGATGCAACACTAATCAACAAAAACAATTAAAAACCAAAAAAATGCAACAACACTTACTACAAAGAGCCAATTGGCTTGCAGGACTTATGCTGATACTCGCGGTTTTCGGTTTAAAATCCTGCGACCACAGCTACATTGAAGGACTTGATGACCTGGAAGACTACAACTACAGCCCGGTGGTTGCTATTCCCCTGGTGGATTCAGAAATGAGCATTGAGGACTTGTTTGATCTGGAAGAGGAAGAAAATGTGGAGATTGATCAGGAAGATTTGATTAAACTTATTTACTCCGGG
>SLQX01000272.1 GCA_007131245.1 Bacteroidales bacterium
ATGAAAGCCATTAAGAATACTCCCAAAAAACTTTTTCCCGGGGTGATTTTTTAAAAAAAATTACTCCATGGAGCTGGCAACCTGTTAATATATAAACATACCACATTGTTCATAACCAGAAAATTCGGGAGTAACTATTCTATGCATCCTTTTAGCAGTAACCGGAGTAAAGTTTTCCACAATTGTTGAAAACTCCTGTTAAAAACGTTTGTATAACTAGAGACAAATAAACTTGACTTAGAGGTATTTACAGACATATATTTGTATCAGCAGGTGAGCGATAAAGGGCCGCTCCAAAAAGCAAGGGAAAAGGTTAAAGTACTTAACTGGATTTTAGCCCACCCTTCCAAATCGAAAGATTTGCTTGCTCCAGGAGCCAAAGTCGGGACCCTCACAGGAAATAGTATAAAAGCTATACCCCATGAGTAACCGGTCATTGCAGCAAAGACGCCTGGCGTTCTTTAAAGAAATGAGTCGAAGGCAGCAAGGTGATGATACAATCTGTTTTTTTCAACATCACTGGTTCAAAAAGAGCCAGCCAGGTTGAATAAAATGCGGGCATAACCATTCGCTTGCGCATGGCTATGATTCGCATAAGAGGTATGTCACATTGTTGAAATCCAAAAGGTTAGAACACCCCAAGGATTTGCTTTTTAAAAAATGCGACTGAAAAACTGCCATACCGGGAAGCCAAATTTCCGAAAGGAAGGGGAGGCAGAAGATACAGCAGCAAATCAGTTGAAAATTATTGAAAAGTCCTTGCAAATCGACACTTTAGTCCGGGAAGAAATGCCCACGGTATTTTCCAGCGGACAACACATCAACCAAACCTTAAGTGGAATGGTTGGCGTGTTTGGGCTGTTACCCAAAAATCTTTGGATTTTTCAGGTACCATGCCGGCCAGAATAACAGTAGCCTGCCACAGATGAAAACGCAGGTTTTCAAAAGTGAATGGGAGTAATTCGAACAGAATTACTCCCATTACTGTTTTTAGGCGTTGGGAGTAAAAATGATTCCTGTCAAACAGTGTTTTGATATTGTGATATTGTGAATTCTTATCTGTCATATATTCCATATTTACCTTAACTTCGTGAGGGAAAAAGCAATGAAGTAAACTTAACTAAAAGCATTATGACAACCAAAGACAAACTCGCCGCTTTGCGTAAAGAGATGAAGAAAGAAGGATTTGCGGCTTATATCATCCCTCCTGCCGATCCACATCAAAGTGAATATATCCCCGACCACTGGAAAAGCCGTCAATGGTTTTCAGGATTTACGGGTTCTGCAGGCACTGTTGTGGTAACCCACTACTTTGCCGGTCTATGGACCGACTCCCGTTACTTTATCCAGGCCGAAGAGGAGCTCAAAGGCAGTGATATTGAATTGGTAAAACTCCAAACACCAAACGCCCCTGAGTATATTGACTGGCTGGCAGAAAACCTCAAAAAGGGAGATTTATTGGGCATTGACGGCAAAATATTTGCCCAATCGCTGGTGGAGTCGCTCAAAACCCGTTTACTGCCCAGGGGAATAAAAATTAACTGCGCCTTTGACCTTCCGGGTCGCCTGTGGGAAGATCGCCCACCCATGAGCCTTAACAAAGTTTATGAGCATGAGCAAAAGTTTGCCGGCAAGACCCGCAGCCAGAAACTTGCCCTGGTACGTCAGCAAATGAGTAAACAGAGTGTTGATCATCAGCTACTCACTGCCCTTGACGACATTGCATGGCTGTTTAATCTAAGGGGAACCGACGTGGAGTACAACCCGGTTTTTATCGCATGGGCCCTTGTGTCAAAAGACAGCACCTACTTGTTTATTGATCAAAAGAAACTGCCCGAAGCTATAAAATCAGATCTGGAGAAGGATGAAATCGAAATACTGGACTATGACGCCATAACCCAACAACTTGGCTCACTGGGGCTAGACGAAACCATCCTTCTCAGTGAATCCAAAACTTCTCACCATATTTACCTTAGTATTGCTCCCCAGTGCCGAAAAAAGAATGGAATCAGCATACCCACGGAAATAAAAGCATGCAAGGATGAAGGGGAAGTGAAAAACATCAAACATGCCATGGCCCGGGATGGGGCAGCACTGGTCAAATTTTTCCGATGGCTTGAAAACAACATCGGAAAAGAAGAAATAACCGAAATCACCATTGACCAAAAGTTAACAACATTGCGTGCAGAGCAGCCTGGATACAAAGGTAATAGTTTTGGCACCATCGCCGGCTACAAAGACCACGGGGCGATAGTTCATTACAGCGCCACACCCCATACAGCCCACACCCTCAAGCCAGAAGGTTTGTTGCTGCTGGATTCAGGAGCCCAATATGTGGATGGCACCACCGACATCACCCGCACCATCAGCCTTGGCAAACCCACCGAAGAAGAGATGGTAAACTACACCCTGGTTCTAAAGGGATTGATTCACCTTTCTCAAGCCATTTTTCCGGAGGGCACCAAAGGTTTCCACCTGGATGCCATTGCACGCTCTCCCCTTTGGGAAAAAGGCAGGAATTATGGCCATGGCACCGGCCACGGCGTAGGATATTTCCTGAATGTACACGAAGGACCCCAGGGAATTACACCCAACCCGGCAGCTAACTATCCTCTGCTTCCCGGCATGATACAATCCAATGAACCCGGCTATTACAAAGAAGGACATTATGGTATAAGACTGGAAAACCTGATCCTGGTAAAACATCACAGTGAAACCGAATACGGCAGGTTTTACCAATTCGAAACCCTCACCCTGTTTCCTTTTGAGAAAAACCTCATCGACCCATACATGCTTTGCGATGAGGAAAGAGGCTGGATCAACAGGTACCACAAGAAAGTATTTGAAACACTTTCACCACATCTAGACAAAGAAGACAACCAATGGTTGCTCACCAAAACCAGGAGTATGGAATAAACAAATGCCTCCCTTTATCAGGAGGCATTTGTTTTGTGTGTTATATCTATTTTTTTCCGTATTTACATTTCGGCATCATGCACCACCAACTGCTCGCGCAAGGCTTCAGCAATGGTATTGGAAAAGTCATGCAAATCCTGAGGAACCCTTGATGTAATCAGATGTCCATCAACAACAACTGATTCATCCAGGTAGTTTACACCAGCCTCTTCAAGTTCCTCCTGTATACCGCCAAAGCCGGTTCCGGTTACCCCGTCCATCACACCAGCCGTTATCAAAACCTGGGGACCATGACAAATGGCAGCAGTAACTTTGCCTGTTTGCCAAAAATCACTGACAAACCGCACCACTTCTTCCCTTTCACGAAGCACAGATGGCCCTTGCCCTCCCGGTAAAATCAAGGCTTCAAACTCATCGGGAGAAACTTCGGTGACAGCTTTTTCTATCTCTATAGTAAAATCACTGTTGTAGGCTTTAACAACACCCCTCTCAGGTCCGATAACCGTAATTTCATAGCCCTGGTTCAATAAATACCCCATGGGCATGTATGCTTCACCATCGTGAAAACCTTCAGCCACCAAAACGGCTATTTTGGGAAGTTCTGGTTCGTCAACCACAACCTGGCGTTCTTGCTCCATCTGGCAGGCTTGAAAAATCAATATTACTGCCAATACTAAACTTACGTTAAAAATCTTCTTCTTCATAACTTGTGCTTTTTTTGGTTTAATAATTTTGATTCGTTTAAAATAACTTTTGTGTCTTCTGAATTACATTTTGGATATAAATTTAACAAATTCAGCATTAAGTGCTACATATTTAAAAAGCTTTAACAACAATTATATCTGTTTGCATTATTTGTTTCCTGATACCATACCCTTAGGTGTACTCACTTCCATTCTCCCGGTGTGCTTCTGAACAATCTGCATTTCTGGTGCATGTATTTGAAATAATAGAAAAGCCTGTAGTTAACCTCTTTCCCATATTCAATGTCTTTATCATATGTAATTCTGGGAAACGGGCCGCAAGCACTATATGCTGTGTGAGCCGTAAAGTTATTCCACTCCCGGACCAGTCGTTCGTTCCACTTTTCCAAATGAGATAAGTTATAAAAGCTCATGGGCCGGGCATTACGCGAAAGCCAACTATCAAAAACCGGATCAAAAATAACGATCTCATATTCAAGGGTGTCTTCCTGGGCAAGGGCGCTTTTCCCATCATCAAAGGTGGATTTTGCTGTCCCCAAAAGACTGAAGGAACAAACACTCCAACCTACCAAGAGCAAGATTATCAGAACAAGATTTTTCATAACTGCTAGTTTTTTGGGTGGCTCATTAAAAAAATTGATACCTGATGGGATAAAACAAATACTAACCTCTAACAGGTATAAAGGAAACCATGTATACAATATAAAACTAAAACACGCCACATTTGTTGCATCCTTTTTACTAAAACTCTTTAAATCAATATCATAAATAAACCCTTGCACATAATTCAGAAAACCTTTTCCCTGCAATTCAATAAAAAATCATCCTCCGTTACCAAAATAAAGCTGATTGAATAAAACTTCAGATTACATCAACCCTAAAAAACACAAAACATAATGAACCGGGTTGGAATAAATTTGTTTTTTTTACCTTAGCAGTTGCTAATAAAAAATAATCAATAAAACTTATGAGTCCAGTTCAGCCTTGTCACGAGAGTAACCCCCTATGGTTTAAAGATGCTATCATATACCAGGTTCATGTGCGCGCTTTTTATGATAGTAATGGAGATGGAGTTGGGGATTTTAGAGGACTAATACAAAAGCTTGATTATATCCAAAGCCTGGGTGTCAACACCATTTGGTTGCTCCCGTTTTATCCTTCGCCTCTGAAAGATGGAGGATACGATATTGCTGATTTCAATAATATACACCCCTCCTACGGCACCTTAAGTGACTTTAAAAGGTTTGTGAAAGAGGCCCATAACCGAGGTCTTCGCATTATTACAGAGCTTGTTCTCAACCACACCTCCACCGAGCATAAATGGTTTCAGCGGGCAAGAAAGTCAAAGCCCGGAAGTATTTACAGGGACTTTTATGTTTGGAGCGATCACACCGAGAAATACAAAGATGCACGCATCATATTCCAGGATTTTGAAGTATCAAACTGGACCTATGATCATGAAGCCAAGGCCTATTACTGGCACAGGTTTTATTCGCACCAGCCCGACCTGAACTTTGAAAACCCCAGGGTGCAAAACGAAATTTTTAAAATCCTGGATTTTTGGTTTAAAATAGGTGTAGATGGTTTCAGACTGGATGCCGTACCATACCTTTTTGAAGAAGAAGGCACCAATTGCGAGAACCTTCCCCAAACTCACGAGTATCTTAAAATCTTAAGGAAATATGTGGATGACCATTACCAGGACAAACTTCTGCTTGCCGAAGCCAACCAATGGCCCAACGATGCCAGCGATTATTTCGGAGAGGGAGATGAATGTCATATGGCCTTTCACTTCCCTTTGATGCCGCGTTTGTACATGGCACTGCGTATGGAAGACCGCTTTCCAATAGTTGATATCATGGAGCAAACCCCTGATATTCCGGACAACTGTCAATGGGCCATATTCCTACGCAACCATGACGAACTCACCCTGGAGATGGTTTCTGATGAGGAGCGGGATTACATGTATAAAACCTTTGCCAAAGATCCGCGCAAGCGGATTAATGTGGGTATTCGTCGCAGGTTGTTCCCTTTGTTTGGTGGCGACCAGCGTACCATCGAGCTACTGAACTTTCTCTTGTTCTCCATGCCCGGCACACCTATTGTGTATTACGGCGATGAAATTGGTATGGGCGACAACTATTACCTCGGCGACAGAGATGGAGTGCGAACACCCATGCAGTGGTCGCCCGACAAAAACGCAGGCTTTTCAGGGGCAGACCCCCAAAAGCTGTTTTTACCTGTTATCATTGATTACAACTACCACTATACTACCGTCAATGTAGAAAACCATGAAAAAAACCCCACTTCATTTCTATGGTGGAAAAGGCGTGTTATCGCCAAAAGAAACAAGTATAAAGCCTTTGGAAGAGGAGATATAAACTTCATCAATACCAGCAACCCTAAAATACTCGCTTTTATCCGGGAATATGAAAATGAAACCTTGCTGGTAGTAGTAAACCTCTCACGCTACTCCCAGTTTGTAGAACTGGATTTACATGAATATGCCGGCTCGGTGCCCATGGAGGTGTTCAGCAGAAATGACTTTCCTGTTATTTCTGATGAGCCCTGGTCCTTTTCCATGCAGTTTAAAAACTATTTTTGGTTCGAATTACGCAAACCCGAAAAAGAAATAGAAGAAACACCCCACGCCTGGGAACCCCTGAAGATAACAAGCAAAAGCTGGGGTAAAATGGACCAGGAGTTACAGAAAAAAATAAAAAAACCTATTTACGAGTTTACAACCAAAAGCAAATGGTTCATGGGTAATGCCCGTAAGCTTCGGGAAATCAACATTATTGATGTCATTCCCCTGCCCAGGAAAAAAATTCCGGGCTACATTCTCCTGGTTCAGTTTGATATCATCGAAGGGAATAAGGATATTTATTTCATCCCCCTGTCACTGGCCATAAACAATCAAGCTAACGAAATAAAGCACAAATTCCCCGAATCAGTTATTGATGTTGTAAAGTATAATGGAGAGGAGGCTATTATTTATGATGGCATTTATGATAGTTTACTACAGGAAGAAATCTTTGAATTGATTCGCAAACGTGGTAAGATTAAGGGTTTCAAAGGACAAATGGAGGGTTCTTCGGGAAGTAGGATGCGACAACTCCAACCCGAAGAGCTACCCTTAAAACCCCATGTAGTAGCATCCAAGAGGTCTAACGTATCCGTAACCCTTGGCGACAAATACTTTTTCAAGATTTACCGAAGCCCTCAGGAAGGAGAAAACCCCGATGTGGAAATTCTAAAAAACCTCACACGCCATTCTTCTTTTGAAAGTATCCCATCCTACGTTGGTAGGTTAGACTATCAAAATCCGGAGTTTGACTATACATCCATTGCTCTGCTGGTAGACCTTATCCCTAATGCCGGAAATGCCTGGGAGTGGGCACAAACATCCATTGAAGACTTTTTTGACAAGGCCCTGAGCGAGAAACAGGATGCAGACAGATATGCATCACAAGCTCAGCCAGACATTAACAAGCTGGGTGACCCCTTTTTCTTTGAGCTGACACAAACACTTGCCCGGCGAACTGCACAAATGCATAAAAACCTGGCAACTATCGAAAACGTGCAAGGATTTGAACCTGAACCTTTTTCATTACTTTACCAGAAATCTCTTTTCCAGGCTTTGCGCACCTATGTAAAAAGAACTTTATCTGCCGTAAAAAATAAAAAAAACCAGTTGGAACAAGAGCAACAAGAATGTCTTGAGCAGATTTTCAGTGACCAAAACCAACATCTTACATACATCCAAAACATCCTGGAAAGTGGCAAAATACAAGCCTGGAAGACCCGGATTCACGGGAACTACAAATTGGACAAATTACTTTTCACGGGTAATGATTTCAAGATTACTGATTTCGAAGGTGAGGTAGAAAACACCATGAGTGTAAGAAAACTCAAACACTGCCCCCTAAAAGATGTAGCATCCATCCTTTGCTCATTTCACTATGCGGTACATCTGAGTTACTTTAACATTAAAGAGTTTGTACCCGTTAACGACAACTACCTCAGGCCCCTGATGGAAAAGTGGTTTAAGAAAGTAAAACATACTTTTATTGATGCTTATATCCAGGAGGTGGGCGGTGCCCAATTCATCCCTGCTGATAAGAAACAGACAATGCAATTGTTGAACCTGTTTGTTTTCGAAAAATCCATCCAGGAAATCAAAAAATTTGCTGATAATGAGCCCGAATCCCTAATTATTGCAGCAAAAGCCTTGCATCAGGTGAAAAAGGATTTTTAATTACAGGCTTTCCTTTGGAAGGCTTTTCGTAGACCCATATTTGCATTAAAATCGAGTAGGAGGAAAATAAAGTAGTTTTCCTCCTACTTTATTTTCCGACCTCTCACACCACCGTACGTACGGGTCTCGTATACGGCGGTTCCTTAATTTACAAACCTGACTTTTCGATA
>SLQX01000035.1 GCA_007131245.1 Bacteroidales bacterium
CCATCGGGGTCATATACGTATCCATCGGGTCCACTGATGGTAACAACCCTTGCTCCCAATTGTGTAGCTTTAATGATGGAGCCCCATGAAACGTTTCCAAAACCTGATACGGCTACAATCTTTCCTTTCATGGATTCTCCACGGGTTTTAAGCATTTCTTCTGCAAAGTAAACATTTCCAAATCCGGTGGCTTCAGGACGGATAAGACTTCCTCCCCATCCGCGGCCTTTGCCGGTAAATACGCCGGTATGTTCGCCTATAAGTTTTTTATACATGCCAAACATATAGCCAATTTCACGGCCACCAACGCCAATATCTCCTGCAGGAATGTCTGTATCAGGACCTATGTACTTGTAAAGTTCGGCCATGAAAGCCTGGCAGAAACGCATGATTTCTGCATTGGATTTGCCTTTGGGGTCAAAGTCACTTCCGCCTTTGGCTCCGCCCATGGGCAATGTGGTAAGGCTGTTTTTGAATATCTGCTCAAAGCCTAAAAACTTAAGCCCGCCCTCGGTAACGCTGGGGTGGAATCGGCAGCCTCCTTTGTAAGGTCCTATGGCGTTGTTAAACTGTACACGGATACCTCTGTTTACGTGTACATTGCCTTTGTCGTCCATCCACTGAACCTTGAATTTAATGACCCTGTCGGGCTCAATAATTCTTTCAATAATATTTGCAGCATCATACTTAGGGTTTTCTTTCACTACGTCTCCAATAGTTTCCAAAACCTCTTGCACTGCCTGAAGGAACTCAGGTTGACCGGGGTTTTTCTTCTCCAGGTCGGCCATAATCTTTTCCAAGTTCATATCTGAGTATTTTTTAAAAGTTTGTAATAAGGGTGAAAATGCTAATTGTTCGTCAATTAACAGGGCGAAATTAGGCTTATTTTGCAGATTAGCAAAACAAAACCACAAAATTATTTACCTCTTCTGTTTGGCTGAAAAAGCCATTCTGCAAAAGATTGCAAAGTGTTGTGAATTTAGTATCAACTTTTGGGTTTCAAAACTACTCCCTTCTTTCTTTTACCATCTATTTTTATCTCCACAGGGTTTGTGAATCGAACTTGTCTCACGTATTCATTTTCAAAAACCCCTTCCTGTTTGTCTAAAAACGCTACATCGTAAATACCGTCATTTTTGAAGGGGTTGATGGTAAAGTACCCAACGTTAAAAGAGGTGAGATTCTGGAAAAAGTGTGTGCCCTGGCTGGGGTCAATCTGAAAACCTTTCAGCCCCGATTCGATGATAAGCCGTGCTGCAGAGATGTTGGACCATTTAACGGGAACTCCCAGCCATGGGTCGTTGGAGCCCCAGCGGCCCGGCCCCACAAGGATGTAGCTTTTCTTTTCTGCAACAAACTGGCTGTTGATTTGGTCGATGGTTGCTGCAATGGATTTGGTTTCGGCAGGGTTGAAAGCATCTGGTTTTACATACACGATGTCGTGCACATGGTTTATAATACCGTTGCCCAGGGCCTGGTCACTAAAGATTAGAGGATCACTGTCTTTGTGCTTTTCCACTTCCACTATGTTCTTTTCCTGGGTTTCTACCACAGGCCTGATTTGCAAAAAGTGAAATAATTGAGGCTGGGAGGGAGGCGTGTCCATGTTTACGGAAAATTCTATTTCTACCTGGTTGTTCATTTCCTGAACACCGATGGTCAAAAGTTCCTGTAAAATATCGGCAAGGGGGAAAGAGTTGTATTTGAGAATATTTGAAAAAGTGATGATTTTTTTACCGCTGTCGTACAACCCATCCCGGATAATTTTGTCATGATAATCAAAAGTGGATGCCACATGTTTTAGTGCTTTATCATTTTCTGCATGCTTGATTCGCAGCTTATGAAGGTTAACGGACTCATCTGTGGAAGAGTGGAATTTTTCGGGGTCCATATCGAGTGCATAAAATTCTTTCTGACTATTGGTAAGAGCCAGTTCCGGAACTGATAGCTGCAAGGTTTTTTGGGGGTAGCGGGGACAAAATCTCAGCGATATACCTCCCTCCACAATGGTTTTACCCAGCCCAAATGCGATGTTGGCAATTCCATCTTCATATTGTTCAGGCTCGATGGGATAAAAATTGATTGAGCGGGCCACCCCTGATATGGCGGGATAAAAACGGTTTTCATATTCTCTGCCCGAAACTTCCTGGATGACAACGGCCATTTTTTCTTCATCAATTACATTGGAGGTTGCCTCAATATAAGCTTTACTTTCCTTGTAAAAAACCGATGCATATACACTTTTAATGGCCTGTTCCAGCTGGTGTTGCCGGATGCTGATGTCCTCGTGATTATTGGGAATCATATAGGTGGAGTATACTCCTGCAAAGGGTTGGTAGTGACTATCTTCCAGCAGGCTTGAAGAACGAACTGCCAGTGGTTTTTTGATGGCTTTGATGATTTCCTGTATGTATTTTTTCATTCGGGAAGGGGTTGTGCTGGTGCTGAAACGCTCAATAATTTGCTGGTCGCTGGCGTCTGACAGAGCAAAATTGTACAGGTTGTTTTTCTCCATAAATTCATCAAATACATCAGTGGTTAACACTACAGTGCGGGGAATGGTAATCATTACATTTTCCCGGCTAAACATGACCTTATACTTGTTGATGAAAGAGTCGATAAAGGCCAACCCCCTGGCTTTACCGCCCAGCTGTCCGTCTCCCAGGCGGGTGAAAATGGCATATTCATCAATCTGGCTGGCAATAATACCCCGCCCTTTGGTTTTGCGATAATTGGCTATGGTGTCTATAAGGTATTTTCTAATCTCTTCGATGTCACCATCAAAATCAGATGTACTCTTGTCTGCAAACACATTGGCAATAGAAAAAAGGGCCCTGGCTTTTAACCATCTGGAAAAATGATTGTTGGATACATGATACAATAACGAATTGGGTTCAATTTTGGTGATTTTATCCTGCAAAGAGTGCAGACTGTGGGCACGATCCAGCTCAAAATCTTTCTCAGGGTCACGGAACACAAAATCACCAAAACCGTAATTTTCCTTAATGTATTGTTTGAGTTCATACAAAAGGGTTTTGGAGTATTTGTTAATAAAGCTCACCCCCAGTTCTTCCATTACTTCGTAATCCCAATTCTCTGAGGATTGCAGTAAAACAGGCATCTGTTCCCCATCCTCACGGATGAGCTTAGCCAACTGAATGCCTGCTTCTCTGTCTTTTTCTCCTCCACGGTAGTATCGTATATCTGAAATTACCCCCAGCAGATTGTGTTTATATTGTTGGTATAGCTTTACAGCGTCTTCAAAGTTTTTTGCTAACAGAATTTTGGGCCTTGCTCTCATACGCAATGTGCGGCGGTGTTCATTCAGCCCTTCTGTCATGAGCTCGTTGGTTTGCTCAAAAATGGCCTTGTAGATGGTGGGTAAATACGATGAATAGTATCGAACAGAATCTTCAACCAAAAGGATGGCCTGAACTCCTTTTTTCTCCACATCAAAAGGGGCATTCATCCGGTCCTCGATTAGCTTGATGATAGCCAGCAGCAGTCCGGGATTGCCTAGCCAGCAAAACACATAATCGATGGAGCTGAGATCTTCATTGGCCAACTTCATGGATACCTCCCTGGAAAAGTGGGTCAATACTACAATGGGTATTTTGGCATAATGCTCTTTTACTTTTCTGGCCATCTCAAATGCGTCTATCTTACCTACATTGAGCATGGTTATTACCAGGTCAAATTTTTTCTTTTCCAGTAATTCGAAAGCTTTTTCTGAAGAACTGGCCTGGGTAAACTGGGGGGGATAACGAAGGTTTTTGGATGTATATTCCAGGAATATCTTCTCATTGATACGGCCATCTTCCTCCAGCATGAAAGCATCGTAATTGGAACAAATCAACAGCACATTTATGACTCTTTCCTGCATCAGGTCCTGGTAGGAGATTTCGTTGAACTCATGGCGGTCGGTAGAGAAGAGCTCGCTGTACTTATATTTTAATTTTGACTGCTTGATGTGGATGGTGTTGTCTTCCATGTGGCGAATAGTTTTTTTATAGGTTTGTAGCCGCACAATTTACATTATCATTTTTTGGATAGTTTGCCAGATTGCCCGGACAAAATTATTTGGGGCCTTTGCCATACTTAGCTTACACAAATTTAGCTGTTTTTGGGGATTATGCGTTATTTTTATGGGTTGCATCTTCCAGCTAGTAGCAGAAGTTTTTGTTTGAAGTTTTTGCCGGGTTGATGTATCAATAAACTGATTAATTTAGCACATATGTTTTTGTAATGTAATAACCAAAATCCCACCAAAGAGAAACAACCAGTACCGATGCAAGGACTTAAAGATAATACCATTCGAGAGGTCAACCGTTGGATTTGCCAACAGATATCTCCGGTTTACCATAACGATGAAGCAAAGAACATTGCTTCCCTGGTTGTGGAGCATTTCCTGGGCTTTTCCTCTGCAGATTTAATTATGAATCCATATGCACGCATTGGTGAATCAGAAATTGTAACAGTGTATAAGGTTATCCGGAAACTTCGAAACAATGTTCCCGTACAGCATATTACAGGAGTTGGTTTTTTCCGGGATTTGAAATTACAGGTAAACAAGCATGTTCTTATTCCCAGGGGAGAAACCGAAGAGTTGGTGCAATGGGTTGTGGATGATTATCCCAAAACTGACCCAATAAAAGAGGGAATATCGCTCAAAATATGGGATATCGGAACCGGAAGTGGAGCTATAGCTCTGAGCCTGGCGCAGGAATTGGCCAATTCATCCTTGTTTGCCAGCGATGTAAGCCGGGAAGCCCTGAAGGTGGCTGAGCAAAATGCTTTACGCCATGGCCTTGATGTTCAGTTCTTTCATCATGATATCCTGGTGGATGATAGCCCTGATGAGCGATTTAATTACCTGATGAGTAACCCTCCATACGTGAAAGATGCTGAAAAATCTCTTATGATGGCCAATGTGCTCGACTATGAGCCTCATAAAGCACTATTTGTATCAGACGATGACCCATTAATTTTTTACCGGGCCATTGCCCAAACAGCACGAAGGGTGTTAACTCCTTGTGGCTGGCTATATGTTGAAATCAACGAAGCTCTTGGGCCGGAAACCGCCGGGGTCTTTTGGCATGCCGGCCTATCCCGTGTTGAAATCAAAAAAGATATCCATGGGAAAGACCGTTTTATAAAAGCAATGCAACCTGAACTTTAATTTTCCGGATGCCGGGAGTAAGCGCAACATATTTTGACCATTGGCTATAAAAAGGAAGATTTGTTTTTGGCAAGAGCTAGAGTAAGCTTTTGATGGTATTTACAAAATCTTCTATATCCTCCTCCTGAGTTTGGAAGTGTGTCATCCAACGAACCTCGTTGAGAGCTTTGTTCCACTC
Organism: Bacteroidales bacterium; assembly: GCA_007131245.1. Taxonomy (GTDB): domain Bacteria; phylum Bacteroidota; class Bacteroidia; order Bacteroidales; family UBA7960; genus SKVR01. Next base: position 5,358 of record SLQX01000035.1, read on the forward strand.
ATAGAAAAAATATTTCTCCTGCAGGGGTTGAATTATTTCCGGGGGTACTGAGGCAAATACGGCATTGGTTTGCACAGGCATGGAGAGCTTAATGTCGGGGATGTCTCTTATTCTTTCGGCAAGCAGGGATGCCATTTTGTTGGCATGTTCTGCTGTTTTTAACCACAAATCATCTTTGAAATGAGCAATAAACTGGGCCGATATATACCGCATTTTGGAGGCCAGCTGCATGGATTGTTTCCTTACATATTGAAAATTTTTGGCCAGCTCAGGGTTCAGGAAAACCACGGCTTCACCGTTCATCAGGCCGTTTTTTGTGCCACCAAAGGAAATCACATCCACACCTGTACGGGTAATCATTTCTTCGGGTGAAAGGCCACTTGCTGCACAGGCGTTGGCAATGCGGGCACCGTCCATGTGCAGGTATAAATCATTTTGATGGGCAAAATGGGCTATTTCTTCAATTTCTTCTGCTGTATATACCATGCCCAACTCCGTGGCCTGGGTGATGGAGATTACACCTGGCTGCACATGATGTTCAAAACCCACTGAATGTAAGAATGGTTTCAACTGGCTTGGTATCAGCTTTCCGTTCTCTGAAGGCACTGTTCGTACCTTGCTGCCGGAGTATTTTTCAGGTGCACCGCATTCATCATTTTGTATGTGAGCGGTGGATGCACATACAATACCCTGCCATGGACGCAATAAATGCGACATGGCTGAGACATTGGCTCCCGTGCCGGTAAATACAAAAAATGCCTGAGCATCTCCACCCAACTTTTGGCGAAATATTTCCCGGGCCTCACGGGTATAAGGATCATCTCCGTAGGATACAAAGTCCTGTTGGTTGGCATCTGCAATAGCCTGCAAAATAACAGGGTGAACGGGTGCATTGTTGTCGCTGGCAAAACTTCTTTTCATCAGAACTGGTATTTTAAAATTTTTATGATTTCAGATAGTTGGCTGCACCTATTTAATAAATGGGTGCTTTGAACGATTGCTTAAATGGATATGATATAAAAGCGTGTAAAGGTTACAAACTTTCAATAATAAACCAAATAAAAAAATGCAAACACAGCTTCTTGACTATTGTGTTTGCTTTTTCAGGTAGCCTTCTTTTTGACGATTTCACCCATTTTATGCGTTGAGCCACATATCCCTGAAGAGGGTAGCTTTTTCGCGTACCACTGTTATTTTTTCATGATGCCTGGGTTTGGTTTTTACCAGTAATTTGCCGTTAAACCACGGCTCAATCTTTTGGATGGAGTGGATGTTGACAATGGTTTGACGGTTGGTTCGGAAAAAGGTTTTGGGGTTTAATCCTTCGCTGATCTGGTTTAGGTTTAGGTCGAGCGGATGCTTTTGCCCGGAGAAATCCATGGCAAAAACCATTTTGTTTTCCAGGAAAAAGTAGGCAACGTTATTAACATCCAGCTTGTACCATCCATCGGGTTTGCTTATGAGAAACCGCTCCCGGTAGTGGGGTTTTTCCTGTCTTAAAACATCCAACAGCTTCTCCATGTCAAATTCCTGCAACTGCATTTTTTGGAATAGCCTTGAATGGTGGTTAACTTTTTCAATGGCCGATTTGATTTGTTCTTTGCGAATGGGTTTCAGCAAATAATCGATGGTGTTTGCTTTGAAAGCTTGTATGGCATATTGATCGTAGGCTGTGGTGAAAATGATAAAGCTGTCAGGGTGTGTTTTTTCCAGAATATTGAAACATAAACCATCGGAGAGCTGCACATCCATAAAAATAATATCCGGGTGCGCATGACTTTGCAGCCAGTTCACGGATTCTTTTACAGAACCCAGTGCGGCTTTTATTTGGGCTTCGGGAACAACCTCTTTGACAAAGCGCTCAATCAACCGCTGTGCGGGCATTTCATCTTCAATTATCAGTATGTTCAAATCCTGGTGTTTCATTATCAGTCGTCTTCAATCAAAGGTACTTTGACCCTGAAATGGGATTGGGTTTCTTCTACAAAAATATCCATATTTTTTAACAGGGCATACCTTCGGCGAATGTTGCCCAATCCTGTGGTAGTTGAGAAAGTGTCTTTTTTCCGGTTTAGATTGTTGGTGATACTCACCAGCCTGCCTTCTTTTTTAACCTCAACGATTAACGGTGAATCGGGCATGATGGTGTTGTGCTTGATAGCGTTTTCAACAAGTATTTGCAGCACCAGGGGTGGGATTTCAAAAGGTTGCTGCCAGAGCTGCTTATCAATATCTATCTGCAGATTATCTGCATATTTTACCTTGTACAAATAGATGTAAGCTTCCAGGAAACCCAGTTCTTCGGCCAGGGGAACAGTGTTCTTGTCACTGCTTTGTAGCACGTATCTGAAAATATCGCTAAGTTGTTGAATATAAGTAACAGCCCGGTCTGCATCGTGGTATACCTCAGAAATCAAAACATTGAGGCTGTTAAAAAGGAAGTGGGGGTTGAGTTGATTTTGCAAAGCCTGCAAATCCGATTTGAGTTTTTCCTCCTTTAGGCGTGCGTTCTCCTCTTTTTCTTTTTGGAGCTTGTCCTTATACCGGATAATAATCAGTATCAGATCAATGAGAAACACATAGATGATAGAAATGAGTATGGTTGTGAGGGTTTTACGGGTAAAGGGTTCGGGGGTGATAAGGAAATAAAAAATGTTGTAA
>SLQX01000134.1 GCA_007131245.1 Bacteroidales bacterium
AGGTATATTCCTCACCTGCTGTTACTTCGGTGGTAGCAATGTCATCTGAAGTGCCATCACCTGTCACAGCAATGGATGAAAACTGTTTCCCTTCTTCAATATCAGAAATGGTAACCGTTACCGTGGCATCCGCCTGGGCTTCGTCCGCAGGGTCGGTGGATACTGTAGCAGTGCCTTCCACTACCTGGGTGCTGATGGCATAATTTTCAGACTCATCCTCTTTCACCACCACATCAAACTCTTTGGTATCCTCTTCTTCTCCCTGGTTCAGGGTGGCGGTAAGTTTCACCTGGACATCGTTGGATTTGGCAGGCTCAGGACGGGTTACCTGGGCGGTAAAGTATCCCTCACCATCCACCTCGGCAGAAATACTGATCACATCCGTATTATCAGATAGCCAGGTGATTTGAGAGCCATTTTCCGACCCTTCCGATGGCAGCTTGAAGTCTTCTGTCACACCGGTTTCATCATCTCCTTCCGCAAAAACAAACCGATCAAAATCCAGTGCCTCTTTATCCTCTTCCAGAAGTTCAGCATCATCAGGGTTTATGGTTAGTACACCCGACACATTCTCAGTACCATCCCAAAAACCACCATCAAATCCACCATATAGAATATCATCATCACCATACTGAAAACGGCTGACGTAATAATAGGTGCCTGCATCCTGGATTTGGCTGCCAATATCTGTAACAAATTCATTGTTATCTCCATGCTCACCTTCATTGAGAGAAGCCTCTACCCATGTCCAGCCCTCTTCAAAATCAGATACATCATTGGCATCGGTAATATTATAGCCAACGTACACAGAAAGTGCTGAAAGGGATTCTTCACTGGCTTCGCTTCCCGTAATGCCATCAATCCATACTCGTGCAAATACGTTAAACTCACTTCCTTTTACAATCTCTCCATCTGCCGGCCATTGCAAATTGGCCCATCCAACCTGGGGTGTTTGCCAGGTATAGTCATATACATTTTCACCATCTACTATAATATATTGTAAATTATCATCCGGTTGACTTTGATCCCAATCTCCATTGATACGGAACTTGAATTCAATTTCCCCATTCAATTCAAATTCGGCATCTGTTGTATGGGTAAAAATCCCTGTTTCATCCACCTGGGATAGTTCAATGGGATTATCTTCCCAATCGGTAAAGTTACCTGCCACATCCACAAAATCGCTCTGTGGGTCAAAAAACCCTTTGGCAATGGCATCGGACATATCCAGGTTAAAGGTGATTGTAAATAAAGGGTCTTGCTTTTCATTATCAAAATTTTCAAAACCCTGCCCCAAGCTGTTCAGGGAAAAGACCAGCATTATAGATATGAACCATGGTGTGGTTCTGAGTACAAATTGTTTCATAGTGTAAAAATTGGTTTGTAAATATTATTTTGTTTTTGTTATTCCTGTATATCAGTATCCTTTATTTCATTGTCCTTGCTGCTTTAACCGTGTACAAACAAAAAATGCATCAAATACGTCTCTGTTTTTCGATGCACCGGTTAAAGTTTTACTGCAACCCTCCTGCTATTCCTTACCAACATCTGCCTTTATCGCGTGCAGGTGTTTGTTAATCGGTTTGACATGCGAATAGAACACAATTTTTAAAAACATTCACATTCAAAAACAAAACACCCAATAATCGTTTAAAAGCAGCTCACTATCACTCCCTTAGAAAGGATAAAAAGTTTATAAGCCCATTTTATTTTTCTTCAAAGTGGACTAAAAACCACCCTGAATCATCCCTGGTAACATCAAAAAGTATTATGATTGGGGCAAAAAAAGTGGTATCTAAAAAAATGCCCCAGGTTGGCTAAAGACTGTAAGTTCCAGAAGCTGTTATTTCTATTTTTCAAATTTAGGGGGCAGTTAGCTAGAAAATAATTATTTTTGTGCCCAAATTAACAATCACAGATAATTAATTTTTATGGCCAATACATCGGATATTAAAAACGGGCTTTGCCTGGAAATGAACAATGAACTGTATACAGTAACAGAATTTTTGCATGTAAAACCCGGAAAAGGCGGAGCATTTGTTCGCACCAAACTCAAAAACCTCAAAAGTGGTAAGGTCATTCCCCACACTTTCAATTCCGGTGTAAAAATAAACGTGCAACGCGTAGAGCGCCGCCCCTACCAGTTCCTTTACAACGACGACATGGGTTATCATTTTATGCACACCGAAACTTTTGAACAAATTCCCATACCCGGGGAGCTTATCAGTGCGCCCGAGCTATTAAAAGAGGGACAGGAGGTGGAGGTTGTCTTCCACTCCGAAACCGAAACCCCACTCAGTTGTGATATGCCCCCTTTTGTGGAGCTGGAAGTAACCTATGCCGAGCCAGGCGTTAAAGGTGATACAGCCACCAACACCCTGAAACCGGCAACGGTTGAAACCGGAGCCACAGTAAATGTTCCCCTGTTTATTGAACCCGGGGAAAAAATCAAGGTAGATACACGTACCAAGGCCTATTCCGAAAGGGTTAAATAAACCAGGGCATTCATTTATTCAATCAACCCATGCGTCTTCATCCCCATCAAACACTTCAACAAATTTCAGCGCTCATTAATGCCAAATATGCAGGAAGTCCTGATTTTTCTGTAAGTGGCATCAACGAAATACACAAAGTAGAGCCGGGTGATCTTACATTTGTAGATCATCCCAAGTATTATGACAAAGCACTGAATTCCAAGGCTACCACCATTATTATCAACAAAGAGATGGATCGCCCCAATGGTAAAGCACTGATTTTTTCCGATGACCCCTTCCGCGACTATGTGTATTTAACCAAACACTTCCGCCCCTTTGAACCTGCATCTTCCCTGATCAGTCCCACAGCAACCATTGGTGAAGGGACACATATTCAGCCAGGGGTTTTTGTGGGCAATCATGTTACCATCGGAAAAAACTGCCTGATTCATGCCAATGTAAGTATTTACGACCATTCGGTAATAGGCGATAATGTAATACTTCATTCGGGCACCGTTATCGGGGCTGATGCATTTTACTTCAAACGCCGGCCGGATTACTGGGATAAAATGGAGTCATGTGGCCGGGCCGTTCTGGAGGATAATGTTGAGATTGGAGCCTGCTGCACCATCGACAAAGGCGTTTCGGGAGATACCATCATCGGGTGGGGTTCCAGGCTGGACAATCACATCCAGGTGGGACACGACTCGGTTATAGGCAAAAACTGTCTTTTTGCCTCACAAGTAGGCGTTGCCGGATGTGTGACGGTGGAAGACGATGTGATTTTGTGGGGCCAGGTGGGCGTGCAAAAAGACCTTACCATTGGAAAAGGCGCTGTGGTACTTGGACAATCAGGCATATCCAAAAGTGTCCAGGGGGGTAAAACCTATTTTGGATCCCCTGTATTGGAAGCCAAAGAAAAAATGAGGGAGCTGGCAATGTTGAAAAAATTACCTGATATCATTGAGATGCTCTGACATAACCCCGCTTCATAAAACATACAGTTAGTTCTGGGATACAGTGCCGGTGGATTCAAATGCATCGGCATTGTATTTTGAAGGGCACTTCAACAGTAACCGGGAAGCAATAAACATCTCCTCCTGATCATATTGCCCCACCAGTACAATCTGGTCCAGCTTTTCAAAATCCTGGGGTTTACCGCCAAAGTATAAGACCTGGCTTTCCTTACCTTCATTGTCAAACATATGAAAAGAAAAACGGAGTGTATTGTTTATCACTTTCTCTTCTACCGGCTTGTCACGGTTAAGCTCACCTATGATATGAAACTCTCTGCCAGGATTGGCGCGCGCTTCGGAAAAGCCTGAGTAAGTGTCGGCATCATATACGGTGGTAATGATGGCTCCTATGGCGATCACTATAAAGATTAGGGCTGCTATATGTGTTTTTTTCACGTTGGAAAGAATTTAAGTACTCATTTAAAACCTGGGAAAACCATATCAAAAATACATATAAATTTTGAACGGATCAACAACATGAATCATTGCTACTCAGGAACATGAAACCCAATAATTTACCGGAAAACCAAGCCCCCTCACTTCATCCAGCGGGAAGGCCTTGTACCATCAGATGCTCCGGTCCTGCTCCAGGTTATCCACATTTCTTTCAAGCCTTTTCAATCGTCTTTCCAGGTAAAAAAGAAACAAAGCCAGGCCAATAAAAATCACAGCCAGTGCAACGGCTACAACGAATATTTTACCATGTATTTCCATCATAATCTTTCAGCATTTAGTTGGTTAAGTTTTTCAGTAAATCTGTCAATGCGGTAAACTATTGTAAATATCCACCAGGAAAAAAGTATCCAGGCCAAAATGGCCGGGTAAAAAACTTTGCGCATGGAGGAGTCAAGATCGCCGGTAGCCAGGGCAGGGTTGCCATCTACGCCCGGATGTATGGAGGCTCCGGCCAAACGGGGCAGAATCATAATAAATATGAACATGATTACAAAAGCAAATATTTTGTAGACTGCAGCCAAACGTGCCCTTTTCTCACCATCTTCAACCGATGCCCGCAAAACAACATAAGCAAGGTATACCAGTATACCCACGGCAGCACCATTGAGCTTTGGGTCATTAACCCAATACGCACCCCAGGTATATTGTGCCCAAATCATACCCGTTATGATGCCCAGAAAACCAAAAACCAACCCGGTTTTTACAGCCGCATTGGCCATAATATCATACCGGGCCCTGAACCTTCTCAGGTATAAAAGGCTGAAAATAAAACCCATAAAAAGAATAAAGATCATGGCAAACCACATGCCCACATGAAAGTAAATATTCCTTATGGTCTGCTCAATAACAGGCAATTCCGGAACTTCAAAAAGCAATCCACCCATAATGACATATAACATGATAAGGATGGTAAATATTTTCCAGGTATAACTCCAACTGTTTTTCGACATATCAATATATATGAATTACTCTTTCCAAAGATAGGGAAATAAAATATGAGACAAAGTTAATGCAATGAAAACAATCAGTAAAATCACCAGCAAATCCGGGCCAATGGTAGCAAAAGGCTGTCCGGATATGGCAGCGGAAGAGGCCCTGATAAGCAGCAGCAACAGGGGCAATATCAATGGAAAACCCAGCACTGCCATCAGGGTAAAATTGTTGCGCGACTGGCTCACGATGGCCGATACCATGGTAAGAACCGAAGAAAAGCCTGTAACTCCTACCACCAGCACCACCCACCAGGCCAACAGGTTCTCTGTCATGTTACCCATAAAAAGCGTGAAAAGCAAATACCCCAAAACCCCCAGGACAATCATAACAAGTGTATTGGTCAGGGTTTTTGAAAAAATTACCACCGACGGGGATGTAAGAGTATACTGGTAATATTTCCTGGCGGGGCTTTCGTCGCCAAAGCTTTTGAGTACCAGGTTCAAAGAAGCAAATGCTATGATAATCCAAAACAGGGCATTCCATGTTTGTGGCGACATAACACCTGCAAAAGCAAGGTAACAAATAAAGATTGTAGAGACCAGGTAAAGTACAATTCCCCCCAGGGCATGCTTTTGCCTCCATTCAAGCAAAAACTCTTTTCGAATCAGTCGTGCAGTGTCTTTGACAAACATAGATATACATTGAAAAGTACTGGCAAAGTTACCGATAATACCAGAATCAATGTTCTCTTCGCTCAAAATTTTTTAACCGGGCCCTGCTTGCTGAGAGTTAGCAGAACCCGGTCATTCTTACTTTTTCAGGAACTTGCCCTGCCAGCTGTATTCTTTACATGATAAACGAAGGATGTACATACCACCATGAAGGTGACTTACATCAATTCGGGGGCTCCCGTGCCGGGTTTCAGACCACGTTTTATCCAACACTTTTTCGCCCAGGATATTGAGTACTTCCAGGTGAACAGGGGTTCCCCGGCATTCCTGGTTAAGAGAAACATTCAACAAACCTGAAACCGGATTGGGGTACAGATGTATCTCTTTTTCCGAAAAATGGTCCTCTACGTCAACTGTACCAATCATGAAGCTTTCAGTAACTGCACATCCCACTTCATCCATTACTGTCACCACATATTCTCCGGCAGAAAGACCTGTTAACAACGACCCCTGGGCACCATGATCCCAGTCAATGGTATAGTCTCCTTCACCACCTGTTATTTCCAGGTGAATCACCCCGTTGTCCTCATCAACATCGGTGTGCTCAACAGTAGCGTTAAGCAGCAGAGAGTCGTTGGCATGAAGGGTGTAGCTGTTTTCGTAGTTACATAAATGGTAATCGGTTATGGTAAGGTTATAAACCCCTCCTTCCAAATCTGTAATAGTGCTTTCGTTTTCTGCATTATCCCAATAAATGGCATAAGGTGCTGTGCCTCCTATAACATCTAGTTTAATGCTTCCCGAATCCTGGTGGGCACATACTACATGGTTCACCTCTGCAACGGCATGGAGTAACTCAGGTTGCCCCACTTCAAAAGTTTCAATTACCGTGCAATCCTCATCTGTAACTTTCAGGGAGTAGGAACCAGCCACAAGGTTGCCTATGCTGTCAACAGCTTGATTCCCTTCATCAAGCCATAGAAATTCGGGATTGGTTGCATCCGGGACATTGATGGCAATGGCTCCGTCGTCATAGCCAAAACAGGAGGCATCCGTAATGGAGGGCTCCAGATTCGGCCCACCCAAATCGCTGATGTTTATCTCTTTTACCAGCTCACAACCGTCTTCATTTAGGATACCAATATGGTACTGTCCGGCAGGTAAGTCCTCAAGTTCGAAACCGGGCACTGTTTCCCTGGAATTATAACCGTTTTTCGTCACATCATCCTGGTCATCATCCTGGTTCAGCCAGCTATAGGTGTACTGTTCTTCCGGATTATCCGGGTATATGGCAAGAGACCCTGTGCTTTGACTACACCCTTCTGGATGATCAACAGTAGCGTTCACCGATGGCATCTGTCCGGCATTTTCAATGGTAAATTCCTGTTCTCCAGGACATCCGTGCAAGTCAGTTACCTGCAGATGGTAAGTTCCCGGGGCCAGGTTATCGACCAATGAATCAGAAAACCCATGCGACCAGCTATACTGGAAAGGAGCCTGCCCATTGTCAATACCCACTTGAATAACCCCGTTTTCCAGACCACAGGAAGCATCCAATACCTCTGTTGTGAGCTCCAGCTCATAAAACTCTTCAAATACTCTGGCCGTTCCTATATATTCACAGTTTTGTGCATCTGTCACAACAAATGAATAGGTTCCTGCGGTAAGGCTATCCACTTTAGCTGAATCCAAATCTGCAAATTCATCCCATTGGAAACTGTAGGGAGCCTGTCCACCCTCAGGTATAAGTTCGATGGAACCGCTGGGCGAGTCACAAAAAGCATCCTGGATCAGCACGTCTACGGGTAGCTCATCAATATTTGCAACTTCGGCAGTTATATTTGCCTGGCATCCGTTGGTATCGGTAACCGTAACGGAATAAAACCCAGATGCAAGATCCTGTGCTGTTGCATCATCCAGGTCGGGATCATGCTCCCAGTCAAAGGTAAAAGGCTCCTGTCCATTGAGCATCAACACCGTTACACTCCCCCCCGTGTTGCACATAGCAGGCTCAGATTCATAATCCAGAGAAATATCTTCGTCAGGCACGGTTAGCATACGTGTGGTATCACAACCGTACCCATCGGTAATGGTAACTTCATAAGAACCCGCCTGCAAGCTGTCCAGCAATGGAGCGTCATTTTCCGGGTCATCAGCCCATTGGTAGTGAAAGGGCTCTTTCCCTGTAAGTGGAAAAATCTCAATGGAGCCACTGGCTGTACCACACAATGCACTTTGTATATCAAAATAATACATCGGGTTACAATCAACCTGGTTGTTGCCAAAGTTAAGATTGATAAGTGGTGTTATTGATGCGGTTTCCCATTCATTCCCGTTGTGCACCAGAGAGGCCCCATCGGGCTGATAGGGGGCACTTGCTGCTGCCAGGGCAAACCCTGCCTCTTCCGTAGCAGTTTTAGCCACAGCCAGGTAATCTCCTGCTTCCAGCAACACATCGTTGTCAAAGGATAATGTTACCCAAAGAGGCTCACCCTCAAGGGTGTTAATATCTTCATTTTCCACAACATACTCCATGGTGGAAACTATTTCGGTGTATTCATCTTCCTCCACCCTTAAAATTTGTGCGATCACTGCGGCCCCTTCCTGGGTATTTTCATGTACCGCAAAAGCAACGGAGGTAGCTTCCATTTCCTGTACAAGGGTGAAACGGTTCGCTGCACCAAACACATCCCCTGGTTGGGCTTCCAAAAATTTCCCGGGGTCATAAAGGTTTGGGGTTCGGGAATAAACGGTATCTCCAATTTCAAAAACGGTGGTTAGGGAGTTATTTTGGGGGTTCATATCGTCTTCATCCTGGAAAACCTCAAACTCAATATGGTAGTTACCTGGTCCGGGGGCGGTAAAGTCATCCGGAACACTTACATTCAGGGTTTGTCCCGGATCAAGGGATGGATAAGATGCTTCAGACCCAAACAGGTAAGTATTGATGCGTGTAGTAAAAGTTAGGTTGTGCTGGGTTTTTCCACCCACATTTCTCACCTGTCCGCCAAAGCTCTGCACTTGCTGCTGTCCATCGGGTATCTTCGTATAACCAAGGCTCTCAAAAGTATTGGTCAGTTCCAGGTCGTTTTCCACATAAGAAACCAGCTGAACATCATCTATCATCCACCAGTAATGGGTTGCACCGGTTTTGCGAAACCTTATCCATAACTGATCATGGTCGTGGGTGAGACCGGCAATATCAATGGCCTGGTAAACAGGGTTGGCACTTGTGTTATTGGGTGCCAAACCATTGGTAACGTCAAAGGAAGTCCAGTTTTCTTCATCGGTACTGATTTCGACCACCATCTCTACCGCTTCGGATGAGCAACAATACCTGAAACTGTGCTCAAAGGTCAGCATCAGGTTCGACTGACCTAGTATATCAATGGACGGGCTTTGCAAATAAGCATCTGTGGTCAGATCACCGGAATTTTGAGAAGTACACAGGTCCGAATCCAATATCATAAAGCCGTTATCGGCCGACTGTGATGCAATGGGTGGCATCCCTAAGGAGAAAGGCCCCTGAGGCCCATCATAGGTGTGCTCAAAAGCGCAAAAGCCATTATTATCAACGCTTTGCCAACTGCCGGGCAAAGCACCTGAGAAATCCTCATACCAAATGGTATCTGCTGCCTTAAGCGTTGAAGTTTCACGCACACCGTCCCTGAGAAAATCCTTCTCCAGGGGCTGGGGCGTATATTGGCCACTGGCTGAAGCAGCCAAAAAGAGCTGTAAAACAATGATCCACAATACAGTAAAAATGGGTAAAGAAGCCTTCATAATACAATTTTTTGTGATTTATTTTGGTTTAACCTGTATACTTGTTTCAAAAACTATTCAGCGTCTTTTTTACGCATACAAAAATGATTGTCCCTTTTGATTTTCCAAATGGTAAAAATACACCATGACAACAGGTATTTTTTACGTTAAATACTGAATTTTCACCTGATTTTACTATTGTTTTTGGCTGAGAAAGGGTTTGCTGTAAAAATTCCGACTCCTTTTATAAGTGATATGGTAGACCCCGGGTAAAAAAATGATATTTGCATATTAGCCAATGATCATTCTCCAGTAGGTTAGAGGGCAAATTTTTAAAGCAAAGGAAAATAAAAAAGCCCGGAAAGGAATATCCAGGCTTTTCTGCTTTGGGGTGGCTAATGGGATTCGAACCCACGACCCCCAGAACCACAATCTGGTGCTCTAACCAGCTGAGCTATAGCCACCGTTTATTTGCGGTTGCAAATATATAATAAATTTCATTTACTTTGAAAAAAAGTTTAGGGAAAAAGCTAAACTAATTTTCACTTATATCCAAGTGCCTGTGATCCAGAAACAGAAATCCGCAATATTGATGAAAAAGTTTTACATTTACATGTTTAAAGGGATTTTCATGAAGACAACACCTGCAAATACGCCTCTCAAAGTTTTATTTTTGCCGGCATTATACCCCCATAAAAGAGATTCCATGTTTGGCCTTTTCGTAAGAAAGCATGCTCTTGCTGTAAGGAATCACTGCAGGGTGCTGGTTTTACACACACACCCCAGCCCCGAAGAATCCAAAATAACCTTCAATACCCACAAAGAGGGCAACCTGACTGAAATAACCGTTTACTTCCCCCATAAAAACCAGGGACTGGCCAACAGAACCAAAAACTTACTACAATGGTACAAAGCCACTAAAATGGGTTTCAGGCTGATGAAAAAAGAGTGGGGGCTGCCCGACATAACACATGTGCATATCATTACCCGCATTGCCATTCCTGCATTGTGGCTAAAAATTTTTCACCGGATTCCCTTTGTTGTCACAGAGCACTGGTCAAGATACCTTGATGCCAACAATCTGGCGCTTGGTCGTATCTCAAAAATTTTTACACGGCGTATTATCCGGGCCTCCTCAAACCTGGGTGTTGTTTCAGCAAGGCTGGGAGAATCTATGCGCAGGCAGGGCTTGTGCAGGCATTACTCCCTTACCCCCAATGTGGTGAATACTGAGCTTTTCAAACCTGCTACAAAAAAAATCAACGCTCCGGTTAAAACCATGGTTCATATCAGTTGCTTTGAAGAAAAATCAAAAAACATGAGTGGAATTCTGAAAGCTGTAAAAAATTTATCACAGCAGCGGCAGGATTTCAGACTTAAGATGATAGGGACAGGGGTGGATTTACAAAAAAGTATTGAACAGGCCAAAGAGTTGAATATTTACAATACATTTGTAGAATTTGAAGGGTTGAAGGAAGGCCGGGAGTTGTCAGAAATTTTGGCACAGGCCGATTTTTCGCTCCTGGTAAGTCATTACGAAACATTTGGCATTGTTGTATACGAAAGCCTGGCCTGTGGTGTGCCTGTGCTGGTTTCTGATGTGGCCGACTTTAAAAAGGATATTTCACCGCAGTTTGGGCACGTAATTAAAAACAACACCCCGGAATCCATTACAGAGGGAATGAACCGGATGTTGTCAGAACATAACACCTTTAACCCAGAGGATATGCGAAAATTTGTCGTTTCCAACTTCAGTGAAAAGTATGTGGGCATGAAGATTTGCCAGTTATACGAACAGATTTTAGGAATCACCAACAACACCCGAACAAAATCAGATGCTTAAACAACTTGCCGGCACCACAGTCACAAAAATTTCCACCACAATCCTGGGGTTTCTCACCGTGATATTGGCTACCCAGTTCTTGGGTGCCAGTGAATACGGCAATATCAGTATTTTTTTGTTGAGTCTGTCATTGCTTCAGTTGGTTAGTGGAGTGGCCGGTGGCCCGGCCCTTGTTTACCTGGTGCCAAGGCTTCCCCTTGTCACTTTGCTTTCGGGAGCCTTAACCTGGACGCTGCCCATTCACATGATTGCCTGGGCCGTCCTATCACAATTCAACCTGTTCCCCCGGGAACTGCTGTATCATCTGCTTATATTATCCATTATCTTTTTTTTTAACTCCTTTGCTTTTACCACGTTGCTGGGCCAACAACGAATCAAATTGTTCAATCTGATTTTACTTTTACAGGCACTCATGCTTTTGTTATCCCTGGCTCTGCAAATCTATGACGGAGAAGAAAAAACCATCATGATCTACATCAGGAGCCTTTATATCTCATCCGGAATTTCGACCCTCACAGGCTGGATGCTTTTGCTGGGTAAAATGAAAACACCCAAAGGAGTTTCTTTCCCCACCGCCTTTAAACAAATGATACGTTATGGTGGATTCTTGCAAATTGCCAATGCAGTTCAATTATTTAACTATCGTTTATCCTATTTTTTAATCGATCATTTTATGGGCAGAGGCTCCCTTGGGGTTTACACGGCAGGTGTTCAACTTTCTGAAGGGGTTTGGATTTTCGGAAAAAGCTTTGCAGTAGTACAATACAGCAGTATATCCAACAGTAAAAAACCGGGGTATGCCCTAACCCTCACCTTGCGTTTGATCAAACTCACCTTCATCATTACCGCGGCCAGCCTGATCGTTTTATTTTTGCTACCCGAAAGCTTTTACGGGTGGATCTTCGGGCAGGGTTTTGAGCAAGTTAAGAAAGTCATTCTATTTATGGGTGCAGGTATTTTAATGCTAAGCCTTTCCCAGATTCTGAGTCATTATTTTTCGGGAACAGGACAGCAGCATCACAATGCTATCGGCTCAGCCATTGGCCTTGTCACAACTCTGGCCAGCGGTTTGATTCTCATCCCCCGCCTTGGCCTCGCCGGAGCTGGTATAACAGCATCCCTGGCATACTCAGCAAACACAATTTACCAGTTTGTTATTTTTATCCGCATGAATCGCTGCGGGCTGAAAAGCTTTTTGATATCCCGGGAAGAGGTGAGTGAACTGAAAGGACTGATCCACTCCATTCTTAAAAAAAAATAGATACCCGCCCTTAGCTTTGTGAAGCATTCAAGTTTCCAGACCAGTGCTGCAGTTTTTCATAGAGCAATCTGGGAGTAAAAGGCTTCACAATATAATCATCCAGTCCCATCTCCATATATTTCCGGGCATCTCCTTCCATGGCATTGGCACTTAACCCTATTACCGGGCAAAGTTTGCTACCGTAAAGGCGTTTCAGCTCCCTGAAAGCTGTTATGCCATCCATAACGGGCATCTGGATATCCATCAATATAATATCATACCGGCCGGGCTTGTAGAGGTTCAGGGCTTCCCTGCCATTGTTTACAAAATCCACATTACAGCCGGCATTCAGCAATATGTAGGCCACCACTTTCTGGTTCAAAAGCTTATCTTCCACATGCAGGATATTAAGGTCAAGATTGAGGAAGTCCCGGCTACTGTATTCAGCTGTCTCTATTAAGTCTTTTTTGTCTATTTCTGCTTTGAAAGTAAAAGTAAACTTGCTTCCGTTTCCTGGGTCACTCTCTACACTAATCTCCCCACCCATCAAATTCGTAAGTTCTCTGCAAATGGCAAGACCAAGACCTGTACCTTCAAAAGGACGAATCAATGAGCTGTCTATCTGGGTGAACTTCTCAAAAATTTGTTTCTGATTTTTAGGACTAATCCCTACCCCGGTATCCTTTACCTGGCAGTAGAGGGTAAGGCTATTACTTAAGTTGCTTTTCAGCCCTATTCGCATGGAAACCTCTCCTTCATCTGTAAATTTGATGGCATTGGACAAGAGGTTATTAATAATTTGCTTCAGCCGGTTTTCATCTACCAGAATAAACTGAGGAGCAATGGGCTCCACAGAGGCAGATAGTGCAATCCCTTTTTTCTCCGCCTGATGATGAAACACCTCTTTGATATCTGCCACAAAATCCCTGATATTTACTTTTGAAGGTTTCAACTCCATCCTTCCTGCTTCAATTTTGCTTAAGTCGAGTACATCATTGATGATGTTCAGCAAGTTTTCCGACGAAATTTTAATATTTCGTACATACTCAAGCTGCGGAGGAGTTAGATTGGAGCGCATCAACAGCGAAGTCATACCCATAATGCCAGTCATGGGGGTTCTGATCTCGTGACTCATGTTGGCCAGAAATTGTTGCTTAAGGGCTGCCGATTGACGGGCAACCTGGATTTTCTGCTCAAGATCATCGTTTCGCTTTCGCTCACTGATATCCCGGATAAATGTGAAATAATAATTCTTTGCATCGTATACAAATTTGTTGATGGAAACCTCAACCGGGAAAAAAACACCATCGGCAGCTTTGTTGATAGACTCCATCGTAAGCGAGGGCTTGCTTTCCAAAATAAGCACCAGGTCGTACCACTGCGACATGGTAACTCTTGTGTCTACCTGGGTAATATTCATCTGCAGCAGTTGTTCTTTTCTATACCCAAACTTACTAACGGCAGTTTCGTTAGCATACACAATTTCTGCGCTCTCATTGAGCCAGAGAATCATATCGTATGCATTTTCAATCCCAAACCGGGTCATTTTAAGGCTCTGTTCGGTTTTCTTTATCTGACTGATATCTTCTATGAGCACAGCCACCTTTTGATCAGGTAAAGGATATATATTCAATAACAATACAGCTGCTTTTTCCTTTTGGGCTGAGAAATATTCAAAATCTTCAATCTTTTCAGGCTTGCCCGTTTGCAAGACTTTTGCAAAAACGAGATCCAACTTTTGATGTTTGAAAACGGGGGATATTTCAGTAAGGGTGTGTCCTTTATTATCTGAATGAAGTGCCTTAATTATTTTCCCACTGGCCTGGTTAACCATTTCAAGCCTGAAAACCTTATCACTGTTTTCCTGCTCCATCCTAAACACACATATACCCAACTCTGTATAGGCCACAATATCCTGCAAGGTTTTGATGGTATCCTCATTTTTTCTTCTCCTGGATACATCCACCAACAGGCCTCTGAACCCCGACACCTCACCATCTTTAAAAATTGGTGCAGAATAAGCCAAAACATGAAGTCGTTTACCCTTTTTTGTAATCAATTTATATTCAGTGGCATGTTTTTTTTCGTCACGGGCAATATGCAATAGGTTTTCTCTGGCTTTTTCATGTTCTTCGGGCGGCAAAAAACTAAAAACATTAACTCCTTCTTTATATTCCTGCTGCGACACATCCAATGCTTTGAGAGCCCATTGATTGGCATGTGATATATTTCCTTGTAAATCCGCCTCAAAGGCAATATCCGGCAAAAGTTCAGCCACCTGGGAGAACTGTATATCCGCAGCATCTGTTTTATCGGACTCTTTGGTAGCGGTGGGAGAGTTAAATTTTTCGGAAACAGAGTGGGCCTCACCAGGGTTTTGCATGCGGTTTTCCTTGGCAACACTATAACCGGATGACATCTGGGTGGGGTGGCTTGAGCTGGCTTTACCGGAAAGGATGGCCTGGAGCTTTCTATCAACCGCTTTGCGCAAACTGGCAATCCATATCTTGCGGAGAAAAAAGAAACCAGCCAGAACTAAAACAAGCATTGCCAAAAGCAACGCAGGGGAAGAAAAGCTGGCTAAAAAATTTATACCGGAAGCAAAGACTGAAGCGTATGTTGTTGGATTAGCCTGAGAATATGCCAAATAAGCTAAGTTCTGGCCTGAAAACACAAGGATATAATCACATACTATTTCCACAATAAGCAACCTGGTTTAATTTTTACTTTCGTAACTCAATTCTTCAAATTTAACTCTTTTATTAACTCGATCATCTAATTTTTTGAAAATATTTTAAAAAAAGACTTCAGTGGGGTTGTTTTATTAGAACACCTGTAAGGTTTGACAACACCTGCATTATCAACACACAAATATAACAAAACCCGGAAAATATTAAGATGGATAACATAATACTTTCCGGGTTCATCAACCCTATATATTTTTCGGAAGCAGTCAAACGCTGTTTACCAAACATTGGGAATTATTAATCAAACAAAGACAGCTGGTTTTCAGTCACATAGGTTTCAGAAGCATTATTGGTTTTATATTTGGATGTTTGCTTACTGATGATCGACTTGATGTACCTTACCGGAGTAGTATTTTGTCGTTTAGATATAACTTCCAGAGCCTGTCTTTGTGTATCGGTAATTTTAAAGGAAATCTTTTTGAACCGTCCCTTTTTGTTTTTGGAACGGGAGCGTGCATTTTTTTTAAGATAATCAGGGTCTTCCTGTAGTTTTGTTATGACAGTTTTCGGCATAGGTTTGTTAATTTACTTCACGAATCAGAAAAACATAAGTGGGGAAGTGGTCGCTGTACCCACCCAGGTAAACACCTCCACCATAGCTTCTAAAAGGGTACCCCTGGAACCTTCCCGAAGGTTGACGCAGAAAAGGTCTGTTGAAAACTTCTGCTTTGTGGTATGTCCAGGTGCTTTTGTCTTCGGTGAGTAAAGATTGTGTAAGGATAATTTGATCAAACAAATTCCAGGAATCGCGCCATGCCAAAGTACCAATTCCTTTGCGTGCAAACTCCACAAATGGATTATACAGCTGCCCGGGCTCCAGCTTATCCTTATCCCCGTGGGCATTAACATGCCTTTTAATGCTAATATCTGTTGGGTCATCATTCATATCGCCCATAAACATAATTTTTGCATCCGGGTCATCCGCTTTAAGGGAGTCAATAATAGATCTTGTGATATCTGCTGCTGCAATACGCAAAGGTCGACTCCTGGCTTCACCACCACGTCGTGATGGATAGTGCACAACAATAAAGTGGACAGGTTCTCCAAGCAGTAAACCCGATACGACCAGCTGATCACGGGTCCGAAAGTCGGGCCGGTCGGGTATAGTGGTAGGAACTGCTTTTGAGTTGGTTTTTTCAAAATACCGGGGGTTGTACATAAAGGCATTGTCCACACGGCGATCAGG
Organism: Bacteroidales bacterium; assembly: GCA_007131245.1. Lineage (GTDB taxonomy): Bacteria > Bacteroidota > Bacteroidia > Bacteroidales > UBA7960 > SKVR01. Next base: position 16,329 of record SLQX01000134.1, read on the forward strand.
GCTTCTGTAATGCACTACCTGGTAGTTACGGTCTTTAATCCTCTCCTGGCGAGCCAAATCCCAAACTACCTCTTCATTTTCTACCTCCGAAAGGCCCAAAACAGCAGGCCCATCAGGGGTAAGCTCTTGCCCCATTTTGGAAATTACTTCCGCCAACCGGTCCAGCTTTTCAAAATACTTTTCCGTATTCCAACGCAGATCACCATCAGGTGTATAATCATCATCCCTGCGTTCGGGATCATTGATGGTGTCAAAAAGGTTTTCAACATTGTAATAACCGATACAAACTGCGAGGAACTGCTTGTCGTCTTCTGCTGTTTTGGCCAATGTACTGTCATGTCCTGAAAACATGAACAGACCCATCATCAGCATTTTTGCTAAAAATAAAAGCGATAATTTCATTGTTTTTTTTTGTTTTAAGATAAAAAAGTGTGATACAGGTTTTTTTAACTCATTTAACACCCTGTATCTTTCTTTTTTTAATGAAATATTTGAATTTTAATTGTTTGCAAATACTTAATAAACCCTAAAAAACCTTTAAACCTTCTCCTTTTTCAAACGCTATCCCCACCTAACAACAACACCACATACCCTTAAATATCAACACCATAAACCCCTTAACGCGAAATAAGCTACATTGTTAAAAGTCCTTTAAAAATTTAACCATTCACCCATCCGTTTTATTAGTAATAATTCCTTAATTTTGATGCCCCAAAAATAATCATTTTATAGCACCCTCAGAGAAATTCCCAAAATGGGCTTTAAATTACAATTCAATTCACGCCCTAAAACATAACCATCAGGAATTTATGTATTCTAATAATTATTGTAAAATCACCAAATATAAAATTTAACCCAAGTTGTATGAATAAAAAATTAATTCTAGCGGCAGGCTTTGTTTTATTTTTAAGCCTTGCCCTGTCAGCACAGGAGAACAGCAACGATGCGGATCCTGATACCCTAAGGATCGATGAGCCCAGGGAAATGGACTTCCCGGTCATTAGTTTAGAAGATATAGAGGGGGATGCCGAATCGCACGACATTTCAAGTCTTCTCCAGGGATCCCGTGATATATTTGTATCCACAGCAGGTTTCACTTTTGGCCCTGCACGATTCCGTATAAGGGGATACGACAATGAAAATACCACGGTAATGATCAATGCTATACCGGTGAATGATCCGGAGACCGGCCGACCTTATTACAGCGTGTGGGGTGGTTTGAATGATGCCACTCGCATGACTGTAAGCCACAGTGGTATAGGGGTATCCCGCCAAAATTTTGCCGGAATTGGGGGGGCAACCAACATCACCACCCGGGCATCAGAATACAGCCCCAACACCAGACTCACACTGTCGCGTGCCAACCGCTCTTACGCCAACAGAGCCATGTTCACCCATTCCACGGGCATGCAGGATAATGGCTGGGCTCTTACCCTAAGCGGCTCAAGAAGATTTGCAGATATGGGCCAGGGTTATGTTGAAGGAGCCTTTTATGATGCGTGGGCCTATTTTATGTCAGCCGAACGGCAACTCACCGACCGCCATAGTATCGGACTGATTGCTTTTGGAGCTCCCTCCAAAACAGGAAGAACCGGTTTCTCAACCCAGGAAGTCTACGACTTAGTAGGAACCAATTATTACAACCCCAACTGGGGCTATCAGAACGGGGAAGTGCGTAATGCGCGTGTAAACCATTATCACACCCCATGGTTTATCTTCAGCCACTATTTCGATGTGAACGAAAACGTGCAAATCCAAACCTCTGCTGCCTACAGCAACGGACGTGGTGGATCAACCGCCCTTAACTGGAACGATGCAACCAAACCCGGACAAGTAACTGATCCAAACAACCCGGATAATGTTTTTCACTTTGAAGGCCATGACCCAAGACCTGATTATTACAGGTACCTGCCCAGTTTTTACCAGGATGACCCACAGAAGTTCGACTTATACACAAACCTTTGGCAAAATGACGAATCCTTCAGGCAACTCGACTGGGATGCCATGTACCAGTACAACATGAAAAACCTGTTCACCCAAACCAATGTTAATGGTGAAGAAGGCAACAATGTGGAAGGAAGACGTTCCATGTTTATGGTGGAAGAAAGACGCACCGACCGCGAGCAAATGATTTTTAATTCTTTTGTTAATGCATTCCCCAATCCGGAACTGACCCTGAGTGGCGGGGTGAACATCTCCCTGGCCAAAACACACCAGTTTAAGGTGGTAGACGATTTGCTTGGCGGCGACTGGTGGGTGGATATCGACCAGTTTGCGCTCCGTGACTTTGACGATATGGATTTGGCCCAAAACGATTTGGATAACCCAAACCGACTGGTTACAGAAGGAGATGTTTTCGGCTATGATTTTACCGGCAATATCAACAATTATGAGGCCTTTGCCCAGGCTGAATGGGTTCTGCCTCGCTGGGACTTTTTCGTGGCAGGAAATTTATCCCACACGACCTTTTGGAGAACAGGTCATATGAGAAATGGCCGATTCCCTGAAAACTCGCTGGGCGACAGCGAAAAGCAAAATTTTACCAACTTTGGTCTCAAAGGTGGATCAACCTTTAAAATCACTGGTAGACATTACGTTACGGCCAACGCAGCCTATCTGACCAGGGCACCCTTCTTCCGCAATGCTTATGTTTCATCCAGGGTTCGCGACGATCTGGTTCCCAACCTCAAAAGTGAAACCATCATGTCGGGTGACTTAAGCTATATTGTTCGCACACCCACGGTTAAATCAAGACTCACCCTGTTCTATACCGAATTTAATGACCAGACCTGGAGCCGAAGCTTTTATCATGATGAGTTGCGCACCTTTGTCAACTATAATATGTCGGGTGTAGACCAAACCCACATGGGTGCTGAGTTGGGCGTTGACATCAACCTTACCTCAACGCTTTCCATGTCGCTGGTAGGCGGCACAGGCGATTACTTTTACTCCAACCGTCCCGAGGTAATTATTACCCGTGACAATGACAGGGAAGTACTGGCCGAAGAAAAAACGGTTTACTGGGAAAACTATAAAGTGGGTGGCATGACCCATACCATTGGTTCTGTTGGAATGCGCTACAACTCCCCAAGGTACTGGTTTGTGGGTGGCAACCTCAATTATTTCAACGATATCTACATCGACATTAACCCCGACCGCCGCACAGAAGAAGCCATTTCAGGTTATGTGGATTCCGACCCTCAATGGAGAGATATCATTGACCAGGAAAAAATGGGCAATGAGTTTACACTCGATATTTTTGCCGGGAAATCCTGGCGAATTCAGCGACAATACTTTATCAATCTCAACGTAAGTGTAAACAATGTATTGGATCATACCGACTTTAATATGGGTGGTTTTGAACAATTGCGTTACGACAGCAGCGATATTGACCGATTCCCTCCCAAATATTTTTACCTCTACGGACGTACATTTTTTATCAATTTAGCATTCAGGATGTAAGACTCCCAAGGTACCAACACATTAATTTTCAGAAAAATACATAAACATGAGACATCTAAAATTCAAATATTTCAACCTTTTACTACTGTTTGTTGCAACAGGCCTGATTACTGCCTGCGTGGAGTATGACCACGACGCACCTGACCCCCTTGACATACCTGATGGCACTGTCATGGAAATTGGCGAACTGCGACAATTCTACCACCAAAACCATGAGGGAGCATCCCACAAATTTATGGGTGACACAACCATTTACGGTTTTATTACTATGGACGGTAGTTCAGGCAATATATACCGTAGTGCATACATCGAAGATGAATCAGGTGCCATCAACCTGCGGTTAATGTCACCCAGTGGACTTTACCAGGGTGATTACATAAAAGTAAACCTGAAAGGGACCGTATTGGGTAGCTATCAGCAAATGTTGCAAATCGACTCCGTACACACAGGCAACAATGTAACCAAGCTGGAAACCCAGCAGCAAAAGTTACCCACCCCGGTTACCATTAGTGAAATAGTTTCGGGCGACTATCAGGCTCGTCTTGTAAAACTCGACGGAGTGCAGTTTACAGATAGTGAGATGGGCCTTACCTTTGCGGATGCGGAAAACCTCCAGGCTCAAAACAGAATGCTTGAAGAGTGTTCCAGCGATGACCAAATTATTGTACGCACCAGTGGATATGCCAACTTTGCCGAGGATACAATTCCTGAGGGTAACGGAAGCCTGATAGCTATTGTAGCCCAGTTTCGCGATGAAACCCAATTGTATATCCGCAGCCTGGAAGAGATGGACATGGCTGGTGCCCGCTGTGGCGAAGAGGATGACGACAATGGCGATGACAACGGTGACGATAATGGTGACGACAACGGTGAAGGAGTAACCTTCCTGGATGAAGACTTTCAGTCTTACCCTGACCATGACCCCATCGATCAAAACGGCTGGTCATCCATCGCTGAAGAAGGAAGCAGGGTATGGATTTGCAGAACCTTTGGCAACAATCATTATGCCCAGGCCACTGCCTTTAACTCCCCCGATGATGTCAACATTATGTGGTTGATTACACCCGCTATTAACCTGGATGAAATGACAAATCCTGTTTTTGAGTTCCAGTCGGCCCACGCTCACTATTCACACGATGGCTTTAGCCTTCATGTTTCTTTTGATTTTGATGGATCTGACGTTACCCAGGCCAACTGGGAACCACTGGAGGCCAGGCTTGTCGAAGAATCTGACGACTGGAATACCTGGATTGATTCAGGCCTCATCAACCTGTCAGAGTTTGACGGCATTGCACATATTGCCTGGAGATACGAGGGTTCAGAGCCCCAGGGCAATACCGGAACTTTCCGTGTAGACAATGTGAAGCTCTATGATGAAGAATAACAGCGAGTTTTTAGGCGTCCGCTTTAACCTGGCAGGCCTGAATAAAACCATTTTAAAACATCAGAAATACCAACAACAATGAAAATACAAAAAATAATTTCCCGGTCAGGCATTATTGCAATGCTATTCATGTTCATAGCCTTTACCGGCTGTGAAAAAGATGATCCTGATACTCCCCCCATAAAAACCCTTGACAGTATCATTTCCATCACAGAGCTCAGAGACCTTTACCAGGGTTCTCCTGTTACTTTTGATGAAAACACAGATGTCAGTTTCTTTGGTACCATTACCATGGATGACAGCTCCGGAAACATATACAACCAGGCGTTTATCCAGGACCAGGAAGCCGGAATCATGCTTAGGATATTCCAGGCAGGTAATCTTTCCCAGGGCGACTCGGTAAGGGTACAGCTCAGGGGAACCACCCTGAGTGATTACCGCGACCTGCTACAACTTGAAGATGTGGACGGAAGCGCCAATATTGTGGTACAGGCATCTGAAAGGGATTTACAACCTATGCCGCTAACCATCGAAGAGATTATCACGTCCAACGATCTCTACCAAAGCATGTTTATCCGCCTGGATGGTGTGCAGTTCACTTTCACTGATGCAGGCAGCCCATGGGCCGACGCCGAAAATCAACGCGGTATCAACAGAACCCTGCAGGACTGTGACGGATATACACTGGCTGTATATACAAGCGGTTTTGCAGATTTTGCCTCGGAACTTACCCCCGAGGGCAATGGGTTTATCCAGGGGGTTTTGGGAAAACACGATGGCATGTTGCAACTTCATATCCGTGACTCCGCAGAAGCCGAGATGGATATGGAGGGAGAAAGATGCGACCCGGTGGATGACGACCTGGATCTGCTCACTCTGGCCGAAGTCAAAGAATTGTTTGAAGACGGAGCCACTTCCCTGCCTCCCAATACACGTATAGAAGGAACCATCATTTCGGACAGGAACCACGAAAACCTGCCCGGTCAAAACGCATTTATGATGGACGAGCATGGAGATGGTATTGCCTTGCGATTCCAGGGATGGCACTCCCTTGAATACAATACCAAAGTAAGCATCAGCACCGGTACCATAGCCATTGAAAGATTCAACGGCCTGCTGCAAATAACCGATATTCCATTGGGTAATGCCATACCTGTAGCACCGGGAGAACTACCGGAACCCTCTATTGCTACACTTGGCGACATTATCAATGATTTTCAAACCTACGAATCAACGGTAGTAACCATTGAAAACGTTATTATTCCCCATGGAGGGACATTTGCAGGCAATGTATTACTGGATGACGGCACGGGTGAAGTGAATATGTACACCACGGCATGGGCATCCTTTGCCGATGAGCCCGTTGAGGGAGGTATTTATCATGTTACGGGCATTGCTTCTGTATACCACAGCCCGCAAATTCTTATTCGCAGCCTGGATGATCTGGAGTTTGTGGAAGAGTATGATGACAATGGTAACGGTGATGAAGATGCGGTTACCTTTATTGATGAAGACTTTCAATCTTATCCCGACCACGATCCCATTGACCAGAATGGCTGGACTTCCATTGCTGAAGAAGGAAACAGGGTTTGGATTTGCAGGGTTTTCGATAATGACCATTATGCCCAGGCTACTGCCCACAATTCCGACGACAACACCAACATCATGTGGCTCATTACACCAGCCATCAACCTGGATGAGATGACTGAGCCTGTATTTGAGTTTCAGTCGGCACAAGCGTACTATTCTCATGACGGCTTCAGCCTGCATATATCCTTTGATTTTGATGGCTCTGATGTCACCCAGGCTTCCTGGGAGCCCCTGGATGCAAGGCTTGCTGAAGAATCTGACGCTGAACATGCATGGATCGACTCGGGCAATATCAATCTCTCAGCGTTTGATGGCATTGCTCATATCGCCTGGAGATACGAAGGCTCTGCCCCGCAAGGAAATTCCGGATCGTTCAGGGTCAACAATGTATTGCTACAGGATAACGCCAAATAAATATCGATTATCCATTATCCCGTTCTTTATAAAAAAGGCTGCCCGCAATTGGGCAGTCTTTTTTTGTTAAAACAGTTTTTTTTTCCGTAACTTAGATCAAGAAGGAGGCACACTTTACTTTTTAAAAAATTTTATACTTAAAAACACAACAAATGGAAAACATACAGGAAAAAATCCTGGAACTTGTTATAAGCTATGGTCCAAAATTTATGGGAGCTATCCTGGTGCTGATTGTGGGGTGGCAAGTCATTAGCTGGTTCTCCGAATGGCTCAGGCGATTATTGAAAAAAAAGAAAGTGGACATGTCGTTGCAGCCATTTTTGCACAGCATGATATCAATCTTGCTGAAAACATTGCTTATAATCAGTACCATGGGAATGGTGGGCATACAAATGACCTCTTTTATTGCCATTTTGGGTGCATTGGCTCTGGCCATTGGCCTGGCACTTTCGGGGACCTTGCAAAATTTTGCCGGCGGGGTTATTGTCCTGCTATTCAAACCCTTTAAGGTGGGAGATTTCATAACAGCACAAGGCTACTCGGGTACGGTGCATGAAATTCAGATTTTTAACACCGTCCTCAAAACACCTCAAAATGTCACCATCGTAATACCCAATGGGGGGCTGGCCACCAACTCTCTGTCCAACTTCTCGGCTGAACCCAGGCGCCGTGCCGACTGGAGCTTTGGTATTGCTTATGGCGACGACTTTGACAAAGCAAAGGCAGTGCTGCTGCAACTTCTGGAAGAGGATGAAAGATGCCTGAAAGACCCCCAACCCTTTATTGCCATTGGCGAACTGGGCGATAGCAGCGTAAACATTACGGTAAGAGCCTGGGCCAATGCAGGGGACTTCTGGGGTTTGTTTTTTGATATGAACGAGAAGGTTTACAAAGCTTTTGCCAAAGAAGGAATCAACATACCGTTTCCACAAATGGATGTGCACCTGCACCAGCAAAGCAAAAGCTAAACCGTCCCTGCCTGGTCAAATGCATGGAATAGTACATGGGCCCACAGTAATTGCACAATAAAAAAACATCGGTTGATTAAGCCACCGACATTTTAAGACATATACAATATTACAGCATTGTTTTCAAACAGAGCAATAGAATACCTGAATTAAAACACACTATCATGGAGAAAAAAGAAAAGGTTGTAAAAAACACCCAAATCGAACGCTATGGCTGGATCACCAAGGAAGAGCCCCTTTCACAAGTGACTGATAAAAATCTGGATCTAAAAATTTCTCTACTGGAATCTACAGCTCCATTTTATGGATATTATGAAGAAAACCCCATTGATGAACGGCCTGATTATTTGTATTGGATACTGGAGGAGTGCTATTCGCAGGAGCGCATTGTTAGAGCACTGCAAACAATAAGAGCTGAGTGCTACCCATCACTGGATGCTGTTCCGGGAACCATAACCATTACAGACGACTATTTCCATGTGGTAAGGATGCGCAACCTCAAAAGGTACAACCAGATTCACCCCGTGCAGGAAATGTTTGAAAAAAAGGGCATCAAACTCAAAAAGATGAGCCGTAAGATTCAAAACCAGATGGGTATCATCAACCTGAATAAGTTTTTTTACCTCACTCCCATTGGTGAGGGCATGTACCTGCAGGATGGAAGGGAAAACCTGGGTTATTTCACCCTGCCCGAATATATAGAATGGAATGCCTTTAAAAGACTCACCGAGGAGGTCAAATACGACACCAACCTGTTATTCTTCGATGCCGGACGAGCTGCTTTTGTGGAAGACG
>SLQX01000103.1 GCA_007131245.1 Bacteroidales bacterium
GTCAAATGTCGGGGGGCTGGGCTGCGACAGGTGAGCCTGTGCATATCACACATCAACTTACCCATCAGCGCATTGAGGCTTTCTTTTATAAAATCACTTTACCCGAAAATAGGAGTTGCCTGCTGGAAGATAAACGGTATCTTTGTGTAAGCTTTGAAGAGTTTGAGGACATGGGCAAGCCTGTCCTTATTAAAAATTACCTTGAAAAGTACATTTATACCGTCCAGTGAACCAACAGGTCAGAAAAGATTAAGCAGCAATGCACAAAAATTCGCACATTCAGCCTGGAGTTTAAATCTTTTTGGTCTTTAAAAAGGTAAAATTAGTGGGTGTTATGTTTGGATATTTACGATATTATTGTTAAGTTTAAATAGGTAAAAATTTGTTGTTCTAAAAAGGAAGCGTTATGCTAGGAGTAAACAAGGTTATTTTGATCGGAAACCTGGGAAAAGATCCCGAGGTTAGAACATTGGAGAGTGGAACCAAGGTTGCAACTTTTTCACTGGCTACCAATGAATCATTCAAAGGTAAAGACGGCAACCGGGTCGAACAAACGGAATGGCACAATATTGTTTTATGGCGTGCTTTAGCCGATCTGGCAGAAAAGTACCTGCGTAAGGGCAACCAGATTTACCTTGAAGGTAGAATTAAATCCCGTTCATGGGAAGATAAAGAAGGAAACCGTAAATATATCACCGAAATTGTGGGTGATAATATGACATTTCTGGGTAAGCCTTCCGAATCCACTTCACCCAATAGACCGCCAGCCACTGAAGAACCCCAGGAGTTTGGCGAAAGTAGTGCCGCGGAAGAAGGCGATGGTGACTTGCCTTTTTAGTAGCTTGATTGACAAGATTCAAAAAACAAAAAACCTGCAATATGTTTGAATATTGCAGGTTTTTTAATTTCTTTAACCAGCTGGAGTTCCCTCCGTTTTGAAGACAATCAGTTCTCTTCGGTTAAAAAAAGCTGTTTTACATCGGGTGTAATCCTGACAGGTCTTTGAGTATCAGCATGAATCATGCACCATGTGGTTTTGGATTGTACCAGCAGGCGCATATCGTGTTTCCTGAAAATTTTCACCTCCCTGTCAGAGCTGATGTTTCCTGCGCTAAGCACTTGCGTTTGTATGAGCATTTCATCACCCAATTTGGCCGGATGCTTATAATCTATTTCGTGCCTTACAATAACCCATACATATTTTTCTCTAATCGCTTCGGGTGCAACCGAGTTCCAATGCTGAACGGCCGCATCTTGTATCCATTGTACATAAACCACATTGTTCACATGATTTAATTCGTCGATATCTTGTGGTTCAACTTGTTGTGTGTAAGAATAAAGATGGTGTTTCATTCGAATATTATTTAGTTAATTCATTGGCCTGGTGCCTGTCCCGCCATAAGCGGGGGAACTTACATGAGTAAACTTATTACTCACTATTGTTTGTTTTAATTGGTGCTCGTGAGCTCACTTCGTTCGGTTCATGTCCTTTTTTGAGCGCAGTGCTCATGCAAGTTTCATTGTTTATCTTGTTTGAACTGAAAATCTTGTTGCCGTGAGTTAGCGAGAACTACTTTGTTCAGGGTCTGGTTGTTAAAAAAAGCATCCCGGTTTTTTAAAAGAACAGTGCGTAAGAAACACCCAGAACCCCAATGGATGCCAGGGCATAAACAACTTTTTCCGGCATAATGCCTTTGTTTTCAGCTGTTTTTCCAAAAATTCCGAATACCAGCGGATGTACAAGGAAAGGCATGGCAAAAACAAAGGCAATAAGACCAGCAGCTTGTGGACCAAACATTCCACCCTGAATGGCTGCAAATAATCCAAAGTGTGATATGGCAGAAGCATTAGCCATTACCGAATCATTAAGATCCATGCCACCCAGGTAGAGGATGAACAAACCGCCAAACACAGCCACCAGCTGCCAGCCCAGTGAGAAAACCATAAGCCCCCTGATTTCCTGTGCATCTTTGTTGTTGGCTTTTTTCAGGATTCGCAATGCCAGCCAGGTTAAAAACAGGCCAACTGCTACCACAGCAAGGGTGTAAGGCAGCAAAAGCTTTCCAGAAGTGGCACTGGCGGCCAAAATGGAAAATACAAAAATGTGCCCGATGAAAGGGATGTTGATCATGATGGGAGCCCTTATCTGTGCTTCCGGCCCAAGGTCGCCGGCCGTGCAGGCGCCGGTAAGACCTGAGTGTGACAATGAGCCTGCCATGCCGGGTGCCAGGTTGCGGATATTATTGGCCTTGCCCCATAATATTAAAATGGCAAGCCCCCCGAACATCCACAGCAGTTGTCCGAAAAAGCCAAAGGACAGAACCGATGTCATTCCGGTAAGTGCAAATGCATCAGCAATCCGCGATCCCCCTACCATGAAGTTGGCTGCCAGTACCACTGGAATGCCTGCAAAAAGTAATGAGCGGATTGTGGGCCCGAATTTCCAGCGGGAAAAAATCATCCCCATGAATACAGAAAGGATCATGGCAAAAAATATCTCGGGCAGCGCTATGACCGGTTCTATCCAGCCGGCAATGTGCCAGGATAATACAAGAATACCCAGTATCATGCCTGTTTCAATAATCCCTTTTCGGATGTAAACGGGCTTGTTGGTGATTTTTGCCCGGTAATCAATGAGGATGATGGAGCCTACCAGTCCAAGGTATCCCAGCAGTGGGTAAAAAGCATCAAGGGGTTCGTTATTGTCGTAACCAATTATTACCCGCTTCATGGATTCAATACCAATGAGCACAAAAAACGACCTTATCAGGAACATAAACTGGGTGAATTTGGTTCCCAGGAACATCTCTTCATCCGAGGGAACAACAATGTCTTCCTTGTCGATTTCCTGCTTGAAAATGAGCTTTTTAATTTCCTGGCCACCCACAAAAAAAGAGGCAGCCAATGCTGTGATGGTTACCCTACTTGTAAAGTCCACAATGGGAAACTCTTTGAGCCCCGGGGTCCCCATTCCTGTGCTTACCAATACATAGCCCATGATAAGTCCGAAAACCACAATAATTAAAATTGGCGAATACCGTGTGCCTGCCACAAAAGTGCGTGATACCAGCACCATGGAAATTACCAAAAGAAATGTTAGCCAAAACTGGTTGAGAATATGTGCATTGGCCATTTGATGGGTAAATTGCTCCATTTTGTAAAAGGTTTAATTTTTAATGCCTGTAAATATCAATAGAATGCCACAGCCTGTAAGGTTGCATTTTTGTGCCCTGTGGCAATAATCATTGGTTTCATTTCAGGCGCAAAAATACTTTTTTTAACTAAAACAGGACGTTAAATCCCTGTTTTTATTACCTGAAGGCCTGGCTATATCCATGGACAGAGTCCGCGGTTTGTTTGATGGCAAGTTGAAAATATCCTACTAAATGTTAAAAATGCCATTCCGGTCAAGTATTTTTTACGAAGAGCTGTAACTAAAAAGGTGGAAACACTGTCTTATTGTCAATCAATGGCAACCTAAAATAAAATCAATGAATGTGGGTTCGTTTCATCCCGTCAAGGTGTTCGTTGGCGGACGATTTAATGTGCGCAGATGAACATAGGGTTGGGGATAAAACGATTTTTTAGTTTTGTAAAACACACAAAAACAGCTTGTTGATGGGTTTGGCCCAGTCTTGGTTTAAATGTTTTTAAAAATCAAAAGATATGATACATCTCGAAAATATCCATAAAAGCTATAAAATGGGCGCCAATTCTCTCCATGTATTAAAAGGGATCGACCTGAAAATAGCCAGAGGGGAGTTTGTTTCCATTATGGGAAGCTCTGGTTCGGGGAAGTCAACCCTTTTGAATATTCTTGGCATCCTGGATAACTATGATGAAGGAGCGTACTATCTCAACGATAAAAAGATATTTGAATTATCCGAAACCAAAGCAGCCCTTTTACGCAATGAATATATTGGGTTTGTTTTCCAGTCGTTTAATCTTATCTCATTTAAAAATGCCATGGAAAATGTTGCCCTGCCCCTTTACTACAAAAAAGTGAACCGTAAAAAACGCAATAAGCTGGCCCTGGAGTACCTGGAAAGGGTGGGGCTGCTGGAATGGGCCGAGCATATGCCCAATGAGTTGTCAGGAGGGCAAAAGCAACGGGTGGCCATCGCGCGTTCATTAATTGCCCGTCCAAAAATTATTCTGGCGGATGAACCCACCGGTGCTCTCGATTCCACAACTTCTTTGGAAGTGATGGATATTTTGAAGCAGATAAACCAGGAAGGGATTACAGTGCTCATTGTTACCCACGAAGAGGATATCTCACGCATGACCCGCAGGGTTATCCGGTTAAAAGACGGCTTGATTGAAAAAGATTTTGTACCCCAACGCTTTGAAACCCCGGTAATATCAAATGGTGCATGACTCTCTTGAAGGAGTTCTGTACCCCTTTTTTCGAAGATTCATAATTAATACATTCAAAAAATCTAAGTGATGTTTGACCTGGATAAATGGCAGGAAATCCTGGCCACCATAAAGAAAAACAAACTTCGCACATTCCTTACCGGCTTTAGCGTTGCATGGGGTATTTTTATGCTTATCATTTTGCTGGGCTCGGGCAATGGATTGCAAAACGGTTTTGAAAACCAGTTTTCGGGCTCGGCTACCAACTCTTTATGGATATGGACCGGGCGAACCAGTGTTTCGTACAAAGGGATGAACCCGGGAAGGCAAATCCGCTTTACCAACGATGACTACCAAAACCTGAAAAACAATGTGTCCCGCCGTGAATATATTTCCGGGCGGTTTAATATTTGGTGGGGAAACCAGGTTTCTTATAAAAATGAAAATCACTCCTTTGGAATTCGTAACATACATCCCGACTATCAGTATATTGAGGCCCTGAGAATCACCCAGGGAAGGTATATTAATCAACTGGATCTTGAGCACCACCGTAAAGTCACGGTTATCAGCACCCGGGTTCGCGATATGCTTTTCAGGGATGAGGCATCCGATGCCCTGGGTAAATACATACAGGTGAATGGAATACCTTTTAAGGTGGTTGGATTTTTTGAGGATGAGAGCCAGAATGACAACAATATGCGCCTGATTTATGTGCCCATTACCACGGCCCAGATGGTTTTCAGCGGTGGAAACCGTCTTCACCAGATAAGCATGACCATCGATGCCAATACCCTGGAAGAAGCCCGGGAGGTGGAGGAAGACATCAGGAGCCGGCTGGCATCGGTGCACAACTTCGATGAAAATGACCGACGTGCATTGGGCACGTTCAACACTTTTGAACACTATGTTCAGATGCAGAATGTTTTTAAAGGGATACGCCTGTTTGTTTGGATTATTGGCATTGGTACCATCATCGCAGGAATAGTTGGTGTAAGTAATATCATGATCATTGTGGTAAAAGAAAGAACTCGTGAGATTGGCGTGCGAAAAGCCCTGGGAGCAACACCCTTTTCTGTGGTTTCGCTGATACTTTTTGAATCTGTCGTGATCACCACTGTTGCAGGCTATTTTGGTCTGGTGCTGGGGGTTGGACTGCTGGAACTGTTTTCGGGAATTGAAGCTCCTTTTTTTGCCGACCCTTCTGCTGATTTCACCATCGCTGTCAGTGCCACCATTCTGCTGATTGTGGCCGGAGCAATGGCTGGGTTTGTTCCGGCACGCAAGGCTGCATCCATAAAACCCATTGAGGCATTGAGAGATGAGTAAGGTCAAGTATCTGCTGGTGTTGGGACTTTAAAAGAAGGAATGGTGTGTAGCAAAGTATAATGTAAGTTGTTTTGGTAAATAAATGAAATAAATATGTTTGATCTTGATAAATGGCAGGAGATTTTCGCAGCATTGAAGAAAAACAAAATGCGCACTTTTCTAACGGCCTTTGGCGTGTTTTGGGGTATTTTTATGCTGCTTATCATGCTGGGCTCGGGCCGCGGATTGCAAAATGCAGTATTTGAAGGCATGAAAGACTTTGCCACCAACAGTGTGTTTATGTGGACACAACCCACCACCGAGCCTTATGCCGGTTATCCCAGGGGGAGGATGGTGTTTTTTCGTAACTCGGATGTGGAAGCCCTTCAAGCCGGCATCCCTGAAATAGAGCTGTTGGCACCCCGGTTGCAGGCGGGTGGAGGTACATCTTCGGTTAATTCCGTGGTGAGAGGACTACAATCGGGTGAATTTACCATCAATGGCGATTATCCAGAATGGAACCAGATTGACCCTGTAAGGATGAATGAGGGGAGGTTCCTCAATCATCTGGACCTTGAACGTAAACGCAAAGTGGTGGTGATAGGTGATGCAGTGCGGGAGTATTTGTTTGAGGATGACGAGGAGGCGCTTGGCGACCATATTCGCATCAATGGCGTCTACTTCCAGGTTGTGGGCGTGTTCAGCCCGCTTAACAGCAATATTGGCTTTGGAGGAGATAAGGCGGAAAGTGTTTTTATCCCTTTTACTACCCTTCAACAGGTGTACAATTACGGGGACAGGGTAGGCTGGTTTGCCATTACCGCCAAAGATGATGTCCCGGCCGGGGTTGTGGAGCAAAAAGCCAAAGAAATTCTCAAAAGAAGACACCAAATTGCCCCCCATGACGAGTATGCCATTGCCGGGGTGAATCTGGAAGAAGAGTTCAACAAGGTAACAGGGCTGTTTTTGGGGATAGATGTGTTGGTGTGGATTGTGGGCATAGGCACATTGCTGGCTGGAGTGATTGGCATTAGTAACATTATGCTTATTGTAGTCAAAGAACGAACCAGCGAAATAGGCATCCAAAGAGCATTGGGGGCCACACCCCGGAAAATTATCAACCAGGTAATCACTGAATCGGTTTTTTTAACCACTGTGGCCGGGTATTTTGGGCTGGTGTTGGCGGTATTCCTGCTGGAGCTGGTAAGCAACGCTATTGCAGCCAGCGGCGATCCAAACCCTGCTTTTTTAAATCCCGGGGTGGAATTTAATACCGCCATAATAGCGCTGATGATCCTGATTGTTTCCGGTGCAATGGCCGGGCTAATGCCGGCCAAACGGGCCGTAAATATCAAGCCCATCGATGCCCTGCGGGATGAATAAACCCTTTTTTGCCCATAAGAACAATTAAAAAATTACTTCATATCAAAATACAATCATCATGAAAAAGTTTATCAGAATTTTCGTTATCCTGTTAATCCTTGGGATATTTGTAGGAACCATTGGTTTTCTGTACTCCAAGTCGAGAGATACCAGTGTGGTGTACGAAACTACAGAGCCATTTTATAAGGATATTATCCGTAAAACAGTAGCTACCGGTTCGGTGGTGCCACGCAACGAAATCGAAATCAAGCCCACGGTGTCGGGTATCGTAGATGAGATTTATGTGAGTGAAGGCGATGTTGTTGAAACGGGCCAGGTAATTGCCCGGGTGCGGATTGTGCCCAATATGATCAACCTGAATGCAGCCGAGAGCCGCTTAAATCGTGCTGAAATCGCCCTTGAGGAGTCCCGGATAAATTATCACCGGCAAAAGCAACTCTATAAAAATGACGTTATTGCCGAATCGGAGTATTTACCTGTCCGGATAGCCCTGCAAAATGCAGAAGAAGAGTTTGAATCCGCTGAGAATAACCTTCAGCTCATTCGTGATGGGGTGAGTAAAAGCTCGGGAGAAGCCAGTAATACCCTTATCCGGTCTACCATAAATGGGATGGTGCTGGATATTCCTGTGGAAATTGGCAACTCTGTGATAGAAACCAATAACTTTAATGAAGGTACCACCATTGTGTCCATCGCCAACATGAGCGATATGATTTTCAAAGGTAAGGTGGATGAATCAGAAGTGGGAAAAATCACTGAGGGAATGGAGTTGATTTTGAATGTGGGAGCCATCGACGGTGCTGATTTTACAGCTGACCTGGAGCATATCTCTCCCAAAGGGGTGGAGGAAAGTGGTGCCATCCAGTTTGAGATACGCGCTGCTGTGGATCTCGACCAGGA
>SLQX01000132.1 GCA_007131245.1 Bacteroidales bacterium
ATAAAAGTTTAAAGAATGTGCTGCAATTGCAGCGGGTTACCATAAAACTTTCTTTGCCTCTGTTGTTGTGATGCGCTATGAAAAGAAACGAAACAACAGATACAAAATTGCATAAAAAAGTTGGGCATGTAGACAGGAACAGGCCTTTTACCGTGAGGGTCGTACAAGTTTTTGGAAATAAATTAAAACAAGCTTGCCAAAAGTTGGAGTAAAAAAAGATATGCCGCCCATAAAAACAAGCCAAAACTTATCAACATTAGGAACGAAAATCAAAGCGTACCATAAAACCTTTACCCACGATTACGCTTAAGTTAAGATGCAAAACATATAGATCGCCAATAGCATCCCCTCAATCTTTCACACACCGAACCGAAATCCCAAGATTTTTGAAGGTAAGTTCACTGTTGAGCGAGCCCGAATTAAAAAAAATGTTCTTATGCCAGGCGTAAAAGCCACTTTGATCCTGGGTAGATGTCCACCAATAGCCACTAAAACCCAAAAAGCTGAATGTTCCCCCGGTGAATTCACGTGCTCCTGCGGGAAAGGCTGCAAACCCAAAATCATCAGTGCCGTGATGGGTGCTGTGCTCATACCAAAGGGGGTGATCTTCCACTTCACATCCTTCGCCCAGGGGGGAGTTCAACTGACGGCACGACTTGAGCTGGTTACCAATATGTGTACTATTGATTCCCGAAATATACGAGACCATAGAGTTCCACTCATCATGGGTGGAAACATGCCAGCCGGCGGGACAAAGACCGCGGCTATCGGCAACGGCAAAAAAGTTATACAACTTGCCATAGGCATCCGCCATTTGTTCGGGAGAATCGATGCCCTCGGCCATGGGATGCTCGAAATCAAACACCGCATAGGCTCCTGAAGTGGTTGTTTGCCAATCCGACTCATCCAGCCCGCCAGGGATAGCATCGCCGTTGGCATATTTGGCGCTGCGGAAATTTTCTTTCATCCAGCACTGATCCCCTATTTGTACAGTATTATAAATATTCCCGGCTGCATCGGTAATGGTTGGTATTCCCGGACAGGGCAGTCCATCGCCATTTCCGTTATCAGACAGGGTGGTAAAACTCAACGTCCCCCCGTAAGCGGTGCCCTCACCATGCGTTGCATAGGCCCGTATATGATAGGTTGTCTGGGGCAAAAGCCCGGAAACATGACTGGTAAAACTACCTGCACCCTGCCCGTCATGGGTTATCCCCTGGTGGTTGTTAACATCAGGGACGGGTTGTGTACTCCAAACAACCCCCTTTGCACTCACCTGATAGTCGCCGTCATGGGTGACGTTTCCTCCCGACTGTGCACTTTGATGGGTAATGTTTGTTACAGCCGTTGTGCTTACATTGATTCCGTTAGCACATGGCCCCCAAACAGGTAATCCGTTACAAAAGGTGAGGGTTTGCCCGGTTTCTCCCGGGGCAATACCCACCCACTGGCTACCGTTCCAATAAACCATTTCGCCGGGGTGAGTCCCCGGAGGGAAAGATCCTTCAGGGCCTTGCGGACCAGGAGGACCGGCAGAACCTTCCGGGCCAGGTGGGCCAGCCGGACCTTCAGGACCGGCAGTCCCACTTTCATGGGCATAAAAGGCATAGGGCACACTCAGCAACTTAGTTATACCAATGATACTGTAGTTGGTACCCCCTTCGGGATCAATCTCCGTTTTTAAATAATAAGGCCCCTGGGACCAGTCAATATTCTGAAGCGATTGATCGGAACCAATCACAACATTAAGCAAGCCATTGACATTGGTTTCTGGAAAAAGGATATCCGTAAATACGGCCTGCCCGGTTTCTGAACCATGCAAAAGAGAAACCCGCATGCGTACCTGGGTGTTTGCAACCAGTTCATTGTTGGCATTGCGAACCACCGCCTGATACGAAAAAGATGGCGGCACTTGCCCTGAAAGGATACCTTGCGACAAAACCCAGTATACCAGGACACAAAGCCATCCCCACCGTTTATTGAAATAAAGATTTTTCATGCTCAGGCTATTCAAAATGATTTTTTAAAACGTATGATAATCGAGCTTACCCATGTTTGTATCCTGTATTCGAAAAATTTTTCATCAATGGGTTTTCAAAACCTTAAAGGTTATAAGTTCACTATTTCCCTGTATCACCTTGATGAAGTATATACCAGGAACAAGGAGACCCATATCAATCGTGGTATGACTGCTCAAAACTTTTTCACGGAGCCAGAGTTGGCCAGTCATATCATACAACTGATAATAAGTAGGTAAAGGTTCGTAATCCTTCACTTCCAGTGTAAGAAAATCGCGGGTGGGGATGGGATACGCCGTGATTGAAAGGTGTATCTCGGTGAGCTCATCCATGGACGTTACAACTGAAATCTCATAGGGTTGCTGTACACCTTCAGCCACAGATCCTCCCGTACCAAAATGCGTTTGTCCAACTAACTGACCCACAGAATAGCTGATCGATCCACCACTACCCTGGCCCTGGCCTCCAGCGGCAGGGATGGCCTGTTGAGCCAAACCGGTTGAAAAGAAAAAGACCAAAGGGAGCACGATTGCACCAGCCAGTTTTTTCGTTTTTCTGCTGTTTCTTGTGTTTTTCATAAAACCTCCGTTTCAAGATAATCTTTTTAGGTTTGTGCTTGCTTGTTTGATGAGGTCGCCTTTTTGGTCCCGGGAAACTATCCGGGTTGGGTAATTTTTTCCCAGACAGGGGACGTGCATTTACTAAACCAAGGCCACTTTATTTACTTTTCTCGAGGTTTTCCAGGCTCTCTGTCAATTCAAGAATACGTTGATTTTGTGCTTCAATTTGCAGTTGCTGTTCTTTCATGGCTTCCACAAGTACGGGAATGAGAGCTGTATACTCCATGGAGTACATATCATTGAATGCATCATACCTGACACACTCCGGAATAATATCCAAAACATCCTGTGCGATAAACCCCAGGTAGGTATTTTTATCATGCTTTTTCCAATGAAACCTGACACCTTGAAGTTGCATGATTTTTTGCAGGTTGCCTCCAGGAGAGAGAAGGTGAATATCCTTTTTCATTCTCCTGTCACTGTAGTTGGTCCAGGGCAGGTTACCTCCAATGGATGTTGCACCGGATATCTGAAATTGATTGGCCATAACGAACGGCCCGGCATCGTCATCCAGGTTGATGGCAAAAGAGTAATCCTGGTAAGCATTGGCCGTTCGACCCAAAGCGATGGAGTAACTCCCCATAGCCTTTGAGCTTACACCTATGACTGTAGATCGGGGTCCGGAAGCTTTTGAGAAACTACCCATTGCCAGGGATGAAACCCCTGTTGCTTCATTGCTATACCCCACGGCAAAGGCGGAGTTTCCTGAGGCAGTGGCATGGTTTCCCAGTGCCACGGCATACGCACCTTGCGAGATGGCTTTGTATCCCAGAGCGATGGAGCCAGTTTGAGTTGCACTGGCGTGGTAACCCGCTGCAATGGAGTGATGGCCCATTGCCAGCGAGCTATCGCCCATTGCCACAGAATATCCACCCGCTGCATGGGTTGCATTTCCCATGGCTACAGCATAATTACCGGAAGCTATGGTCTCCTGCCCCATGGCAAAAGCCCCAATCACACGGGCTTCAGACTTATATCCCATGGCAAAGGCGCGACTGGCTGTTGTTTTGGTCATATAACCCATAGCAAAAGAGCTGAACCCCGATGCTTTTGAAAAATACCCCATTGCAAATGCCTGTGGTTCCATAGCCCGAGGCCCGTAACCCAATGATACGGAGCCAAACCCTGAAGCCATTGCATTGTACCCCATTGCGTAGGAGTGACTTCCGATGCTATCCTTATCCCAAACATGGCCAATTACCCGCCCAGCCCGAAAGGCCGCTTTGTTGGGATACCAGAACATACGCGTACCGGGACCCGAGGCCGGGGGATCTCCGTGATCGGATGAAAGATGTACTCCTTCAAACAGCACGTTTCCTCCACCAGCACCCTGCCCAAATGTATGGAGAACGGCACTGGGTTGATGAATACCAATTCCCACATCAGCTGATGTTGTAACAACCTCATCACCATCTTGCCACAATGAGGTGCCTGACTCACCGGGAGGGCCTTCAGGTCCGGGAGGACCCTCAGGGCCGGGGGTCCCACTTTCTTCAGCATATAGCGCATAAGGCACACTCAGCAGCTGGCTGACACCTGTTATGGTATAATTCGTTCCTCCGGCAGGATCCGTTTCGGTTTTGATAAAATAAGGCCCATTGCTCCAATCAATGGACTCAAATGTAGAATCATCTCCCACTTTAATGGTTATCAGACCATTTTCGTTGGCAGCAGGATAGATGGTATCGCTAAACACAGTAACTCCCTCTGGCGAATCACGTAATATGCTTATTTTCATACCCACCATTTCGTTGACCACCAGGTTATTCTCTCCATCCCGGATAACAGCCTGGTAGCTAAACTTAGCGGGGGCTTGCCCAGAAAGCACCAGGGCCAGGAAGGTAAAAACGAAAAAACAGTAAATTCTTCTCATGGCTTTTTTGTTTTATATGAACTTATACTTAAGTGCAGTATAAAGAAGTCAGGAAGGTATGTAAAGTGCTAGTTGTCTTAACACCTGCAGGATATTCAGTCAGAACCCAAGACAAACATCATGCGCTATGCTTTAAGCATCTGCAGCTGGGTTTCTTTTAAAAAGGTTCGTGTACAATGGAACAACTCCCGGGATTCAATTCACCCTGAAAGACCACTCAAACATTGTTTTCTTAAAAATATCTTTGTCGTTTCGTTTGACAGTAAGAAGAAAAGAGGAGGGTTAACAAATAATATTATTCAACATAACTTTCCGGTAAACTGGGGAAGAAAAGCAAAACCCGGAAAGAGAAAAACACCAGACAAAAACTACTTCGTCTAAATTATAAAAACACTCAATTGGATTTTAAGCAAATTTATAGATTTTCAAACATAAAACCAAACAACCGAAAAACATTCATATAGAAGTATAAATAATCTATCTGACCATGTAGATTTTACAACCCTTCCTGAACACAATCACCCTTATCAGCTCTAGCAGGGAAAGTTACCCGGGATTAACTTTTATTGCAACTCTGAGAGGCTCAAATTATAAACTCATTACACACTAAAAGGCTATCTATTTATAACGGATTTCCAAAAGACCGATTTTACCCACAGTTTTTGTAATCCCATTTCAGCATTAGCCTAAATCAAATTCTATGCTGTCTTACATATAGATTCAAAAACAATCTTAATTATTGGGAAAATCCGAACACGAATGCTTATCTTTATACTATATAATTGTACAAAATCAAATGGCAAAAAACTTCGCTAATCGCACCTCCCCAAGATTGCCTTCCCAAAGCAAAAATCATGAACACTCCTGTATCTTTCGCTCAAGAACAACATCCGGATTTCAAAAACACATTGCACAATCGTGTCAATGAGTATTTTTCCGAAAATGGTATTTCAAAGCACCATACCCCCGGTATGCTTACTAAAACTGCAGTAATGCTGTTATTATACTTAACTCCTTTTGTGGTTATATTAACCATCAGTATGCCAGTATGGGTGGCAATGCTATTATTTTTTATTATGGGAGTGGGGGTAGCAGGCATTGGAATGTCGGTAATGCATGATGCCAATCATGCGGGATATTCAGACAATCAAAAGGTAAACCGATGGATGGGTCTTACCATGAATCTTATTGGCGCCGATGCCTACAACTGGAAAATCAAACACAACAAACTGCATCATGTTTTTACCAACATCTATGGCAAAGACGAAGATATCAACAGCCGCGCTATTCTCAGGTTTGCCTTTGCAGCACCTTTGAAAAAACACCATAAATACCAGTATATCTATGCATGGTTTTTTTATTCTTTAATGAGCCTTTCTATGATATTTGGTGATATTCGTAAACGAATTACGTACCGAAAAAAGGGCATCACCCACATATCCCCGGCTACTTACCGGCGCTCTTTGGCATGGCTTGTCACTTCTAAAACATTATACTTTGCAATAATTATCGGCCTGCCTGTAGCTTTTACATCTCTTTTATGGTGGCAGGTCTTGCTGGGTTTTTTTATCATGCACCTTACTGCAGGAACCATACTAAGCCTGATTTTTCAAATGGCTCATGTGGTTGAAGGACCCGAGCAAATACTTCCTGACGAAAATGGTAAAATGCCTGACAGCCTCCTTGTTCATCAGCTCAAAACCACCAGTGATTTTTCGCGCAACAACAAAATACTTTCCTGGTTTGTGGGAGGTCTAAACTTCCAGGTTGAGCATCATCTCTTCCCCAGGATCTGCCATGTGCACTACCCGGCGATATCAAAAATTGTGGAAAAAACCACCAGGGAGTTTAACATGCCTTATCATGTATATGACCACTTTGGCGATGCATTCCGATCTCACTTCAGAACATTGACAAAACTTGGCCGAGTAAAAATATGAACGTTTCTCTGTTCAACAGTAAAAGTCACCTTACATCCCGGAGTTTAAGATGTTAAAATCATTCTACCATGCACCTGGTATGGATAAAGTGACTGTTTCTCTTAACTGACTCTTTTCAGCTTGGGTGATAATCCCGTATGTTTTTGCACAATAAACTTACTGAGTAACAAAAGGAGCAAAACCAATCAATCCTTTACCACCTTGCCAAAATCCTTTTTTTGATACAGCCCGGAAACCATCCTCTCAGGTGCCTGACCGTACTTCCCCATAAAAAATCCGGATGCTGCCAGGGGCAACATCCGGATACTATTTAAAAATAAAAAACAGGGGAATTTATACTGCTATCAGTTGTTTACCTGGAGTTTCTCCAGATGAACACCTCCCGGGGTTTGCACTCTTATGATGTAGATACCGGGATCAAAGTTTGTCAGGGAAATCATCATCTGTTCATCTCCTCCATTATCATGATAAACTAACTTACCAGTGATATCGACTATCACAACTTCTGAAATAATAACTCCGGAAGTAATATTTACGAAATCACTTGCAGGATTTGGGAATACGTTGATGGCAATTTCTTCTGTTTCATCCACGAAGTCAACCAAATCGAAATGAGCTGTCAGGGTAATATCTGTCTCGGGCATGGTAAAAACAAAACTTTCCTCTTCACTTACCACCTCTTCATCCATATCCATCCAGTGGATAAACCCATAACCTGAACTGGCTTCTGCTGTCAAAGTCACCTCTGTGCCTGCCTCATACTCTCCGCCACCAAAAACCACACCCCCTTCTTCCATGTTTACTTCCAACGTCAGGGTATAATGCGGTGCAGGGATTTCAACAAAGGTGGCTGTGAGGGACTTGTCTTCGTCCATGATTACAACAACCGACTCATCAGATGAAACCAAATCACCGCTCCAGCCTTCAAACTGCCAGCCTGCAGATGCAATGGCCTCCAGGTTCAGCTCCGTACCTTCATCTACGGTAACTGGGTCACTGTAAACCGTTCCGTCCACCTCTACTTCCCCTTCACCTTCAAAGGCCAGGGTGAGGGTATATTGTGGCGTGGGGATTTCACTAAATGTGGCTGTGAGGGACTTGTCTTCATCCATGGTTACAACAACCGATTCATCAGATGATACCAAATCACCGCTCCAGCCTTCAAACTGCCAGCCTGCAGCAGCTATGGCTTCAATATTCAGTTCTGTTCCTTCATCCACGGTAATGGGCTCAGTATAAACAACTCCATCCACCTCTGCTTCTCCTTCACCTTCAAGGGTCAGGGTTAGGGTGTACTGGGGTGTGGGGATTTCACTGAAGGTGGCTGTGAGAGACTTGTCTTCATCCATGGTTACAACAACCGATTCGTCCGGTGATTCCATATCTCCTTCCCAGCCTTCAAACTGCCACCCTGCAGATGCAATGGCCTCC
>SLQX01000050.1 GCA_007131245.1 Bacteroidales bacterium
GAAATATGAATATTCAGAATCTTCAAATGAACACACCTATTCTCCGGACGGGGGAATAATTCAAAACCACGGATATAAGTATGACTTCATTGGAAATATCATATCAATTATTCACAAAGAGAATGATAGTGGTTTTGGTGGTACTCCCAATGAATTAACGCGAGAATTTACCTACGATGCAATCTACAGGCTTAACTCAGCCACAGGAAGAGAATGCAACAACGCTCCTACTCCCCCATGGTCTGACAAAACTCCATGTACCGACCCGAATAACCGCATAAGATACTCTCAACAATACGATTATGACAAAATGGGTAATATTTTGGAGTTGCAACACATAGCGTCATCAGGGAGTTATACAAGAACTTTTAACTACCAAAGCAACAAAAATACGTAATGTCTGTTTAAGCAAAACTGTTAAATATTAATAACCAGACTCTTGGCTTTAATTAAAAATAATTATGATTTGTTTGTCACCGAATACAACCAAACCTCATTATTGTTTACGCAGAATTTACTCCCGACCAGTTTTTGAGCAAGAGCAAAATTCTCCTTAAGCAATCCCTTATATAGACGTTTTGACCTTTTATGGGCGTGCTTAGGCCTGCTTTTAATGGGGAAGAAACCTTTCATGAAGGGCAGCTGTTTGGATGTGGGGTAAAGAGCTGTGATGCAGGTGGGGTTTTATTCTGTCCCTTTGCGGGCCATTTGGCGTCCAAAATCCACAGAAACATAATTTTCATAACTCATACAAGCATCTGCTGCAAAAGAGTTGGCATAACTGATAATGGCATCCCATTTTTCCTCACTGGTTTTGTAAAGCCTGTCGTGGTCAACTTTCTCACGGATTAAACCGGTTATCAGCCCGGCATTAAAATTATCTCCTGCACCAATGGTGCTTACTGCCGGTAGCTTTTTTACGTCATAGGATTTGGACAACAGGGGTGTTTGTAAATCCACTTTTCCATCCCCCCTGGTGAGAATAAGCACTTTGTTTTGCGCCTGGGGTTGCTTGCTAAGCTCACTCAAGCGTTCTTCACCAAAAATAATTTCCAGGTCTTCGTGGCTTGTTCTGATGATATGCGACCATTTCATGTTCTCACGGATAAAGGGTCGCAGCTCATTGAGCTGATGGGCATGAGGTTTTCGGAAGTTGGGGTCATAAACAATGATGGCTTCATTCTGTAAGGCCAGGGTTACAAGGTTTGTTATTTGCGACCTGATGCGGGGGTCAATGCCAAAATAAGAACCAAACAAAACAATGTCATCTTTGATATAGGGGGGTGATTTAATCTGCATGCGCTGCTCAGGGTAAAACTTGTAAAAATCGTAACTCGCCTGGCTTTTTTCATCGAGGAAAGCCATGGCAAGCGCTGTTTTGCCTTCTTTGTAACGGAATATTTTACAGGTATGGACTCCGTTGGTTTTTAAAAAGTGGTCGATGAGCTCACCTGCATGATCAAGGCCGTATTCAGAAAGCAGTGTTGTGTTGATGCCTGATCTGGCCAGTGATACTGCACTGTTGAGCATAGCTCCACCCGGCTTGGCCGCCTGTACATCCATTTTTTTGAAAATAATATCCAAAATAGCTTCCCCTATTGCATACACTTTTCTTTCCATACAGCTTTGTTTAGATAGTTGATTGCAAAGTTAGAACAAGTCTGTGGATTTGGCCGCTAAACGATTACAAATTTTGTTTATCCAAAACAAATCAGTTGTGTAGCTGTAATCATTTAGTCGGTTTGGCCGTCCCATTGTTATATGGGTATCCTCTACTTGCTTTTTCAATAGGCAAGAGAGCAGATGAGTAGAGATGAATCATGGGAAAACCTGCCGGCTTAGCCCATAATTAACAGGTGTGTAACCCGCGGAATCTCCAGGATTGTTAAAATTCTGGGCTGTCCTGCTGTTTATTATAATCCAAAGGCTCATCCCCGGGTTGTTGCTGATTTGGGTCATCAACTTAATGCGTTAATTTTGCACGAAAGTGAAAACAATAAAAAATAAATTAACTTTGAATAAAACGGGCACAGGTTTATTCTTGCACTTCAAAGAGCCGCAAACGTTTTTTTGGAGCCTTAACTAAAATATGTTTTGATGAAACTTGCATGAGCAGCGAACGTTCAAAAAAGAAGATGAACCGAACGAAGTGAGCTCATGAGCACCAATATGAATGTAATTTGCGAATAAAGTAAGGTCATGCAAGTTCCATTAGTCCAATGAATTAAACAAATTATTTTCTAATGAAAATTATTCGTAAAACTGTTACCGGAAGTTTGCTTTTACTGCAAGCCTTTTTCCTTTTTGCACAGGATGATATACAAAGCCTGCGCACCCATGTCGAAATACTTGCTCATGACTCTTTGGAAGGACGGGGCTTGGGAACTGACGGTGCCGGACGGGCCCGGGAATACATTGTCAACCAGTTTAGGGATGCAGGTATTCAACCCCTGGGTGCAGATTATCTCTTACCGTTTAGTTTCAGGCAACACCTTGCCTGGATCAAAGCTTACAATATTGCCGGTGTGGTTGAAGGCTCTGACCCGGAAAGGAAAGATGAATACATTATCCTGGGAGCTCATTATGATCACCTGGGATATGAGTTGAAAAATGAAGAAAGGGTGGTTTTTCCCGGGGCTGACGATAATGCATCAGGGGTAGCCTCCATCATAGAGCTGGGACGTTATTTTGCACAAAATCCTCATCTACTCAAGCGCAGCCTCATTATCGTAGCCTTTGATGCCGAGGAGAGTGGCCTAATCGGTTCAGAATATTTTGTAAACAATAGCCCCGTGCCATTGGAGAGTATCAAAGTAATGTTTAGTATGGATATGGTTGGCATGTATGAAGCCAATCAAGGAGTTGAGTTAAAAAACATGGCATCCCTGGAAGGAGGAGTAAGGCTGGCTGAAGAGGTTGCCGACCAACAGTCTATCCAGATCAGTAAAACAGCACAAAATATTCAACGTCGGACTGATTCGGCACCTTTCGAAAGAAAAGGAATTCCGGCCATTCATGTTTTTACCGGCACCAACTCTCCCTACCATAAACCCGGGGATACTTATGACTTGCTTGACTATGAAGGGATGTATAAAATCAATTCATTGATGAAAGAGCTTGTTGCCGAATTATCTGCTAAAGATAAACTTGAACCGGTGCCTGCTGTGGTGGCCCGTGCAGAAAGAATTGCAGAAGGGCGCAGCAAAAGATTATATACAGGTTTTGTGATGAATTACGGAGCAGGGCACCACCGCTACGAAGATGAGTTTTTTCGGGCCAACAGAGTGTTTAACTTTTCGGGAGGGTTCTTTTTCCAGGTGCCCCTGGGAACGTTTTTTACTTTGCAGCCAGAAGTTTTGTACGACTTTAATGGCAGTGAGACAGAGGGGGGTAGCTTCAGAAGGCACTCTATTACTGCTCCGGTCAATTTGCAGTTTGGCACTCCGCGAGCCCATGGCAATGATGTGAGGCTCTACGTTTTTGGAGGAGCCTATTACAGATATAACCTGGGAGGTAGAACTGCTGGCAATACCATTGACTTCGATGATTTTGAACAGGAGGAGTGGGGTTATAGCCTGGGTGTCGGCCTTGAGGTGTTCCGTTTTTATATGGGATATACCCACCGAAAAGGAGTCAGCAATTTGCTCCGTAGTGATGTGCAGAAAATATTGGATACAAACAACTACTTTACTGTGGGCTATCGTTTTTAAAGTATTGTTTGTAACTGTTAGCCAAACATTTCTCTCACTTTTTTCAACCCCTCTACCAGGATGTCAATTTCATCCCTGGTATTATATATGGCAAATGAAGCCCTTACGGTACCAGGTACGCCAAAGTAATCCATTACGGGTTGTGCACAATGGTGACCGGTACGTACGGCAATTCCTAGTTTGTCGAGGATTGTGCCTGTATCGTAAGGGTGAATATCATTGAAAATGAACGAAATTACCGATGTTTTTTCAGGGGCGGTGCCAATAAAGCGGATATTATCCAGGGTTTTCAATTGCTGCATGCCGTATTGTAGTAAATCCTTTTCGTGCGCAGCAATTTCATCCATCCGCAGGTAAGAAATAAAACGCATGGCTGCCTCCATGCCCAAAACATCCCCCACATTAGGGGTTCCTGCTTCAAACTTAAAGGGGAGTTCATTGAAAGTTGTTTTTTCAAAAGTAACTTCCTTTATCATTTCCCCGCCACCTTGATAGGGGGGCATTTGGTTTAGCCATTCCTCTTTGCCATACAATACGCCAACCCCCATTGGGCCATATATTTTATGCCCGGAAAAACAGTAGAAGTCACAATCCAGCTCCTGTACATCCACTTTCATATGTGAGAGCGCCTGGGCCCCGTCAATGAGAACAGGTACGTCAAACTTATGGGCGGTATTTATGATTTCTTTTACGGGGTTGATGGTGCCCAAAGCGTTGCTCACGTGGGTTACAGCCACAAGACGGGTTTTTTCGTTGAGCAATTGTCTGTAGGCTTCCATATCCAAAACACCCCGATCATCCATGGGGATGACTTTCAGGGTTGCTCCATGGTTTTCACAGGCAATTTGCCATGGAACAATGTTGGAGTGATGCTCCATGGCCGACACAATAATTTCATCCCCTTGTTTGACAAACTTCTTAAAAAAAGAATGGGCAACCAGGTTGATAGCTTCGGTGGTACCCCGTGTGAAAAGAACTTCATGGTCAAAAGCCGCATTGATAAACATCTGGGTTGTTTTGCGCGCTTCCTCATAAGCGAGGGTAGCCTGCTGGCTTAAAAAATGGGCACCCCTGTGAATATTGCTGTTTTCAGAATTATAGTATTGTGTAAGCCTTTCAATAACAGCTCGGGGTTTTTGGGTGGTCGCGGCATTATCTAAATAAACAAGGGGGCGTTTGTTTATTTTTTGATGAAGAGCAGGAAACTCACTACGTAATTTTTGAAAATTGAAAGGCATGTTTTGTAAAAATATAGGTTTTGTTTTTAGAGACTAAGGGTTGTTTCTATGTTCCTAAAAGAGTTATAATTTGCTTGCATCAATGTTGAAAACAGTGGGCTCTTTGCTGTTACAGTGCAATACACACTGATCACAGATGGTGAGCTCTCCTTTGAGTCTTTTCTCAACCATGTGGTCAATTCTTTCCCTGAGGGGCTCAATGGAAATTCGTTGTACCACTTCACCGGCAAAGGCATACATCAACATTTGGCGTGCTGTGCGTTCTGAAAGTCCGCGTGATCTGAGATAGAACATCGCCTCCGGATCGAGTTGCCCCACCGTTGCACCGTGGCTGCATTTTACGTCATCAGCATAAATCTCCAGCTGTGGTTGGGCGTTGGCTCTTGCATCATCTGTAAGCAAAATGTTTTTATTGTTTTGATAGGCCAGTGTTTTCTGGGCGTCTTTGCGCACCATAATTTTACCACTAAAAACAGCAGTTGCTTCATCATCCAGGATTCCTTTATAGAGCTGTTCACTTTGGCAATTTGGCGCTACATGGTCAACAAGGAGCTGGTTGTCGGCATGCTGGTTGCTATCTACCAGAGAAAGCCCGTTAAGGACTGCACTTGTTTGGGGGTCTTCAAGGGTAGCTGTTATCATATTTTTTGTAAACCCTCCGTTCAAAATCAGAGAGTGGGAGGTAAGTTTACTTTGATGTTTTTGACGGAAAAAGGCATTGTTGATCACAGCGGAGTTTGGCCCTTTGTTTTGGATCTTGTAAAAATCCAGTATAGCATGTTCATCCAGGAATGTTTCGGAAAGGCTGTTGGAAAAGCTAACGTTGTGTGTGAGTGAATGGTCACAATGAACAAGGGTTAGTTTACTGTTTTTCTCCTGCACCACCAGGTGCCTGGGGTGTATCATCAGTGGATTTTCTGAATCTACAATATTGATAAGCTGTATGGGCTTTTCAAGTTCTACATCCCGGGGAACGTAGATAAACAGTCCATCCTGGAAAAAGGCGGTGTTGAGAGCTGCCAAACCGGGCTGTTCAAGGTTGGCTGCCTGGCCCATATATTTTTCAACCAGGTCGGGATAAACTTCCATGGCCTTTGAAAGCCCGCCGATAATGGTACCGTTGCTAAGCCTGGTAAGGGGGGCATTTTTGTACACGAACCAGCCGTTGAGCAAGGTTACGCTGAAAGTATCCAGATCGTATACATCGCAGGTGAAAATTTTTTCAATATCAAAAGGCCGGCTTTGGTTGGTAAAGTCGTGATGATATTCACTTTGAAACAGGGGATCCAGGCTTGTAAAGCGCCAGTTTTCCGTTTTTTCATGGGGGAACCCGTTTTTATGAAAATTTTCGGCGGCTTTTTGCCTGAGCCGTGAAATGCTCTCTGGCTCCTGTCCTTTCAGGGTGTCCAGGTTTTCCTGGAACAACCTGAACATCTGCTCTTCGGCAGTAATATTTTGGGTAATGTGTTGCATTGTCAGTAAATTTGATAATTACATGGCTTCTTCTACACCAGCTTCTTTTCGTATCCATTCATAACCTTTCTCTTCCAGTTGGATGGCAAGTTCTTTACCTCCACTTTTCACAATTCTGCCATCGAAAAGAACATGGACGTAATCAGGGATAATGTATTCAAGCAAGCGCTGGTAGTGGGTGATGACGATGGTTGAGTTTTCGGGGCTGCGCAGGTTGTTAACGCCATTGGCTACTACCTTCAGTGCGTCGATGTCCAGGCCGGAGTCTGTTTCATCCAGGATGGAAAGCCTGGGTTCAAGCATGGCCATCTGGAAAATTTCATTTTTCTTTTTCTCTCCCCCGGAAAAACCTTCATTGACAGAACGTTTAGTGAGCTTGCTATGGATATCAACCATTTTTTGCTTTTGTTGCATAAGCTTCAAAAACTCTGCACCGCTAAGGGGTTCCAGGTCATGGTACTTGCGCCTTTCGTTGATAGCAGTTCGTAAAAAGTTGGCCATACTTACCCCGGGAATTTCCACCGGGTACTGGAAACCCAGGAAAATACCTTCCCTGGCGCGAATTTCAGGCTCCATTTCAAAGAGATCCTGTCCCATATAGGTGATGCTACCTTCATCTACATCAAACATCTCCCGCCCTGCAATAACCGAAGCAAGCGTGCTTTTACCAGTACCGTTGGGGCCCATGATGGCATGAACTTCGCCTTTGTTTACTTTGAGGTTGAAATTTTTCAGAATGGTTTTTCCTTCAATGGAAACTTTCAGGTTTTGAATATCTAACATGGTTTTATTCTTTCGTGTTGTCTAACATTTGTTTTATTCGATCAAGGTTGGATGAATATTTTTTGAAAAACTGTTTGGTGAATTCTTCAAATGCTTCATCATCAAATTCCTCAACTTCTTCCATCAGCACAATCACACGAACCTCTTTAAGATTCATGTCTTTCAGGTCTGCAAAGTTGCCTTCGGGAACCGGAATTTTGTTGTTTTCGATCTTGGATTTAAATGCGATTGATTTCATATTCATGTGTTTGAATTATAAAATAGTTTATAACAAAGTAAACTACGGTGCGGTGGTTAGCCCACACTTCCTTCCAGGCTAATGGAGAGGAGTTTTTGTGCTTCGACGGCAAACTCCATGGGAAGCTTGCTCAGAACCTCTTTGGCATATCCATTTACTATCAGACCGATGGCTCCTTCCATGTCGATTCCTCTTTGCAAACAATAAAAGAGTTGGTCTTCAGATATTTTGCTGGTGGTGGCTTCGTGCTCTACAATGGAGGATTTGTTGCCCACCTCCACATAGGGGAATGTATGGGCACCACAGCGATCGCCCAACAGCAAAGAGTCACATTGCGAAAAGTTTCGTGCATTTTCAGCGCGACGGGTGGTTTTCACCAGTCCCCGGTAACTGTTGTTGCTTAGCCCGGCTGATATCCCTTTGGAAATGATGGTGCTTTTGGTGTTTTTCCCCAGGTGTATCATTTTGGTACCGGTATCTGCCTGTTGCATGTTGTTGGTTACGGCCACAGAGTAAAACTCTCCCACCGAGTTGTCACCCATCAGTATCACACTGGGGTACTTCCAGGTAATAGCCGAACCTGTTTCAACCTGGGTCCAGGAAATTTTAGCGTTTTCTCCTTCACAAAGACCTCTCTTGGTTACAAAGTTATAAACTCCGCCTTTGCCTTTTTTGTCGCCTGGCCACCAGTTTTGCACGGTCGCATATTTTACTTCTGCATCTTTTTTTGAGATAATTTCTACAATGGCAGCGTGCAGCTGGTTTTCATCTCTCATGGGGGCCGTGCATCCTTCCATATAGCTTACGTAGCTTCCCTCTTCAGCAACAATGAGCGTTCTTTCAAACTGACCGGTGTTGGCGGCATTGATACGGAAATACGTGGAAAGTTCCAATGGGCACCTCACGCCTTTGGGGATGTAACAAAAGGAACCGTCACTGAAAACAGCTGAATTTAGAGCAGCATAGAAGTTGTCGGTATAAGGTACTACAGTTCCTATGTGTTTTTTTACCAGTTCAGGGTGCTTTTGCAGTGCTTCACTGAACGAGCAAAATATGATGCCCTTTTCTTCCAGGGTCTTCTGGAAAGTAGTGCCTACAGATACACTGTCCATTACGGCATCCACAGCAACACCCGCCAATTTTTTCTGTTCACCCAAAGGTATGCCCAGTTTATCAAAGGTTTCCAATAATTCAGGATCCACCTGATCTAAGCTTTCATACTTGGGCTTTTTACGGGGTGCCGAGTAGTAAATGATATCCTGGAAATCTATTGGGGGATAATGTACATGTGCCCACTTGGGTTCCTTAAGGGTTTTCCAGTGCCTGAAAGCCTTCAGCCGAAACTCCAGCATAAATTCAGGCTCCTTTTTTTTGGCTGATATAAAGCGAATGGTATCTTCGGTCAGGCCTTTGGGCGCCTGATCCATTTCGATATCCGTATAAAAACCATACTTGTACTCACTTTGCGTAAGTTCATCAAGAATTTCGTTGTTTTTTTCTTCTGCCATGAGCTGATTAGATTTTACCCTTCTACAATTACCGGGGGTAACAAATGATAGGGGTGTAATGTTGACAAGATTATCTTTATTTAGATTGATTACAAATTAATGTGCAAATATACGAAACCCTTAATACTTATTCAAAGGAAAAGTGCGCTTGTTGTATCATAAAAACCCCAAAACCCTTTGTGGTAAAATACTTGCCAAATGGATGGGAGTGAGTGTTCCTAATCGAACATCGGTGCGTTCATTTTCGGTCACTTCCAGGCTCTTTTTTTTTATTTAAATAGATGGTAGGTGGCGTAAGGGGTTGTAGTACAGACATGTATGCAAAATGGTATGTTTTTTATGTCTTTTTAGTATAGATTTATTAATTGTACTTAAATTCTCCGGAACAAAATGGTAGAAAACTATTTTAAAACTTCCGTAAGGAGCATCTCCAGGCATAAGTTTTATGCCGCACTCAATATTCTTGGCTTTAGCCTGGGAGTTGCTTTGTTCATTTTTATCAGTTTGTTCTTATACGATCAGTTTTCTTATGACCGCTGGTATGAAAACCATTCTCGTATCTACCGGGTTGAATTTGGAGAATGGGGTATCCTGGGGCCTGTTTATGGTAGGGTGATACATGAGTATTCTGCGGAAGTGGAAAAAACCCTACGTATGAATAATAACTGGGGCCATAATGCCACGGTTTTGTTAGAGGATAAACAAGAGGCGCTTAAAATACCCCATCTAATCATGGCCGATTCAACCGTATTTGACTTTTTTGATTTTACTTTTATCCACGGGACGCCACAACATGCGCTGAACGATAAAAACAGCATTGTTCTTACCCGCAGTCAGGCGGAAAGACTTTTTGGAACCACGCAGGTGGTGGGCGAGGTTATCAGGTTGGACAATAACTATAATTTGCTTGTTACAGGTGTGATTGAAGACATCAATCGCTTTCACATTAGGGTGGACGCTATTGGGAACTTTGCTTTGTTTGGAGACATTTATTCTCCTTCTTATTTAGAAAGTACAGGAGAGTGGAATCACCTGACTTATGTGAAATTGCATCCTGATGCTGATGCTGTGCTGGTTGAACAAGCCCTTGACAGCCATCTAAAAGATTTTATTTTAGAGCGTTTAGGTATAGATTTTGACTATGATGCCAATCTTCGCCCTGTGGCCGATATATATTTTACCAACACCATCCCACACGAGACCATGGTATTACATGGAAACAAAACTACTTCCCTGGCATTTCTTGCCATTGCCGTTTTTATTCTTTGTATCGCCATCATCAATTTTGTGAATCTCTCTACGGCACGATCAGCTGGTAGAGCAAGAGAAACCGGTATCCGAAAGTTATTGGGCAGCGACCGGGGAAAACTGATCCTTCAGTTTATTACGGAGTCAGTGGGTTTAACTGTTATAGCGGTTGTTTTAGCTTTTGCCCTGGTGGAAGTTATGCTTCCCTGGTTTAACTATGTGGCTGATACCAACATCGCATTGAAAAATTTTGGTTATATCAACCTATTCATTGTTTTCATGCTGGGTGCTGTGATCATAGGAATCGTGAGTGGTGTGTATCCGGCATTTTATCTTTCAGCCTTCCAGCCCGCAGAAACACTGCGTGGGTCATCCGTAAAGGGTAAGGGTGCCGCGTTGTTCCGTAAGGTGTTGATTGTGTTCCAGTTTTCTGTATCAGTGGCATTGATAGCAGGTACGATGATTGTGTATGAACAGTTACAATTCATGAAGTCACGTGAAACGGGTTTTGAGAAAGAAAACATCCTACACTTTCAGACCAATGCGCGTGTGCGGCAAAATTGGGATAGTTTTCGCCAGGCACTGCTTTCTCATCCATCCATTCAGGAGGTTGCCCTGAGCAACAGCCTACCTGGTAGTGTGTTTTGGCAGGAAGGGCTGGTAGTAGATGGTGAAGCCCGCCAGTTTACTTTCTGGCCCATGACACCGGAATACTTCTCCATGATGGAGCTGGAGCTGCTTGCCGGACGTGCCTTTACCCGCGACAACCCCACTGACCAGGGAAATGCTGTTGTGGTGAACCAGCAATGGTTGCGGTTAATGGGTCTGTCAGGAGAACCCTACTCCCAAGTCATCCATGGAGAGGTTGCCGCTGCTTATGGTAACTATCGAATTGTGGGTATAATCCCCGATTTTCATTACAATTCACTGCATCAACCTGTAGGCCCCCTTGTGATGATATGGGGGGATAGGGCTCTGAATATGGCTAGTGTGAAGTTACATGGCGGGAACCATTCTGACGGCAGGGAGCATATTCAAAACACCTGGAGGGCATACAGCCCGGATGAGTTGTTGGAGTATGGTTTTCTGGATCATACCCTGGAAAAGCTCTATGACAGGGAAAGTCGATTAGGGATGTTGTTTGTTTCTTTTTCTGCCTTCGCGGTAATCATTGCCTGCCTTGGGCTTTTTGGCCTGGCCTCTTTTATGGTGGAAAAGCGCTCAAAAGAGATTGCCATCCGCAAGGTTTTGGGAGCAAGCATCATGAGCTTGCTAAAGACCATGAGTAAAGAGTTTCTTTTGCTGGTGGGAGTTTCCCTGTTGTTTGCGGTTCCTCTGAGCTATTATGCCATGAGCCGTTGGCTGGATACTTTTGCTTTGCGTATTGATCTTGCTGCCACACCATTCGTTGTGGCATCACTGCTGGCACTGGTTCTTACCCTGCTAACGGTTGGCTACCATGTACTCAAGTCTTCGGCTACCAATCCGGTTGAGCCCTTACGCAATGATTAGTGTTAGCCTGCCAGGTGAGTGTGTTTTGCAAGTTCGGGTTGATGATCAACTAAAAAAGGCTGCCCGCATTTTACGGGCAGCCTTTTGGGCCAATACAGCATTGAGCATAAGGGTGGATGTGCTTCCCGTTATTTACTCAACACTAGAATCTTCGTTTACAATAAGCTTAAACCCTTTGCCGTGAACATTGAGTAGCTCCACGGTGGGATCTTTTTTAAGGTACTTTCTAAGCTTGGCGATATAAACATCCATGCTTCTGGCATTGAAGTAGTTATCGTCAAGCCATATTTTTTTGAGTGCCAGTGAACGGTCCAGTACCTCGTTGGTAAAATCACAAAGCATTTTGAGCAGCTGAGCTTCTTTGGAAGTAAGCTTTTGCTCTTCACCTTTGTAGGCAAGAATTTGTCTTGCAAAGTCAAAGGTGTAATCTCCAATATGGAAAAAGGTTTTCTGCGATGCTGAAGCATCATCAAGGTTTGCACGTCTGATAATAGCATTGATACGCAGCAGCAATTCCTCCATGCTGAATGGTTTTGTCAGGTAGTCATCTGCACCTAGTTTAAGCCCTTCAATGACATCCTCCTGCATAGTTTTGGCCGTAAGGAAGAGAATGGGAACTTTTTTATCAATTTTACGAATATCTTTGGCCAGGGTAAAACCATCTTTTTCGGGCATCATTACATCAAAAATGCAAAAATCGAAAGATTCCTTCAAAAACATATTATGGGCTTCAACACCATTAACGGCAAGTTTAGCCGGAAAGCCTTTGGCTTCCAGGAAAGCTTTAAGAATGGTCCCCAGGTTAGGGTCATCTTCTGCCAACAAAATTTTCACTTTTTTATAATCCATAATTACCTCCTAAATCAATTTTTATTAAGTTTTGATGGATACTACTCAAAACCAAAGGGAACAAAAACGGAAAACTTCGATCCTTTTTTGGGTTCACTTTGCAATCTGATGTACCCGCCATGTAGTTCAACAATGGCTTTGACATAGCTTAAGCCAATTCCAAAGCCTTTCACATTGTGTATATTCCCGGTAGAAATCCGGTATAATGTATCAAATATCTTTTTTTGATCTGCCTTGCTGATACCCATCCCATTATCTTTAACATGTATTACAATGCCCTTGTTCACATTTTCGGTAGAAAGAACGATTTCTGGTTTTTCCATGGAGTACTTTATGGCGTTGTCCAGTAAGTTAAAGATTACGTTGGTCAAATGTACTTTGTCTGCTTCAATAAAACTAAACTCTGCACTAAGGTTTGTACTGATGTTTCCGTGCCGGGTTTTGAGTTGTAGGTCGATTTTTTTGATGGCATTTTCTATCACTTCATGAACATCAAAACCAACTTTATTTAAACGCAACTTACCCTTCTCTAATTGTGCTGTTTGCAGTACTTTTTCAGTCATCGACCCCAACCTTTTATTCTCTTCGTTGATTACATTGATGTAGTTTTGGTATAACACTTCCGACTTTTGCACGTCCTGGTCTTTTAACGCCTGACATGCCAGAGATATCGTTGAAATGGGGGTTTTTAACTCATGAGTCATATTGTTAATGAAGTCATTTTTTATCAAAGATAACTTCTTTTGGCGAAAAATGGTAATAATTGTGTAAGTAAATGAACTGATGATAACTAAAATGAAAACTGCGGAAACGGCAGTCATTACATTCATTTGTGTAAGCAGGTATGTGTTTTGGTTGGGGAAATAAACCAGCAAAAACTCAGGGTTGCGAAAAACATCATCGGGGAAAAGGCTGAATACATAACCTGACTCCATCAACTCCTGGGTATATTGGCCGGTTTTTTCAGCCAAAATTGTATTATACACCGGGTCGTAAATGCCAAATTCATAGCTGGTTTTGATGCCATGGCGATCAAGTTCATTGCCAATGAGCGAATCCATTAGGTTTTGCCCTTCTTCGGACGAGGTGCTATAGTTCAGATTGTTGGAAAAAAGATCGTCGAACAAATCATTGACAATCTTGGTGCGCTGAAAAAAATCCAGGAAGGCGTCGTAGGGTGAATCAGAAAATCCCCGGCTTCTGGCATATCCCCCCTGGCTATGGCTATTCTTCTGATTTGATGACAGCAAGGTATCCGGTGTTGATGATTGCCAGCTCTCATTGAAGGGGTCGGTAAAAATCCCGGAGGGTTCCCTGGCAGGTTCGGAGGAGGTGTTTTCATCATCCATGGTATTTAGCCCACCCGGGCTGATAAACTGACGGTAGTAATCGCGGTTAATGGAATCCAGCACGCTGAAAAAACGACCAACCTGGCTGTCCTGTTGCTGGCGCTTGGAAATGATGTTGGCCATCTCAATCTTATTGTATTTGTATATAGCTGATGAAATAGCATCACTCACTCCCCGGTTAAAGTTTGATTCCTTAACCAGGAAAGCATTGCTGATCCAGTATAGTTGTATGCCAACCAACCCCAGAAGAGAAATTGTAATGATAACTATAACAAATATGATGAAATTTTTTCTCATGGTATTGCCGGGACAAACGTGCTTATTGGTTTGATGATATATTGTAAAATTACAAACACTTACCGGCTTCTCTTTGTTATTTAACAAAATTTAATCTAGCTATATAAGTTAAAATCAATGTCGGTAGAGCAAGTGTATAAAATTCCATTTATGTGATGTATTAACATGTTAAGGATGGTTAACTAGAATTAACTTTTTTTGGTTCAGTCAACCCGCAAAATAGTCTACTTTTGTTTCAGGCAAACAAACCTGATAGTACCAATACCTAATTTGGTATTACAGTGTATTAGTTTTTGTGGTTATTTAATTGTGGATTGAAACTGGCCGGAGTGGTTACCGGCCAGTTTTTTTATTGGGGGATGGAAAAATGTAATGCTCGGGTGAGCACTACTTTTAAAACCGATGGGAAACTTTTTCCCAGTCAACAATTTTCCAGAATTCTTTGACGTAATCGGGTCTGCGGTTTTGATAATCCAGGTAGTAGGCATGCTCCCACACATCGCATGTCAGCAGTGGAGTGTGTCCATTCCGCATAGGGTTCTCGGCATTGGGTGTCTTGACAATTTCCAGGGAGCCATCCTGCTTCTTAACCAACCATGCCCATCCTGAACCAAACTGTGTTGCTGCAGCATTGGCAAACTCTTCTTTAAATTTTTCAAACGAACCAAATTTATCCTCTATGGCTTGCATAAGAGGCGTTTGGGGTTCTTGTTGCCCACCACCCTGGAGGCAGTTCCAGTAAAAGGTATGATTCCAAACCTGGGCCCCGTTGTTAAAAATACCTCCTTCGGCTTTTTTGATGATCTCTTCAAGGGTAGCACCTTCAAACTCAGTACCTTTTATAAGGTCATTGAGCTTATTCACATAGGTCTGATGGTGTTTCCCATAGTGAAAATGGATGGTTCTTTCGCTGATAACGGGCTCAAGCGCATTCGCTGAATACGGCAGAGCGGGTAATTGATGTGTCATAAGTGCTTTTTTTTAAAATGAAACGTTTCCAACAAAAATACACAAACCCGGCCATTTGATCAAGGGTATTGCATTTTATTACCGTAGAGTGGATGGGTATTTTTTATAATTTTATAGCGTTGTATTAACAAGGGACTGATAAATAATTCAGTTACCGTTGGGTGTTTATATCACATGTAAAAAATTTACAGAAAAATTATGAAAAAGGTATTTGCAAAACTCATTTTTTTGCCGGCATTGGCTGGCCTGCTTGTATCTTGCGGACCATCTGCTGAAGAGCGGCGTCAGCAAGAAATACAGGATAGTATTCAGCTGGAGGAGGACCGTCGCAACTTGCTGGACAGGGCCAACCATATGTTGGAAGGAGAAGACGAGAATGGTGATGAGAAAGCAGAAACTGCCATTGAGAACAATACTGAGTAACCCCCAGGAAGGGTTCATGCACCGCAATCCGTTTCAAGAGAGTGGCCATCATACTCGGAAAATACAGGTTTAACCCGGTAAATCTATGTATTTAATGCTCTCTGTCAATGGTAAACTGCACCAAATCGCGAAGGGATTTTTTATACGCATTGTCAGGCAGCGTTTCCAGTATTTCAAAGGCTTTTGAAAGGTATTCGTTCATTTTTTTACGGGCATAATCCATCCCACCACTTTTTTCAATTTTTTCTATAAGGGAAGCCACTTTGTCCAAATCGAAATTGTGGTTTTTCACAATGTCAATTATCTTGCGTTTTTCCAGAAAGCTACTTTGTTCGAGCAGGTATATCAATGGAAGGGTCATTTTTCGTTCCTTGATGTCCCCTCCGGCTGGTTTACCAGTGTTTGTGCCATTAGTAAAATCAAGCAAGTCATCTTTTATCTGGAAAGCAATGCCGGTATACCTCCCCATAAGCTGAAGATTCTCCCGCGTTTGCTTGTCGGCACCTGCCGAAGCAGCCCCACACTCAAAACAAGAGGCAATGAGGGATGCCGTTTTTTTGGTGATAATTTCAAAATACACATCTTCTTTGATATCAAGGCTGCGGGCTTTTTCCAGCTGAAGCAACTCCCCTTCACTCATTTCTCTGACCGAATTGGATACAATTTTCAACAAATCAAAATCATCATTTTCCAAAGACAGGAGTAGTCCCCGTGAAAGCAGATAGTCACCCACCAAAACAGATATTTTGTTTTTCCAAAGGGCATTGAGGGAAAAGAATCCACGGCGTTCGTTGGAGTCGTCCACCACGTCGTCGTGAACAAGGGTAGCTGTGTGCAGCAACTCTATCAATGAGGCAGCCCTGTATGTACGTTTGTTGATATCCCCGCATAATCCGGCAGTGAAAAACACAAAAAGCGGGCGCATTTGTTTTCCTTTGCGTTTTACAATATACCGGGTTATTTTGTCAAGCAAAGGTACCTTGCTTTTCATGGAGTCCCGGAATTGTTTTTCAAATTCCTGTATGTGTTGCTCTACGGGAGCCTTTATCTCTTTAAGCTTCATTAAAAAACAACTTAAGTTATCCTTTTGTCTGACGCCTTTCTCCTTTTGGCAATGACCGTTTCATATCGCTTGAACCTGCTATGCCAAAAACAGAGGATGCGAAAACGTGCAAGAACGTTTTTTTATTTATCTATTTTTTTAGTAAACTTATTGTCAGTGACCTGTCGTATTGTTCTCCTATCTCTTTATCAGTGCATCGCAATGTTAGCAAAAAAAGGGGTGTGGTATGCACCGGTATTTGTTTGAGCTCTGCGAATACGTTTTGGGTTTGGTTAAGCAGGGCAAAGTTATGGAAAAATTATCCTTTTTGATGGCGTTTTCAGTGCCCGGATGTTTTATTCTTCTGAAAATGTATCTTTTAGGATATTGCCACAGATCAATTAATCTTCTAGTTATCCATTTACCCGGGCAGATTGATAGTCCATCAACTCCCTGTTGCTTTAAACCCAAAACCCCCAAAATGTTCAATTTTGGGGTAAGTTTTTTGGTCAGCTTAATTATATACCTGCTGAGCTATTTTACAAATAATCGAAAGGAATTTTCAAAATTAAAATTAGCTAAGTGTTTGCAATGGAGTCTTTCCCGCAATGTGCAATGGGTTTTGCATGACCAATATTTCATCTCTTTTTTGAGCCTTGTGTTCATGCAAGATCCCCCGCATATGGCAGGGCAGGCATCTAGCCAAATACTTAACACAATTATATTCGAATGAAAAGTTAAGACCTGGTGTCGATACATTAATTTATTCAATAATAATGGTTGCATACTTCACTGCAGAGGCATGAAAGAGGCCCAGGGCTCCATTATTTACATTGGATGTGATGTTTGCCGGCGGGTTTAGGTTTGCCTCGCCATTGTTATGCTCTGCTAAAACAGCCAAAAAATAATCAAATGCTTCTGTAGTTATAGAGTGCTGAGCCACGGTAATGGTATCTCCTATCTGGAAATCAAATGCATTGTCCCACCAATCTACTTTAAAGCCGTTAATATAGTTCCCATCTATAAATTCATCATTGGCAACCTGGACTTTGCTGACTTGATCGGTAACCCGCTGAGAGTTTTTATAAAGATGCCACATGTAATTATCTCCCTTGCCTTTGGGCTCATTACCGTATAGGAGTATGCGGTAGTAACCCAGTTGATTGTCCCACCTGTAATCCAGGGAGTCAATTGCAGGAACCCTTTTCATTGTGCTGCTGGCTTCATACAGGCTCCCTTTGTTTTTTACTTGCAGAGTATAGGTGGCGCCAATGACGCCGTAAACAGTACTATCAGTGATGTACTTACCAGGTTGGGATTCCTGCAGGATAAAAGTATTTCCCAGGTCATCAACAATTTTTACTTCAGCACCTGAAACCCGAGGGGTTTCTTCTTCCATATAAAAATTTCCTGTGTAGCTTAAAAAAACTTCGTGCTGAGTAGTGTCTGAAGTAATCATTCCATCCACCACAAGTATTTGTGGAGCGCTTTGCTGTAGTGGAATATCAAACTTTTCTTCACATGACAAAAGAATAAGAGATAGAGCTACTACTGCTAACTTGAATATGGATTCTGTAAATTTCATTGGCAGTTGCTTTTGACGAAATATGTTATAGACCATGCCTTTTGAATATTAAAATTTGAAATTATAGGTTACTGAGGGCAAAATGCCAAAGAGGTAGAGTTTGTATGCATCCGTTTGGTGCACATTGTCTTCGTTTTGCCTGAAAGTGTAAGAAAATATATTCTTTTGGTGGTAAGCATTGTAAACAGAGAAATTCCAACTTCCTTCCCAGCGTCTGTCAGGTTTTTTTTGTGAGTGTATGGTAAGAGAAAGGTCCAGCCTGTGGTAATCCGGCAGTCGTGAGTCATTTCTGTCTGCATAAAAAGGGATTACCACATTGCCATACTCATACCTTCCAATGGGAAGTGTAACAGGTTTGCCGCTATGGTAAACCCAGTTTGCTGCGATGTTTATCCTGGTAGAGATATCGTAAGAAAGAGCCACTGAAAGATCATGGGGGCGATCAAAAGCAGCAGGGTATTTTTCGCCATGGTTTATTTCTTCAATTTGC
This sequence comes from Bacteroidales bacterium, assembly GCA_007131245.1. GTDB lineage: Bacteria > Bacteroidota > Bacteroidia > Bacteroidales > UBA7960 > SKVR01. The sequence goes on from SLQX01000050.1 coordinate 18,715, forward strand.
TGCCACGTCCTTGACCAGGTATAACTGAACCAACCCTTAAAGGGGCCTTGGGTTTTTTGAATTAAAAATTCAGCCCCGTATGACCAGGCTTTACCTGCTCGCAAATCGGCTTCCATTTTGGGGTTGAGCAAAATTTCTGCATGATCTTTAAAGTCAAGCTGATGGTTCATGTTTTTGTAATAGGTTTCAAGGGAAGTTTCCCATGTGTGATTCATGAAATGTCGGAAGTATCCTATGGCCCACTGGTTTGCTGTTTGGGCTTTCACGTTAGGGCTGGCAGGAAACCAAATGTCCAGGGGTGTGCCTGTGGCTGTAACATTGGTTTGTTGCAGATACTGTCGAGTTCGGTTGTAGGATGCTTTAACCGACTGGTTGGCTGAAAGAGTATATGCCAGGCTAAAACGGGGTTCTGCCCCGTGGTCATGATGGTATATCTCGCCATGGTCATACTCCTTAACTCCCGTTATGTTGTAGTCATCATCAAGTTGGTAGACCTTGTTCTTGCCCAGGCTGCTGAACAAGGAATATCTGAGGCCATATTCAAGTGCTAGCCGATGCGTAATACGTTGTTCATTGGAAATATAAAGGGCCTGTTCCAGGGCATTGCTCCCTGGTATTGAAAAATCATTAACGGCCGACTGGTCTCCCTGGCCGGTAATATTGGCCGGGTTAAAGCTGTGGTAAATACTTTGCAGTCCAAACTTTACTGTATGTTCAGTGTTGGGATACCAGGTGAAATCGGCTTTTATTGAATAATTGTGGATGTCAGAGGTCCAGTTGAATCCATTTACACCATAATCAAATCCCATAAGATAATCATAGTGAGAGTAAATAAGCGTAAAGTTGGAGAAAATTTTACTGTTAAAAATGTGGTTCCATCGCATAGTAGCTGTGTTGTTTCCCCAGCCCATGCTAAACTCATCATTGAACTTAAGAACATCTCTACCAAAATAGCCACTAATAAAAAGTCTGTTATTGTCAGAAAATCTGTAGTTGGCTTTGGTGTTAAGATCATAAAAATAAAGTTTATTGTCGCGTAAGCTGCTGTCAGAGGCAAGAGGCAGGAACAAATCAGCATAGGTCCTTCTTCCGGACAGCATGAAACTGCTCACTTCCTTTTGTATAGGGCCTTCAAAAGTTAGCCTGCTTGCTATAGAGCCAACACCTCCTCCAAGGGCATAATCACGAGAGTTCCCCTCTTTCATACGAATGTCAACCACCGAAGACAACCTTCCGCCATAATTTGCGGGCATCCCCCCTTTATATATTTGAACATCTTTGAGCGCATCAGCATTAAAAACACTGAAGAAACCCATAAGATGGGAGGCATTGTAAACAGGTGCTTCATCCAGTAAGATGAGGTTTTGATCAATGTTTCCCCCTCTTACAAAAAAGCCGGTAGAGCCATCTCCTCCTGAACTCACACCCGGCAGAAGTACCAGTGATTTCATTACATCTGTTTCACCTAAAAAGGCGGGTAAAGATTTTACCAAATCCATGCGCAAGTTGTCAGAGCTCATGCGAACATCTTTAATGTTTTGGTCGGGGCGCTCTTCGCCTGAAATGACTACCTCTCCCAATAGTTTTGAGCTGGTCCCCAGCTCTGTGTTAAGCACCTTATTGCTATGTAGCTTTATGGTTTTTGTATGACTTTCATAGCCGATGTATGAAAAGGTTATGGTGTAAGCACCTTTTGGGATACGAAGGCTGTAAAAGCCATATTCATTGGTGGTGGTTCCTGTGTTGAGTTCATTTATAAAAACAGTGGCTCCGATTAAATCTTCGCCAGTTTGGGCATCACGCAACTGCCCTTTTAAAGAGGCATAGTCTTTAGCAGATGCTATTCCTGTGGTCAAACAAAAAAATGTAATTAGGGTTAAAGTTTTGATGGTATTCATGGTATTTATGATTTTATAACAATTTGTGGGTTGCATGACTTTTGCGCGTTCTGTTTTTGTTTTCACTTATTTGGATTTTTATTGCCATTCCAACATTGTGCCATACACTGTAATGTTCAGAAAAACAGTGGCTAATAGACTTGTTGGAGAGTTGTCTTTTTGTTGCAGCAAAACGGATTGTGCGGATTTGTACAAATATGTGTCCGTTTTTGTACAGCAAAAGTTTCGGGTTTTGCTGATATTCACACGGTTAATATTAGGCAATTTACGTAATTTCATGAACGTTTTTTTTTATAATTTAGCAACCTTGCTTTTGTGAATAAATCTAAAATACCCACTCCTGGAAATGGAGGTGTTAGCAAAAATTTAAACCTCATAAAATATGAAACTTAGTGTAGGATTTATTAAATCAGTGTTGAATGTTTATGATGAAATGTCTGAAAACGGTATCTCCATTGTATATCTGGGGGAATTTCATCATCAGATTACCAAAATGTTTACCTCCATGGCAGAAGAAGATATGGACCGCAAGGATGAGCAAAGGTCAACCATAAGGAAAGTATATTCGGTGATGGTGGAGACTCTGCAAAACATGGCCCGGCACTCTGATGAAATTACCGATAAGTATAATATCGGTAAAGGTTTGTTTATGATTGGCAAAAAGGATGACACTTACTATATTATTACTTCCAATAAGGTATCCAACCAGAAGAAAGAGGATTTAGAGAAAGCTGTGTTGGAGGTCAATGGTGCAACACGCGATGAGTTGAAGGAAATGTACCGCAAGCAAATCACCGAAGGGCGCATTTCCGATAAAGGAGGAGCAGGTCTGGGTTTAATAGAAATCGCCAAAAGGACACGCAACAAGTTGGTATACCAGTTTTTGCCTTATGATGAGCATACCCAGTTTTTCTTGCTTAAGGTTGAAATCAATGCCCGCAAAATCTCGGAATAATTTTTTTCGGTTTCCGGATCCCAGGAATTGTTGCAGAGATTTTTTTTTTAAGGCCGTATTATTTATCTTTATGCCAAAACCCATTGGTTGCAGGCATGTCTTCAGATATTTTAAAAACACCTATTGAGTTTCTAAAAGGAGTAGGTCCGCAAAAGGCTGAATTGCTGAAAAAAGAGATTCAGCTTTTTTGTTTTGAGGATTTGCTGCACTTTTACCCTTTCCGCTATATAGATAAAAGCCGTTTTTATCTCATTCATGAAATAACTGACGAGATGCCCTGGGTTCAGATAAGGGGGTATGTGAGCCATGTTCAGCTGCATGGTAAGAAACGAACCACACGCATGACCGCCTTGCTTACCGACAGCAATGGCAGCTCCATTGAACTGATATGGTTCAATGGGTTTCGATGGTTAAAAGATTATTTTGTTCCCGGTCAGGAGTATATTGTATTTGGTAAACCCTCCCGGTTTGGCAGAAAATACAATATTGCCCACCCCGAGACCGAACCCGTAAGCCCTTCCGCCATAACCCAGAAATCGGCCATGCATCCTGTTTACAGCTCCACAGAAAAACTTAAAGCACGGGGACTTGACAGCAAAGGGATAAGCCGCCTTGTAAAAACCCTGATTCCCCAGGTTAAGGACTATATCAATGAAACTTTGCCTGTCAGGGTCAGGGAGGAACTCAAGTTGCCCGGGCTGAGGCAGTCACTGGTAAATGTTCATTTTCCCGGGGATGCACGCAGTCTTGCCAGGGCGCAGGCAAGGCTCAAGTTTGAAGAACTGTTTTATATTCAGCTTCATCTGCTCAACCTCAGGAATGTGCGCACCAAGGAGTCTAGTGGTCATGTTTTCAAAAAAGTGGGAAGCCACTTCAATGACTTTTACCACAACAATCTTGCGTTTGAACTTACCAATGCCCAAAAGAAAGTGGTGAAAGAAATCCGGCGTGATACCCTCAGTGGAAAGCAGATGAACCGGCTACTGCAGGGGGATGTGGGAAGCGGAAAAACCATCGTTGCAGTTATGTGTATGCTTATAGCGCTCGATAATGATTGCCAGGCATGCTTGATGGCTCCCACCGAAGTTTTGGCAAGCCAGCACTTTGAGTCTGTTTCAAAAATGCTGGAAGGGCTTGGTATTCAGATTAAATTGCTTACAGGATCTACCCGTAAAGCTGAAAGGAAAGTCATTGCTGAGGACCTGAAAAACGGGAATTTAAAAATCCTTATTGGTACACATGCCCTTATTGAGGATGTGGTGGTCTTCAAAAACCTGGGTATGGTGGTTATTGATGAGCAGCACCGTTTTGGTGTGGCCCAACGCGCTAAACTCTGGAAGAAGAATATCATTCCGCCTCATGTTTTGGTAATGACAGCAACTCCTATTCCACGAACATTGGCAATGACCCTTTACGGAGATTTGGATATTTCAGTAATTGATGAACTGCCCCCGGGCCGTAAACCCATCCAGACCATTCACAAGTTTGACACCAACCGCCTGAAAGTTTTCGGGTTTATGCGCGAACAGATTAGGCAAGGGCGACAGGTTTATGTGGTGTACCCCTTAATCAATGAATCTGAAACTCTTGATCTGAAAGACCTTCATGACGGGTATGAAAGCATTGTAAGGGCATTTCCCCTGCCCGGGTATGCAGTAAGTATCGTACATGGCAAAATGAAACCGGCTGACAAGGATTACGAAATGACACGGTTTGTCAAAGGAGAAACCCAAATTATGGTGGCCACCACCGTTATCGAAGTTGGAATCAATGTGCCCAACGCCAGTGTCATGGTGATTGAAAGTGCCGAGAGATTTGGTCTTTCGCAGTTGCATCAACTTAGAGGCAGAGTGGGGCGAGGAGCTGACCAGTCATATTGTATTCTGATGACGGGAATTAAGCTTTCGGCGGAGGCCAAAAAACGCATGGAAACCATGGTAGGTACCCAGGATGGTTTTGTTATTGCCGAAACCGATATGCAGTTGAGGGGACCTGGTGATATGCACGGAACACGTCAAAGTGGGTTGCTGGATTTGAAAATTGCCAACCTCAGTAAAGATGAAAAAATCCTGCGTTATGCCAGGCACAAAGCCATGGATATCCTGGAACAGGATCCCCTTTTGCAGCTTGACGAAAACGCTGTTTTACCCAAAAGACTCAAAGAGCTATTTGGAAAATTCGTGGTATGGAGTAAAATCAGCTGAACATATCCAAACAGGGGGTGGTCAGGGTATTAAGAAGGGCCGGCTCAGATTATCCGGAAAGAATATTTATACAAGGGCCCCTTTATTGCCTTCCCCGGGCAGAAATAAAAAAACCACCCCAAAGAAACTTTGGGGTGGTTAATGGGTTTTAAATGAATATTTTTATCAGTTGAGAACAAACCTGATGGGCAGGTTAAACTGCACCCTAACAGCCTGGCCTCTTTGTTTACCGGGCTCCCAGCGGGGCATGTTTTCAACCACGCGGATGGCTTCATCGTCAAGACCACCACCAATCCCCCTGAGGATTTGAACGTCAGTAATGCTACCGTCGCGCTCCACAACAAAAGTTACAAAAACAGTACCCTGGATACCCGCTTCACGTGCCATGGTGGGGTACCTCAGGTTTTGCTGAAGATATTGCATCAGGGCTCCCTGGCCACCGGGGAACTCAGGGTCATCTTCCACAATGGTAAAGATTTGCTCTTCTTCAATTTCTTCTTCTTCCACAACTACGGGTGTAAAATCTTCCACTTCTGTGAATACGGTAGCTTCTGTATCAATGGTAAACTCCTCTTCAATTTCCACATCATCATCTACGATGATAAGCTCGGTTGAAGGATCTGGTGGAGGAGGCGGGGGGGGCGTTTCCTGCCTGGTGATTGGAATATCTTCTTCCTCAATGATTTCTATATCCAGGGCACCCAACTCTACCACTTGTCTTTCATATTGTCTCCATTCAAAAGCCATCCAAATTAATAACATTGTAACGATAACCCCTATCTGGAGGAATAATCGTTTTTTGTTTTCAAGGTCAGCTTTTGGTGTCTTTTTTGGTTCCATAAGGCTTTATTATGTTGGTTTGTGCAGGTAAAGCCTGCTTGATATTATTTATTTCTTTGGGGCTGCTAATATACGAAAAATTTAAAAACCCAGATGTCACTTTATA
>SLQX01000245.1 GCA_007131245.1 Bacteroidales bacterium
GGGTTCAAACTTTTTGAAATAATACACAAAAACAATGGCCGGAATAGCCAGCAGGTTGAGCATGTGTACGCCGATGGAAAGCCCGATAATAAAAGCGATGAGCACCAGCCATTTCAAAGAGTCGGGCTCATGCTCGGTGGCTTCCCATTTCAGGATAGCCCAGAAAACAAATGAAGTCAAAAATAGTGAGGTAACGTATACTTCTGCTTCAACAGCTGTAAACCAAAAGGAGTCGCTGAAAGTAAGAGTAAACCCACCAACAATTCCGGCACCCCAAACGGCCCATGTGCGGGCATTTTTAATTTCGGGGACAGCTTTAAGGAGACGGTGACCCAACATGCCCACAGTCCAGAATAAAAACATTACCGAAAGGCCTCCTGCCACGGCCGACATCGCATTAATCCAATAGGCCACCCGCTCCACATTACCCAGGGCCAGTAAAGAAAACATCCTGGCAAGCATCTGATAAAAGGGTGCTCCCGGTGGATGTGCAACCTGTAGTTTGAAGGAAGTAGCCAGCCGCTCTCCTGCATCCCAAAAGCTGGCTGTTGGCTCAAGAGTGAGCATAAACACAGTGGTGGCTGCCAGAAACATAAACCACCCCAGGGTGTTGTTTACAGTTTTGTACGATCTAAAATCCATGTAGCTATAGATTGATGATTAATGTGCTATATTTTCGACCGGTAACCTGTTATCCTTAAGCAAAATAAGAACATTGAGAATGACCGGCCCAGGCGTTATGTTTAAAGTACTTCGTTCTTCTATATTAACCTAACTGATTTTCAGGCAGCGAAGATAATAAGAAAATTACTAAATCTATATTTGTTATTCGCTCATTTCGTCATCTAAAAAAGGTTAAAGGTGACTTTTGATTAAAGGGTGTGAACTAAATTCTGGCTCACCGTTTTTTACTTTACGGCCAGAAATACATACCCCCAAACGATGAGAAAAACGGTGTTTTCCAGCATGAACGAGAAAAAGCGCTTCCCCTTTTTATCATCTTACCTTCTATTGGGTCTGTTTTAAGAGCGTTTCCAAAAAAAATTTGCAAAAACAAATCATTTTCCTGGGATTATACCCTGGGGAACAAAAACCCCGGGTTACCTGATAATGGTAATAACCCCCTGTGTTTGTCTTCGTTTACCCTGCCTTTCGTAGGTAAGCACGTAATAGTAAGTACCATCGGGTTGGTTGCGCCCATCCCACCAGTTTCCGTAATAGTCATTGTGTTCAAAAACTTTTTTGCCATGACGATTGTAAATCACAATTACGCTTCCCGGGTAATGCTCCAGGTTTTCTATTTCAAACAAATCGTTTATTCCATCATTATTGGGAGTAAAAACATTGGGGATTTCCAGATCACAGTTTTGATCGGTTACGGCGAGTTCAAAAAAGTCAAAGCAGCCGGTGATGCTGTCAGTAACTCTAACCATATATGTAGAAGGTTCTTTGGCCATGATAGTGTCGTGAATGCGTCCTTCCAGTTCAGCGCCTTCCTGCATCCACTGGTACCACCAGGGTGTCTCATCTCCAATGGAGAGGGGTTCAACAGTAAGCAAAGTGGAGTCGCCCTCACAAACCGGAATTTCCAGCTCCGAAACAATCTCTGCTTCAGGTAAAGGCAACACGGTAACAGAAACCACCGTATCCCACTCGCAGCCAAAATCATCCACAGCCCTAAAGGTATATTCATATTCTCCCTCCTCCTCTTCAGATGTCAATGCCGGGGTTTCACCCAGAGAGTTTCCCTGCTCATCAAACCATTCACCTTCTAAAACCTGCGGTGTAAAGATGAGTGAGTCGGGATAAAAATCATCATTGAAAAACAAACTCCACCCCATCACATGCCCGGATGTTCCAATAATATTGTCTTCCACATTGATGGTCCACTGCCCGTTTAACGGACATCCTATCAGGTTTTCGAAGGATTCAACGGGGGTATAGGTGCCTTCGGGCATATATGGCTGGTTAAAATAAGGGTCTCCCGCCTGATCGGTATAGTCATGAAACTCATTGGAGGTTTCGGCCATGGTACCAAAAAGTGGTGAAACAGAAAAACAGTACTCATACCCCACACCCGGAATATCATCACCCATAAAAACCACAGGTTCTCCCAGGTGGGCGCCTCCCGGACTGTAATCCTTGAGCAAAACAGACGAACCATTGGGACACTCCAACTCAAATGATAAATGCCCGTAATCCATATGCTCCATATTGACGCATACCTGGTTAAAGTCTTCCTGAAAAACGATTTGCTCATCCTCAGGGAAAACATCAAAAACAAGATGAGATTGAAAAGCATTTTCATCATTGACAAAAGCAACCGTATCTACGATGGTGGGAAAACCTGTCCATGATTGAGGCTCAGCACTACCATTGAGGATAAAATCTTCAAAGGCGCATACCGTATCTGCAGAGGGAAAAGTGTTGCTCAGGTCAGGTACCGTGGCAAACCTGACGGTTTTCAGTGTATCGGTCTGACAGTTGTTTACGGGATCCGTTACTGACAGGGTAAAGGGATATGCACCGGGACCAGGATAGTTATGCGATACACTCTGGCCTTCTTTGGCCTGGCCTTCAAAATTCCATTGGTAATCATAATTTTCCGGTGAACTCTCCGGGTTTCCTCCATGATACTCACCGCTGGCAAAAAAGCTTACGGTCTGAACATCAGGGCAAAAATCAAAAGAGCCCGAATCAGTATCCACATCGATATAAAAGGCATCACATAGCTCAAAACAATCTATCTCGGCCCACCATCCACCTGCAGTATCCGAAGGTGAAGATATAAACTTGAAGTGTATGGCTTCTCCCATGGACCAAACCTGCTCACCCTGAAGCTCAGTACCAGAGGCCTGCACCAGCAAATCCGCCGAATCATCAACACCATCATACACATAAAGGTAGTCACCAGCCCCCAGCTGAAAGAACTGAAAATCAAACTTCAGGTAGATCTCTTCACCGTTAGCGGGGGCACTGGTAAAAGTTACTGAATAGTTTTCATCATTGCTGTAGGGCGTTAAAGTATCCCCGCCACTGTCCGTAAAAAAACCGGAGCAGGTTTCCACATCCTGGCCATCATGAATGTCAATGGGAAAGGTGATGTTTTGTGCCTGAACAAGACCGGAAAAGATAAAAAATAAAAATGCCGGGATAATCAAGGTAAGCCGGTTCATAAGTTCTTCTGTGAGTTCTTCAATAGTTTTATGAAATGTAATACGCTGATTTTATATGTTTATTTTCCGGAAGACCATAAATTCCGGTCAGACAAATGATCACATAAGCTTGTAACTGTAAAAGTAATTTATACCCCACAAAGATACATTTACCCTTTGAAAAAAAGAATCTGGTTGTAATGTTTTTCCGTGGCTTTCACCCGCTTTCAAGTTTATGTGTCCTCTCAGCTGTTTTGTGGCAGTTGAGCTCTCCGGTTAAAATACTCTTCAATCTCCTGAAGTTCGTCTTTCTCCCCGGGTTTAATGTCCTTGATTATTTTACCTTTTTCCAGCAATACAACCCTGGAGCACAACCCTGCCAGGTGATTGATGTTATGACTGGATATCAGTATGGTAGTCCCTCTTTGTTCGTTCTTTTGGTGCAGCAGGTTTTTTACAATCAACTGGGAAGTAGGATCCAGAAAATTATAAGGCTCGTCAAGCAGTAATAGTGAGGGGTTTACCAGCATAGCTGCAATTATACCCACTTTCTGTTTATTACCGGTCGATAGTTGACGAATGTATTTATCTGTACCCAAAATTTCATCCCCCATCAGAGGTTTATATTCTTCCAGCCTCTCATCCACTTCTTCCGCGGAGAGCCCATATACTTCACCATTGAAGTAAAAGTACTCTTCCGGAGTCAGAAATCCTATCAGGAACCCCTCGTCCAGAAAACTCCCGGTTTTTGTTTTCCAGGCGTTGCTCTCGTGTACTTTTTCCTGTCCTATCTCCACAAACCCATCTGATGCCATTATCAGATCAAGGACCAGTCGTAGCATGGTGGTTTTGCCGGCACCGTTATTGCCCACTATTCCCAGCAGTTCACCGGGAGCTATCTGCAGTTCGGGGATGTCCAATACGGGCACAGAGCTATATTCTTTCTTAAGTTGCTGTATATGAATTTGCATAATGATTATTTTTGACGATAGATTGCCAGGTTTACATATTTACGATTCTCAAAACGTCGCCCAATGTTTCTTATCCATGATTGATGTGTGAAAATAAAAGCCAGACCGATAACAATAAACAATAGTGAAGCAATCGTCCAAACATGCTCTGTAGAAATGAGGGCTGCAATAATTATTACTGGTATCACTGAAAAAAACAACAGGATAACCATGAGCGTTTTCATCCCACTGATACCTTCCATGTTGAAAGCACTTTTTCCATTTGCATCAAAGCGGGTGGAGTTTCCGGTACCCAAACGCATATAAAGCCAGAAGCCAACACCGCAACCATAAAAAAACAACCCGGTGTAAAACAGGAAAACATCCTGCCCGATAACAAGCATCAGCGGTATCATCAATAACCACTGCAGGGCTGCATACAATCCATAAAAATAAAATTTGGCCCGGATAAAAGTGTACAAATCAAAGGGGCGGCTTGCGAGGTAATCAAAGAAATGGCTTTCCCATGAAAACATGTTTTGCAGATGAAATCCACCATAGCTTCCGGCGAGCATAAGAAAGATAATCATGTAGGTTTCCAGTTGGGCATCAAGCCAAAAACCAATAACAGCCATAAATCCTACTGACATTGGGATCATGCTGTAAAAATTGAACCTGCTCCGCTTATTACGGGTAACAAGGCGCCATTCCAGCAACCAGTACTTCCCATATACGGGAACAGATGCAAGCCATTTTTCCAGGGGATTATTCCCCATACCAGCTTTTTGGGGACTATCCTGTTCAAAAATATGGTAAAAACTGTTTTTAACCTGTGTGAAGGCAAGGAAATGAAAAAAGACCACGCCTGCTATAAGTGAGAGAAAAATCACGGGATTAGCATCTGCAAAACCCAGCACAATGCTCAAGCCGAGCTCCATGGTTTGGTCAGGAAACAACGTGTAAGCAAGCAATACCATCCCTGCAACCAAAAAAGCAGGGATAAACCCCCAGATACGCCCCTTGTCCAATGATTTGGTAAAAGCATAAACACCCTGGTTTAGAGCTGACAACAGAAATATTCCCACCAATACCAGGGCTTGGCTACTTGTTTCAGGATTGATGGTAACCCTGACAAATGAATAGAAAAAGACAAGCATATAAAAGTTGAAAGGGTGCAACCAGCTCCGGAAAAGCCAGTTCAATGCCATTGTGGATTGAGGAATGGGGAGATGCAAATAGGGCCTTACCTGCTGGGAAGGTGTTTTTTGCACAAATACGCGTACCAAGAGCTCAAACCCCAAAATTGCAAACAAAAAGCCATATACCCAGGCACCCGGGGTATGCTGCGGGAAGTGCTCGTTCAATAATACAGGGAGAATAGTACCCAGAGCGTATAGCTGCGTAAGTATGAAAAACAACAAAAAGGCAAAAAAGCCTTTTACAAACATGCTTTTCTCATAAAAAGGCGATCGGCGAAACATTTGCCAGGAGTGAAGCACCAACTTTCTAAACATAGGGAAACACGACGTTGATTAAAAGAGCAAATGTAAAGTTTTTTCGTGAATGAAAATCTACCTTCAGATTAAAGGTCTTAAGGACTTTACTCATTCTGTTGCCTGGGGCTCATTTTCGGCCCCTGGTTCATTTTCAAGGAGCTCTTCAAGAAGTATTTCAAGGTTTTGAATATGTTTGTCGTAATACTGTTTTACATACACCTTGAGTATTGCCCAGAAGCCAGTAATGATAAGTGCAAAAATGACAACCCACAAAATAACATTTGCCACCAAAGGCCAACTTACCACAAATAAGAAGGAAGAAACTTTGTCGCCCCCTGACCCCAGTCCGAAGCCTATGATATAACCAAAATAGACGCCGAAGGGGAATAGCACCATGTTGAGACGGAAGTATGCTTTACGGAAAAAGCGGAAAAGGATCAGCGTACTTTCCAGTGATTGGCGCAGATTGTCCTGGCTGTTGTTCCATAGCTTAACCACCTTGCGTAAATTCATAAAATAGTAATACAACATACCTGTGAACAAAAGAATCAGTGCAGACGTGTTGAATATAAAATACGGCCCGGGAAGCGCAAACAATACCCAAACCAGGAAGGGAATGGCTATGACAGTAGCAGCAATTTCCAGCCTGAGTCTTTTCTTAAGCCTGGCTAGAGGGCCGGCAGTTCTGCTACGCATAATTTGCGCAACCCGCTCTTTATCCAGGCTTTCAGGAGTCCCTCCAAAAGAGGAATTCCAGGCTTGTTTTAATTTACTAAATTCATCCATGTTATCAATGGCTTGTCATTATTTTTCTTAATTTTTCACGGATGCGCAGCATCTTGACCCTAACGTTATTTTGGGTAATACCCATGATAGAGGCTATTTCCTCATAAGGAACCTCATCCAGGTACAGCATCATCATGGCTTTTTCTACATCACTAAGCATATCAATGGCCATGTAAAGCGTATCAATGTCTTCTTTCTTTTTCAGGTTATCCTCTTGTTCAATGGTAAGCTTCCCTGCATCCAGGCTGTTTTTCAGGGGGTTCCTCTTTTGTTTCCTAAAGCCCGATATAGCGGTATTCAGGGCTATCCTGTAAATCCAGGTACTTATTTTTGCTTCACCCCTAAACCCTTTCCATGCCTTCCATAGCTGTGCCACAATGTCCTGGTACAGATCACTGGAGTCATCCTCATTGGTGCAATACATCTTGCACACTTTGAAAATAATACCTCGATGTTCTTCTATGGTGTTAATAAAATTTCTTTCTTCCACTTTCAACAGGGATTAACATCGTACAAATAGGTCGTAGAGTTACCAGGTAAATTACAATAATTATCTAAATTGATGGGATAAAAAAGAGCCCGTTAAATAAATTAACAAGGCTCTTTTGTTTAAGTTAGATTTTTATGTTGCTGCATCGCAACAAAATTTTCGTTTATTCAACTTTTAGAGAAACTGTTTTTACTCCACCAGCGTCGGCGATTTGTAAAAGATATATGCCAGAAGGCATTCCTGCAACAGAAACTTCAGCAGTATTATCATTTACCTTAAGTTGCTTCATTAATTGTCCGCTAACAGAGTAAATCCTGATATCTGTAATAACTTCATCACTCTCCACTTTCACAACTGAGGATGCAGGATTTGGATAAACGACAAGTTGGTCCAAATCTTTATATGTCTCAACATCAACCGAGAACGCAAAGATGGCATGAACCGTGAAAGGATCCATGATATTTGTCACCTCATATTCTTCAACGGCTCCAACACTCTCCCCGTCAATGAGTAAGTCTTCCACATGATGGTCAGGTTCAGGGGTAAGTGTAAAAGTAAGGCTGGTTCCATGTTCAACAATAATGGTTCCGTCAGGATCAATGGACCCATTCCCCTCAGAAGTAATAACGATATCGTAAACTTTAAGTTTGAATTCAGCATGAATACTTCCATCGCTATCAATATTCTCAAACTCATAGGAGCTAACCGGACCAACACTTTCACCATCAACTGTTACATCATCCACCTGATAACCCCAGCTTGGATGAATAGAAAAGGAAAAGTCATCTCCATGGTTCACTTCAATCTCTCCTGAGGGGTGTATTGTACCGTTATTACCTGCAGAGGCAGATAAAGTATAAGTATTAAGCTCAAAATTTGCAACCATTTGATGCTCTTCAAATACTTCAAATTCATAGGTGGAATCAGTAGTGATTACATTTCCATCTTCCATCCAGTTTAAAAAATGA
>SLQX01000010.1 GCA_007131245.1 Bacteroidales bacterium
ACTTTGCTTTTCCGGATCTTGTTTTTGCTGTGTTTTTTTCTGTTGTGCTTGTTTTTGTTGCATCTGTTTTTGTTGAGATTGCCTTTGTGATCGGGCTTGTGATTTTTTGTCATTTTCCTCAGAAACAACTTCTTTCTGCGCCTGCTGCACCACTGAGGATGTTTTGCTGGCAGATGCACTTTTATTGCTTGAAGCTACGGGCTGCTTTTCAGCGGGTTTGTTGCCTGCTGGCTTTCTTTTTCTTTGCCGATTTTGATTATTCTCGGGTTGGGGAGCCTGTGGAGGTGGGTTGAGAGCCTGTGCATCAAGAATTTGATATACAAGCTCTTGTTTTTTATAAGAGTCTACTTTTTTTATTTTAAGCTCTCTTGCGATTTCTTTTAATTCGGTGAGAAGCTTGCTGTTAAGTTCAACAATATCGTACATGAATTGTGAGGGTTAAGAATTTAATAAGGATTTTTAGAGTATGATTTTCAATGATAAAGATTTGAGAGCTCGTGCGTTCGCTTGTAGATATACAAAACAAACCTGTTTCGCACAAAGCGATTTGTAACTATTTTTGAACGAAGGTAAATGGTTAAGTAATATCGAAAAAATCAAAGAAAAATCCTGAAGGAATTATGGTGCAAATATAACGATATTAGGTTAAATGCAAAATAAAAATATGAAATTATTTGTTCCTCTAAGCATTAGGTACTGCTGGATGGTTGAAAAAATGAATCGTTTATCACAATTTCGCTATTTTGTATCGGAGGGGGGAGTTCTTTGAAAATAATACAAAAAAGTTGCCATATACCTGAAAACATTCCAATATGCCAGGGCAGGAAGTTATTGAAAAAGTAGCTATTTCAGTAACTTCATAAATGAGCATAGCTTTTTCATATTCTTTAATTGAAGAAATTTGTGGGGTTATCTTTGTAAATAATATGTTGCCCGGGGAGTGGTTATGATGGTAAAATATTTATTTTTGCACTAAATAAAACATGAAACAATAACTAATTATATCTATTATGCTCCAAAGAATTCAAACCGTTTATTTATTCCTTGTGTTTTTATTTTCAATTTTATTTCTACTTCTTCCTTCCGGCATAGCAGAAATAGGGGGGATAAGATATACCATAAAATTGTGGGATATGGGACCATTGGATGAGCATGTACAGTATCCGGTACTTTTAAAATATCTGTTACTCGTACTTCCATTTATAATCATGGGGCTTACACTTTTTACGGCGTTTCAATTTAAAAAGCGCTTGTACCAGATTCGGCTTGGGAAAATAAATATTTTTATCCATTTAGTTCTAGTGGTGTCTGTTATTTTCTTTTTGGATAATTTCAGGGAGTTACCCCAGCTTGATTTCACTTATGGGGCGGCTATTGTATTTCCTTTACTTTCCATGATACTGATTATGCTTGCCAACCGTGCCATAAAAAAAGATGAGGAGCTGGTTCGTTCAGCCGATCGACTCAGGTAGTTCATGGATTATTTCTAAAACAGAACCATTCTATTGTCAAAAAAAAGCGGTAATTAACACCCGGGTTAATTACCGCTTTTGAATTTATAGCAATCAAGTATAGAAACCGGGTTGTTAATCAACCAGTCTTTTATTAATGTAATCCGAATTAAAAAGAGCCAGGGCGCCCATATATTTAAGTTTAAACTTAATATAATGCCCCACTTTATATTTTTTGGGGTTTTTGCCCAGGTCTATTACAACAATGTCAGAGCTGGCTCCTGCAATTTCAATGCTTTTGTCGGCAGGAATAAGAAAATCTGGAGAAATATCCAATAGTCCGATATCCAATAAAGCTCTCCAGGAAGTTTTCCCGTAATCTTCCGGATCTACCTCATAGGTTTCGCCTGAGGGATTTTCAGCCAGTTCTCCTTCGGGCACAATTGGCTTTTCGAGCAATTCTATGATTTCGGCATATAATGTAATAACATCATCCTTCATTCCCTTTATGGATTTGCCTGTTACCAGGTTGTTTCCAAAGTAAAGGGTTTCGCCTACACGGAAATGGTTGATGCCTTTGGGCATTTTCTTTTGCTGAATCATAGGAATTACCACCGAAGAGCCACCTGAGATCCATTTGATTTTACGGTTGAATTTTATTTCAACAATTTGCTTGTAAAGACTCAACTGCACCATCTTGTCGTGCGAGGGCATTACTCCGTACAAGCAGTTGAAATTACTTCCAAATCCCAGTACTTCGATGTTGGGTAGCTCAAATATCTTCTCATAAAAGCTTACCAGGTTTTCACCCAAAACCCCTTCTCGCAGGTCGCCCATTTCGATCATGATGATCACCCGGTGCACTTTGTTTTGTCTGCCAGCTTCCTTTGAAAGAAGCTTAAGAGTTTCCAGGTCAGAGTTAAAGCTTACATCTGCATATTTTACAACTGAGCGTAAACTTCTCCTGGGGGGAGGTTTGATGTAAACCGTATTTACCTCAGGGTTAATTCTTTTGATTTTTTTTAGATTGCTGATACGGGAGTCCATGAGTTCATGGGCTCCCATATCAATTAATTCTTTAAGGAAAACTTCATTACCGCAAAGCAGCTTACTGACAATTCCCCACTCAATGTTATTTTTCGCAAAAAAATTTTTGAGGAATTCGAAGTTGTGTCGTAGTTTTTTGCTGCTGATGGTTATTTCTGCCATTTTTCTTTTTTTATTGTTTAAGTCTCATTTCCAGATATTTACTGGTAAATCCAAGTTTTTCATATAAAAACCTGGCGGGGTTTTCGGGCTCAACATGCAATTTAATTTCTCCTTCAGCTTTGTCAAAGGTTTTCAGCATAAGGTCTTTGCCAAGTCCTTTGCCCCTGTGATCTTTATGAACAGCAATATAAACAAGGATGTTTTCAGGAATATAACCTGCCATGCCTGTTTTATTAATGACAACTGCACCGGTTATATCCTTACCATCCCTGGAAATAAGGATAAAGCCTCCGAATTTTTTTTCTTCATCGAGGGCAAAATTGATGCAGCGCATGATAGCGTCATGTTCATCTCCAAACTGATCCAGATGTTCATATAAAAAATCAGCGATTTCTTTTTTCTGATCTTCACTTACGTGATCCTTAGGTGTGTAAAATGTGTAATCCATAATAATACAATACTTTAGAGTTTTTAATAAAATATTAAAATTAAATTGTTGGTCTTACGTGGGGTTGTTCACAAGCATTTTGTTGTGAATGGTGTTGATGATAATAAAACTGACCAGCGAGGTAGTGATGCCAAATATGTTGGCATCAAGGTCTAAAGGTAATTCTAAATTGCTAATAATCAAAGAAATTGTTGTAGTTCCTCCCAAAAACATTGCCCAGAATGCAGCCACGGAACTGGCTTTTTTCAAAAATAAGGCTGCCACAACGGGTACAAATAATCCTGAAACCATAAACGCATAGCTGTAAAGCATCAACTCTAAAACATTAGGCATTACAGTAGCCAGCATTAATGCCAGGGTGCCCAGTATGAGGGTAAATCCCTGTGAAAACAGTAAAAATCCTCTTCGGCTTTCAGGCACTTTAAACCATTTGCTGAAAATATCGGTGAGGAAGTTGCCGGAAGATGCCATCAGGCAGCTATCAGCTGTACTCATAATTGCAGAAAAGTAGGCTGCCATCATCAACCCCATGAGCCCTACTGGCAATACCGTGCGTAAAAGCAATGGAAGTCCCTGTTCGGCATCAATGTCACCGGTGTCAAAAATCCCAATATATTCAAACATTCCCTGAGCGAGTGCAACCCGCGCAAAAAGGCCAAGTAGTACACCCATAAACGCCATTACAGGCCACTCAAACAAGCCTGCAATATACCAGGCTTTTTGTGCCTGTTTTTTGTTGCGTGTGGCATAAATCCTTTGGTAAAGTGTCATGCCTACAAACCAAATGGGAATGATGGTAACTGCCCAGTTTAGGATTTGTTGCCAGGAAATATTCCGCAAACTGAAATACTCTGGCGGAAGAACAGATGTGACTCCTTCAACACCTCCCACACTAAAAAAAGCAATGGGAATACCAATGAAAATCAAACCTGACATCAGGATAATCCATTGTATTGTATCGGTATAAATAACTGCTTTTATCCCCCCCATAGCGGTATAAACAATAACGATGATGCCCATGATTATCAGGGCGGTTTGTCGGTCAAGCATTGGGGTGAAAGTGGCCTCGGCCAATATGGCACCTGCCAGTATCTGGGAACTGGTGAAACCAAGGTATCCAATTCCTGATATTATTCCGGCCAATAAAGCCACCCGGGGATTGTAAAAATGTGCCAGCAGTTGGGGGAAGGTGTAAAACTTTTTGAATTTTTCAATCTTTTTTACCCGGGGTATGAGTAAAACGGCACTAAGCCAGGCTCCGATAAGTCCTGTGAAAAGCATCCATGAACCTGCAAGGCCCATGATAAAACCCAGTCCGCCTAAACCAATGGAAAATCCACCCCCAACATCTGTGGCAACTACTGATAAACCAATATGCCAGCTTCCAATTTTGCGTCCACCAACATAATAGTCATCAACTCCTTTATTCTTTAGCAGGAACCATACCCCGATTCCAATTACCGCCAACATGTAAAGAGTGAAAACTAATACGTCTAAATAGTGCATTAAAAAGTTTTTCTGTTTTGGTGCGGCAAATATAAAGGTTTTTCCATGAACCAGCAAACGGGTAGCGTAATATACACGCTGTGAGGATTATATGTTTTGTAGCTGAAAACTTTTCGGTTTTTCAGATCCAATGTTCAATATGTATTTTTATTTGTTCAACTACCTTAACTTTGTGGGCCCAAAAAGAAAAATTTATGGAGTACCCCTGGGGTAATACACGTCGTTTTCACTCATTGGCTGACTTTTACAGGCAACGTTTTGGAAGTCGCATCCAAAAGGTAAGCGTCCATGCTGGTTTTACCTGCCCCAATCGTGATGGGACGGTTGGCACAGGAGGTTGTACTTTTTGCAACAATAGTGGTTTTAGTCCATCTTATTGCCACCAGGAAAGTACCATTACACAGCAAATAGACACAGGACTCAACTTTCTAAAAAAGCGGTATAAAAAGGCTCAGCTGTTTGTGGCTTACTTTCAGGCCTACTCCAATACCTATGAGGATATTGAAGTCCTACATAAACGTTATCAACAGGCGTTAGACCACCCCGGAATATCAGGACTTACTATCGGTACACGCCCCGATTGCGTGGACGAGCAGAAGTTGGATTTATTGGCCAAGCTTGCAGAAAAATACATTATAAATGTTGAATATGGTGTGGAAAGCTGTTATGAAGATACCCTTGTCCGGATAAACCGTGGCCATACTTTCGTGGATTCGATGAAGGCTATAGAGCAAACAGCTTCCCGGGGACTGCATACCGGTATACATTTGATTATGGGTCTACCCGGAGAAAGTCGTGCTGATATACTTGAACAGAGCCGTATTATTTCAAAATTACCCATTCACTCGGTAAAATTTCATCAGCTTCAAATTGTCAAGGATACACCCATGGCAGAGGAGTTTATAAAACATCCTGAACGATTTCATTTTTTTGAGCCCGATGAATATGCTGAATTTATAGTAAAATTTATTGAAACCCTCAGACCAGATATTGCCATAGAGCGTTTTGCAGGTGAGGTACCCCCTCAATATAATCTACGCGAATCATGGAGCGGGTTGCGCAGCGATCAGTTGTTATTACTTATTGAAAAGAAACTCCAGGAAAAAAATACCTGGCAGGGAAAATACTACAGCGGATAGCAATATATAGCGATTTTTGTTATCTGCTCATACTTTTGTTGATGCAATACTTTTAAACTTATGGATAATCCTTATCCATTTCCGGAAATTGATTATTTTTGGCACCTTTTAAAGTTCTTTTTTCAGAGAAACAGTTAGTATATAAGTATATTTTCTTAAACATCAGGGGATTACCTGTCTAAAATCAGAGTTGTATGAATAATCAGAATTCAGGATTTATTGCCGGAATGCTGGGGGCGATAGAAAGGGTTGGTAACAAGTTGCCACATCCGGGGGCATTGTTTGCTTATTTTGCCTTTGGAATCATAGTTTTAAGTGGTATTGTGGCACTTTTTAATGTAACAGCTGTTCACCCAGGAACCGGAGAGACCATTGAAGTTTTCAACCTGATGAGTCGTGATGGGTTGCATATGATTATGACAGGCATGGTAACCAACTTTACTTCCTTTGCACCCCTTGGAACTGTGCTGGTGGCGTTACTGGGTATTGGTATTGCAGAGGCCAGTGGTTTGATGTCCACAGGTCTTCGCCTCTTGGTTATATCAGCTCCAAAAAAACTACTCACTTTTGCTATCGTATTTGCCGGTATTTTGTCAAATACTGCAAGTGAAGTAGGATATGTGGTACTAGTGCCTTTGGGAGGTATGATATTTCTTGCTGTAGGACGGCATCCCATTGCCGGTATTGCTGCCGCTTTTGCTGGAGTATCAGGTGGTTATTCAGCCAATTTGTTGCTGGGTACCATTGATCCCCTTTTGGCAGGACTTTCAGAAGAGGCAGCACGGATTGTTGACGATACTTATACTGTTAATCCGGCAGCCAATTATTACTTCATGTTTGTATCTACCTTCTTTATATCAACCATTGGCACCTGGGTTACTGAGAAAGTAGTTGTGCCCCGCCTTGGAGAGTATAAAGGGCATGCAAAGCCTGAAGAGATAAAGCATCTGAATGATGAGGAAAAAAGGGGAATTCGTTTTACGCTTGTGGGCTTTATTGTTATTGTATTGTTGCTGGCATGGAGTATGGTTCCCATTGAAAGTGGTTTTTGGGGCAATATACCCGGAAGTGGCTTTCTGCGGGATCCTGAAACAGGTGGTTTGTTGCGCTCGCCCTTCATGAGCGGAATAGTTGCCATTATTTTTCTTATTGCCGGTATCCTGGGTATTGTTTATGGTATAGGTGCAAGAACTCTCAAAAGCAGTACCGATGTTATCCTTGGAATGGGTAAATCCATGTCCACCCTGGGAACATATATCGTACTGGTGTTTTTTGCAGCACAGTTTGTGGCTTATTTTAACTGGACTAACCTGGGCTTGATATTTGCTATCCAGGGTGCTAATTTTATTGGCTCATTGGGTTTGGGGCGTATACCTTTGATGGTAGCCCTGGTTCTCATTTCAGCTTTTATTAACCTTGTGGTGGGCAGTGCCAGTGCTAAATGGGCCATATTAGCTCCGGTTTTTATCCCCATGTTTATGATCTTGGGTTATTCTCCTGAATTTACACAGTTGGCATACAGAGTAGGAGATAGTGTTACCAATGTGATTGCACCCATGATGTCCTACTTTGCCATGATCGTTGCCTTTTTTGAGAAATATGATAAGAATGCCGGTATCGGAACCATCATTGCAACCATGATTCCCTACACCTTTATCTTTTTGGGTGCCTGGTTAATAATGCTTATTATATGGATATTGCTTGGAATTCCAATTGGTCCTGGAGCTCCACTCTTTTATGAAATATCAGATGCTGCAGTAGTGGGTGGGGTATAATTTCTTGAGTTACTGAAATGATAAAACAGTTTTAGGCTTATCAATGACGGATTATGTAAAATATTCAATCCTGGTGCCTGTTGATTTCACTGATCAGTCCTTTCAGGCATTGCAATACGCAGCAGGGCTGTTGCGTAAAAAGGATGGAATCATTCATTTACTCCATGTGGTAGATGATTATGCCGGTGTTGATCATACATTGCTCAATACACAAAAGGAAAAATTATTTGAATATGCCCGTAAAAACCAAGAGCTATTTGCAATCAGTATTGTTCCCAATATCGTAACAGGTAATATCTTTCACTCAATAGGTGAAACTGCTGCCAAGCTGGGAGCCAAACTTATCGTAATGGGTACGCATCCTATGAGTAGCATACAGTTTCTTATTGGTAGTTTTGCGGCAAGGGTTATACTGGGTAGCACAATCCCGGTTTTACTTACCAATGGTAATTCCAGGTTCAGAACCTATCAAAACATTGTTTTGCCTTTTGACTACCACATGAACATGGATTTACTGTTACAGGCGGCCTTGCAAATTGGGCAAAAATACAACAGTAAGATCCATCTTTTCAGCCAGTCTGAAAACCTTTCTTTCTTTGCCCAAAAGCGTAAAAACTTCAAAATAAAGCAGGCACTGTACAAAATAAAAAAGAAAAAGCTGGAGTGTCAAAATGTTATGCTTGAATCGGAATCTGGTGACTTTACTGACAACATCCTGAAGTATGCTGAAAGTGTTGATGCTGATTTACTCATATCGAACCTGCAAAAAAAGACTAAGAAAGCTCCCTGCAACGAATACCTGCCTATTCATCTGGGCGTTAAGCTTTTACAGGATGCCAAAATCCCACTACTGTTTGAACCCAACAAAACAGTTTTTAATGGAATCGAGTTATAAAATTAAAAACATCTGTGTCTTTTGTTCATCAAGTAATCACTTGGATAATAAGTACTTTAAGCTGGCTGAAAACCTGGGTCAATTGATTGCCCGAAACAATTGGTCATTGGTTTATGGTGGTACCAATGTGGGACTTATGGGCAGACTTGCAGAGGCTTCCCAAAACTACGGAAATCCCCATATCACTGGTGTTATACCTCAAAGAATTTTTGATAAGGGTATCGCTAACGATGCCTGTGATGAGTTGATAATAACTTCTGATATGTACGAGCGAAAAAAAGTCATGGCCTCCAAATCCGATGCTTTTGTTGCTATGCCGGGTGGTTTTGGTACCCTGGAAGAAATCCTTGAGGTTCTTACCCTTAAGCAACTGCAGTATTTGTCAGGGCCGGTGGTGTTTTTGAATGTGGAGGGCTTTTATTGCCACCTGGAGAAAATGTTTGCTACATTATTCCAAAAAGGTTTTTCCAATCAAAAGTATAGAAGCCTATATTATATGGCGCCGGATTTGGAAAGTATGGAAAAGTATCTCATTGATTACAACCTCCCTTCGTTGACCGATAAATGGTCGGATTAACCAGGAAGTACTCCGTGTCATTTTAGAGGATTAACCTGTTCTATGATTTGAGAATTAAGTTTCTTTGGATCAAATTAAAAAGCAGGGTAGCAATACTTTCTTAAAAAATCAATATTACATACACATGATTTTTAAATATGGGTGTTTTTTCGTATATTTAAGGATATTTATGGTCTGATGCAATGGTTGCCTGGCTGGTTTAATGAGATAGGAGGGGTTTTATGAAAGCACCGGAACGAAAAATACTTGTCCCCCTGGATTTTGAGGAGCAATCACTGAATGCTCTGCGATACTCCTTTGAGCTGGCAGAATTATTTAAATGTGATTTGATTTTGGTATATGTCATAGAGGGTATAAGTGTTTTTGGCAAACTTCGCTCTCCGGAAGAGTATCTGAATAAAGTAGTAGCAGAGGCAAGGGAAAAATTTGATGAACTTGAGCAACTGGCAAAAAGCTTATCAGACAAACCTTCTGTGAAGGTTTCATACCGTATAAAACAGGGTAAACCCTATGATAAAATTATAGAAACAGCTTATGAAAACGATGTTTTTCTTATTGTAATGGGAAAAAACGGCAACCTTTCTCTCAGGAAAAACAGAACCATCATGGGGAGCAACACCCTGAATGTTATCCGTGAGTCACAGCGCCCTGTATTTACTATTTCTTCCAACGTAATAAACCCCGCTAACATCTCCAATATTCTGTTGCCTCTTGACTTTACGGGGCAAACTAAAAAGCAAGTGCAAAATGCCATTGATTTCGGAAAGCTTTTTGATGCTCAAATAACAGTAGTATCCATACTTACAGGAGATAACCGAATATTGCAACTTCGAAAACAGGTACAGTTAAGCCAGGTGAAAAAGGCCATTCGCAAACACGGTATTGTCTGCAAAGCTTCTTTAATACACAGTAAAGGTAAAATGATAGCCGACTGGGTTGTCGAACACAGTAAAAGAATAGAAGCTGACTTGATAATTATTATGACGCAGCAAAAGACTAAAGTGGTGGAGTTTTATGTGGGGTCTACTGCGCAAAAAATCATTTCGCATTCCTCTGTTCCGGTATTGAGCATTTTCCCGGCTTCACCCCAAAGAGCTGCACTTATTGCACCCATGGTGGATCCTTTTGGTGTTATGGGGTAAATGGAATATGGCTTTGTAAAAACCCATTCAGAAAAATGAAATAAACATTTTACGCATCGAGTATTTGCAAATAAACAAATAACAGGTTTTATTACTTTGTTTTACTTTAAATCCTGTTATCCAAATATCTTTACCTGTTCTTAAATCCGATGTGGGTTGGTTGACGCAACCAACAGCATTTTTCACTCAAGACCCATTTTATGTGGTCTTTTGGTTTTTTTCTAAAAAAGAAACAACTTTTTTTTACTATCATTGCATTATCGTTGATTTTGGGAGAAAGAAAGGATGAGATGGGAAACCAATAATTGCTTTTGATTGGCTTAATAAAGGGGGTGTGATGGTCTGTCAGGAAAAACAACAGGTTTATTTTGATTTTATTAATTCAAAAAAGATACATGTATGACATCAGTGGAAAGAGATACAATATTGGTAGCAACTGACTTTACACCTGTAGCAGATTGTGCCATTGATCATGCCATTGAAATTGCAAAACTTTTTAACCATAAGCTTTGTCTGTTGCATATTGTCAGTAAAAAAACCGGGCAACTTCAGCGGGATAAAATTATTCGTAAATTAGAAAAGATTGCCAATGCTTATCAGGATCGCTCGGGGATTGAAATTACCTATCGTCTTGAGGAGGGAAGTATTTTTGATGAGATCAGCAGAACAGCCAGCAAACTCAAAGCAGAGTTTGTCATCATGGGCATACATGGCAAGAAAGGAGTCCAGCATATTCTGGGCAGTTATGCTTATAAAGTGATAACCAGTTCAAAGGTGCCTGTGATGGTTGTGAAAAAGAAACACCATCATGTTGGGTATAACAACATCGTGGTTCCAATCGATTTTACTTATGAGAGTGGCCAAAAAGTCGGTCAGGCCATTAAATTTGCCAAATACTTTGATTCTACTGTACACATCATTGGCGTTATACAATCCAAGAGCAGTGTTTATAAAATCAAAAAAGAAGCCATCCTGAAAAACATCATGGACTACCTCAGCAACCATGGAGTAAAAGCCAAGGCCGAAATCATAATTAAACCCGGAGCAGATATTGACGACGAGGTGTTTGAGTATTCAGAAAAACACGATGCTGATCTCATTATGATCGTAGCCGAAAAAAGTGGTCGTATTTCAGAGCTTTTCGGAAATAATGTGCCCGAGCAAATTATTGACAAGGCTGATATTCCTGTACTAACCGTGATTCCCAACCTTGAATACGACGAAGACCTTGAATGGGACGAAACTTTTCTCAGCCCATTTTACGATCCTCTGGGGGTAATAGACAAGCCCGGGCAGAGCTAATCTGGAAGCAGCTAAGAAATGGGTTGATGGCCAATACTTTTTTTATATTGTAAGTTAAATATTCATGCTATCATTTGAAAATACGGAGGTTGCTTTTTCTGATAAGACAACTTCGCAACTAAAGAAATCCTACTGGCTTTTTTGGCTGGTGAAAAGCCCGGCACTTGTAAAAATGGGCTCCCTGTTTGTTGGTTTGTTTAACCGCTTGAGAATACCCCTTGGATGGGCTATGAAAAAGACGGTTTATGAGCATTTCTGTGGGGGAGAAACCCTTGAAGAATCTGCCCTTGCGATGAATCAGCTGGCAGACTTCAACATTAAAGCGGTTCTTGACTATGCCGCTGAAGGTATAGAAAGTGAGAAAGAGTTTGATGAAGCCCGCGACCGCATTATCGACTCAATCGAAATGAGTAGATCCAATGAAAATATTGCTTTTGCCGTATTTAAACTAACCGGTATTGCTCCATTTGCCCTGCTTGAAAAGTTGAATGCATCTAAAACCCTTACAAAGAAAGAAAAGAAACAATGGACCCAAGTTAAAAACAGGGCCGATGAAATCTGTAGGAAAGCAAGCCAAAACAATCTCTCTGTAATGATTGATGCAGAAGAAACCTGGATTCAGGATACGGTGGACCAGTTGGTAGAAGAACTAATGGAGAAATATAACAGAGAGAAACCAGTTGTTTACCATACCCTCCAGCTTTATCGCATTGATAAACTTTTTAACCTTAAGCGAATCTTTGTAACAGCCCGGGAAAAAGGATTTGTGCCTGGATTCAAGCTAGTTCGCGGAGCGTACATGGAAAAGGAGCGCAAACGCGCTTTGAAATACGGCTATGCTTCACCCATCCATCCTGACAAAGAAGCTACCGATGCAGCATTTAATGAAGCGGTTAGGTTTTGCCTTGAAAATGTTGAGGAACTTGCTGTGTGTATTGGAACACATAATGAAGATAGCTGTAGCCTGGCCGTTGATATTATGGCCGAAAGAGGTATAGCAGCCCATCACAAGCATGTACATTTTTCTCAATTAAAAGGGATGAGTGATCATATCAGCTATAACCTTTCTGCTCATGGTTACAATGTAAGCAAATACCTTCCTTATGGCCCTTTGAAGGTGGTAATACCATACCTCATCAGGCGAGCCGAGGAGAATACTTCAGTGGCCGGACAAACAGGTCGTGAGCTGTTCTTGTTGAAAAAAGAACTGAAAAGGCGTAATGAGCTGAAGAATTAAAATCGACTCTAAGCAAAGGGTACTCCATCATTGCATCCGTTGCCTCACTACTTCAAAAGCGATAACTGCCAGGGATGCCGAAACATTTAAAGAGTCTGTTTTTCCCAGCATGGGGATTTTAAGTTTCTCGTCTGCTGAGTTATACCAGATTTGGGATAGCCCTTCGGCTTCGGTTCCAAAAGCAATTGCCACAGGGGCATTCATATCTGCTTTAAAATAATACTTTGACACCTGCAAAGAGGCTATCATAATTTTAATTTCATGTTTTTTAGCCCATTGGATAAACTCCTCAGACTTACATGTTGTAAGTTGGTTGGTAAAAATACTTCCCAGTGAAGAGCGAATTACATTAGGATTAAAAACATCTGTTTGGGGATTACAGACCACAACTGCATCTGCTGCACAAGCGTCAGCAGTGCGTAATACAGCTCCCAGGTTACCCGGCTTCTCAATCGACTCAAGAACCAAAATCAAAGGTGGTTGTTTGAATCGAATATCGTCAAGTTGGGTTTTGTATTGCCGGGCAAGGCCTATGATACCCTCAACATTTTTTCGGTAGGCCATCTTGTTATACACCTCCACCGAAACATTTCTTATCCTTGCTGCCGTTTTATTTAAATGAACAGGGTATTGAGGGTCCTGCCGTAAAAGTTCATTACATAAAAACACTTGCTCCAGCTTAACACCTGCTTGCAAAGCCAGAGATACTTCTCTGGTTCCCTCAATGACAAAAAGTCCTTGCTTTGTCCGCTCCTGTGATTTTTGCTGAAGTCGGGCAAGTTGTTTCACCGCCGGGTTTTGTAAACTATTGATGGTGTCTTCCATGTTGTATATGAGATTTTTTTTACGAAAGTACCTGTTTTTTGAATAGGATTCTTTTTAGACAAAAACACGGAACATCTTAAGGATTTTTTCTGAAGAAGACAAAAAAGGCAACCAGGTAGCATACCAATGCCATTGTCATCACCAGCCTGAAACCAAACTCCACTGCTGTAAGTGTAGCAATGGAAGTTGCTATCACGGATAACGATCCATTGATACCCCATGCCCACGGAATTTGGTCTGATTTGTTTACGTTCAGAATGCGTATGCCGGAGGGAAATGGCATGCCCATAAACAAAGAAGGTATGGCAAGTAATACAAAAGCAATTAAAATCTTAACAGCCAGGGGAAAGCTGATGGTGTTAGTAAGCAATGGTGTCAGAAATAGGATATACCCCAGCAGAAGTACTGCAACTGTAAGGTTTGAAAACCTGGCAGCTTTGAAAGGATTCTTTACTTTTCCTGAAATCAGGCTTCCTAACCCGCTGGCAATCATCATGGTGCTGATAACAGCTGAAATGGCGTATATAGGGTGTCCGAAATACAAGACAAAGCGTTGTATCAAAATGATCTCCACAAACATATACCCCAGCCCCAGTGCCCCAAAATAAAGAACCGTAGGCGTTTTGCCCCGGCTTGTACCCCTGAGTCTGAATAAAGGTAAAACAATTAGGATCAGTGCCAGCAATGCCCCCTGTATGAGGGTAACCCACACAATCAGGTATCCCAGCTCAAGAAAAGGCATGGATTCGGCTCCAAATTCATCTTGAAGCTTGTTAAGTGTTCCTGGTTTTAAAAACCGGCTGAAATAGGGTTTATCGTCTGTGGCAGGTTCTATGTGAAAATCATAATCATTAAACAACTTTGGCGAGGTGCTATGTACTATGGAGTCCAGGTACTTAAAAAAAGAATCATCTTCCAGTTGGTTGTATTGTAGTCTTTCGGCGGGAGAAATATCAGGCAATAGTGCCGGGTCAAAGAGCATTGACTGAGCAAAATCTCTGATTCGCTCTGTTTCAACACTGTTCAAGGGTGTTTTTTTGATAATAAACGTGATGGTTCCCCAACTTCTGACAGCTGCAATATGCTCAGAGGGATTTTTAATATTTTTTTTGCGAAGGGTTTTCACAAGTGTGGAAGCGATTTTTAAGGTAGTTCTGGGGGGATAATCCATCCAGGAGCTTATGGCAATTACCCCTGAAGGTGATAGTTTATCCCACATTTGTCCAAAAGCTTCAATGGTCATGGAATAGTTTTCATTGAGGGCATTTAGCCCTGTCGACCCTCCAAAACTTTCCATGCGTGGTAAAATGATCGCATCAAAATGGTTATCAGGAACTGAGAACAAAAACTGTCTGCTATCCTGGTATACAATCTCTGTTTGGGGATGGTGAAAAAGATTATTGGATGCTGCTGAAAAGTCTTGTTGCATTAATTCTTTCACTCCTTTTACTTCAACAACCCCAAAAACCATTTGAGCGTTGTTTTGCAAGGCATGTGCCACACTGGGACCTGTGGTGGCTTTGAGAATCAAAATTGTATCCCTGGGTGCTGTAATGTAGGGGAGTGCCTCTGTAGTGTAATCGTGGATATTGGTCCGGGAGGTGTCAAAATGGGGGATAACCCCATGAAACTCTGCATTGGAATAGAGGTGTTTCTTCACAGGAACATTACCAGTAAACTTCAGGCTTGTAGCCGGTGCATATCGCAGGGCGGGTGATTCAACAACGTCAATTTTACCATGAATGTCGGGCTTTGACAGTATGATTTCGGCTTCAGGGAGGTGTAAGGTGCGGGAAAGGCTTTTGTATTCCGACAGAGGTACACTCCCTGGTATGAAAAGGGCATAGAACACGGTTGCAATACCCAGTGATATGGCTGCAATGTTTAAAAGCTTTCTTTTATTTTGAAAAATGATGATGGCAGCCATAACTGAAAGAGAGGCAGTTGCTGGTAAAGCATCAATAGCAAAATACCTGCTAAGTAAAAATACCACGAAAAGACCTCCCAATCCCGAACCCAACAGGTTTGAAAAATAATATCGTCCAATATGTTTGGCATGCTCCATAAATAGAATCCCGATAGCAATAGCTCCCAGGAAAAACGGCATGAAAAAAATCAGATAATTTGCAGCAAGGATGGGAAATTGTGCTCTTTCAACAAAAATCAGGTAAACATCAAACTGAAATAGTGGCAGGCGGGCCAAATAAAAAGAGATGACCATAAACATACCGGACAGGGCCATCAACAATGGAACAACCCATTGAGAATGTGTTAGTAGCCTGTTTTTAAAAAGAGCAAGGATGGTGCCGGCAGCACCAAAACCCAGCATGGCAATGGAAATAATCATGTAAGCAAAATGATACCATTGCATGAGCGAAATAAGCTGCATCAATACAAGCTGGAATGCAATGATTGCTGCAGAGTGTAGCCCCAGCGCCAAAATCAGTCTTGACTCATAAACAGGTTTTATTTTTGCCAGCATAATTAAGAGGGAGATTAGTCAGATGATGTAAAGGGTACAAATCTAACAGGCATGAGACTTCTGGATGTAATGTCGTCTCCGGTTTTTTCCACCAGCATAAGTTGTTGCACTCTGAATGGTGATCCCACCGGAATGATCATCTTTCCTCCATCTTTCAGTTGATTGATGAGGGGCGGGGGGATATGTTCAGCAGCAGCTGTTACCACAATGGCATCAAAAGGTGCGTGTTCCTCCCATCCGTAATAGCCGTCAGCAATTTTTACACTCACATTGTCATAGTGTTCCTCCAAAATCTTTTGGGCTCTTTTGCCCAGCTCTTCCACAATCTCTATGGTATAAACATGATCCACTATTTCTGCCAGCACTGCAGCCTGGTAGCCTGACCCTGTGCCTATCTCCAGGACACTGAAGTTTTCCCTTGGTTGGATGATTTCGGTCATATAACCTACAATATAAGGCTGAGAGATGGTTTGTCCGTAACCGATGGGTAAGGGACGATCGTTGTAGGCCTGCCTTTGCACATTGGAAGGTACATATATGTGGCGTGGAACAGCACGCATTGCATCCAGGGTGGGTTGGTGGCGAATTCCCCGGTTGCGGATCTGGTTTTCTACCATATCGTTGCGTTGACTCTGGTATTGCTGGGAGAATCCTGGTGCTGATAAGATAGCAAGTAATGAAATTAAGGTAATCAGTGCTTTTATCATGACTTTGTTTTTTGGCGTTAAGCAAATATAAGCAATCCCCGAAAAAGGGGCAATAATATTTGATTGCTGAAATCTATGAAGGGGGAGAAGTGTTTTAAAATCCGAGATGTTTTATCAATGATCTATTGCCAGGGTTGGAAGGCTTTTTACCCAATGACAAATAGGGTGTTTGTAGGGTTAAAATTTGAGAATCAGTTGAAAGGAGGATGACTTTTTTGTATCTTAGAGGATTAATAATCATGCACTCATCAAGGAAAATAAACTCCGGGTATGTATCGCTTTATCATCTTTCTGTCTTTGGTTTCGATTTCCTTTTTACCCTACACAACAAAGGGGCAGGTAAGTGTTGACTCCATTTACAAAAGTCTGGAGAAGTATGACTCTCTTTTTCCCCGACACAAAATACATTTACATACCGATAAAGACACTTATCACGCCAGTGATGTTGTTTGGTTGAAAGCATATGTAGTATCTGCCATCACCCATCAGCCTGCTACAGATGTAAAAACCCTTTATGTGGAAATTTTTAATACTACAGGCGATTTATACAGCCGAAAAAGGTTAAACGTTGAAGAAGGCTATGCAAAAGGTGAATTTTTTCTTAAGGACTCTATTCTTGCTGGTAATTATGTAATCCGTGCCTATACCTCTTGGATGCTTAACTTTGATAACAGGAATATTTTCGAAAAAGTATTTCATATAGAAAACCCGCTTAGTATAAATTTGATAAGTCGTCGCCAGGTAAGAAAAAACAGAAGGACTAACCAGCAAATTGAAAGAGCCCGCCAGCAATATAAATTCAATTATTATCCTGAGGGAGGTGTTTTGGTTGAAGGCGTAAACAACCGTGTGGCTTTTAAAGCTACGAATGAACTAGGGCAGGATGTTGAAATAAAAGCAAAACTCATTAATGATAATAAAAATGAAGTTTTGTCCATAAAATCTCCTTACGGCGGTAAAGGTATGTTTGAGTTTATCCCGTCTGCCGGTAGTAACTATAGCTTGCTCATTGAGTTTCCAGGTGATGAGTCTCAAAGATACAGGATTCGGGATATTGTATCATCAGGTAATACTTTACAGGTAAGACCATTGGAGGGGGAGTTTGAAATTATTGTAGATGGGTCTTTCCCCGCGGGGCAAATTCCACCTGAAAGAAACCCGTTATATTTGGCTGTTCATTCCCGGGGTAAAATAGTTGATATCTATCAAATAGAAAATGATGCTCTGCCTTACCGACTTGTTTTGCAAAATGATACTCTAATGCCAGGTATTTCCGTGGCAGGGCTTTTTAACAGCAAAGGTGAGGTAATTGCCGAACGTTTGTTTTTTGTGCCACCCCCGGAATCAAACCCATTTTCGATTTCAAAACAAACTTTTTCTGATAGTACCGTCCGGCTAACAGTTGATGCACAACAACCAATCATTGATACTGCATCTTTTTCAGTTGCCGTCAGTGCTTCGCATAAAGCACCTGATTTTCCGGATAATAATATTTTAACCACCCTTTTTATTACATCCGACATTTCTTCTACCATCGAAAACCCCCATGCATATCTGTCAGCAAAAGAAACCAAAGAGGCAGATTTATTAATGATGGTGTCAGGCTGGAAAAGGTATAGCTGGCAGGATATACAACAAGGAAACTATCCTGATATTAAATATAAAAGGGAGCAGGATGGGTTTTCTGTCTATGGCCATATTGAGCCCACTGAACGCTCGCAAGCCCTTGGTGAAACAATATTTGATGTTACACTCCAGGTTGAAGATGAACAAAAAGTACATGCTGTTCAAACAGATTATGATGGCGAATTTCAATTTGATGGATTCAACAAACACGGCAGTTATGAAGCTCGTTTAACGATTCAGGAAAAGAATAAAAAAAGTTTACAGGCTCTTGAACTTTTTCCCAAAAGAGTTTCAATGGATGATTACCCTCTAAGCTTTTATTATCAGGAGCTTAGTGAGAAAAGGTCTCCCAGGGCATGGTTCTCATTTTCTGGTGCTCCGGAAATCAGGAAAACAGACAGGTATTTAACTTTTTTCAAAAAATCATCGGCCCGTTCCTATGGCAGAGCCGATCAGGTCATACATTTAAAAGCAAACGATGAACGTTACAACACATTGCGGGATGTTTTGGTCAGAAGTGTAGCCGGTGTACAGATAGAGGGCAACTCAATTACGCTCAGAGGCAAAAGCAGTGTTTATTTTTCTAACCAACCCCTTTTACTGGTTGATGGCAGTGAGTTTACCAGTCGTCAGTTTTTAGTCATTCCCACCATTGAGGTTTCCCGCCTGGAGGTGTTTAAGGGAAGCAGTGCAACAATATTTGGATTGAGGGGTGCCAACGGTGTATTGTATGCTCATACCCGCCGTGGTCAGTTGCCCGAAAGAGTTATTATTGAATATGTGCTGGATGGTTACTACGTGAGTAAAGAGTTTTCGGAGGTTGATGTTAAAGCAGATGAATTATTCAGAGAAAGCCTGGATTATGACAAAACGGTTTATTGGGAGCCTGCCCTGAACTTTGAAAGCCAAAGCCCCCACGTGATTAACATCTCATTTGACAAACTTCCAGCCTATCTGATAATGACTATCGAAGGTGTAGATGGCCAGGGAAATGTTTATTTTACACGGGAGGTTTTTAAAAACGATACATCAAGCCGCTAGTGCGCATTTCCTGTATTTAAACAGTCACAACTCTGTTAAAAATGCTATCGTGTCTACCCCGTCAGCAAATTCTGACGGACCAGGGCTTTGAGCCTTGCCGGGCAGAACAGTTTTACTGCAATTAACTATGCGGGGATCGGATGATACAATACATTGGATGTTGCCCCTTTGCAGGTTTATGTAACTCCCAAGTTCCTTTGCATCAGAATATGTGTCATAATGAACCACGGCCAGGGGAGAGGACAGGTTGGCATCCTGCTTGATAATCGAAAATCCGCTATCCAGGTGAGGTGTTTGGTTGACCAGCATTATGGCTTTTTGATACTCATAGTTATTATAAAACTTGTTGTGATCCTTTAGTTTTTCCCATTTGCTGAAGTTTTTTATCAACCGTTTGATGTCAAAATATTTTGGTATAAAAACTTTTGATACATTCCGGCATCCCCTGCCAAAAAACAGGAATATGTCGTCTGAAAGTGCCTGCAGTTCATCGTCGGTTTCCTGTCCTGTTAAAATGGCAAGGCTGTTTCTGTTTTTTCGGATAATATGAGGGTGTCTTCCAAAATAGTATTCGAAATACCGGGATGAGTTGTTGCTTCCTGTGGCTATTATAGCGTCGAATTCACGAACCATTCCCTCGGTAAAGCTGTACATGTTATTCATTGCAGGTTGGGCTTCGCCAACCAGTTCTGCAACTCTTACAGGCAGGTGCTTATCCTGGCTTGATAGTTTGCCCAAAAATCTGTGCCCTGAAAGCAGTACACACATAAAATCGTGAAAACCTACCACAGGTAAATTTCCCGCCATAATTACCGCAACTGTTTTAGGATTCTGCCCACTCTTTTTAAGTTGATCATAGGTGTTGATCCATGGAAGGAAATTTTCGGGTTTCAGTATGAACGCAATTCCTTCAAGGGCATGTCTTACATTTTCTTCTGTAAACCATGCATTCTTTGTTTTACTTTGTTTGATTTCATCAAGCAAGGCTGCTTCGGCAATTGTAAGCCCTTCTTGTGATTTGGCTCTCAAAACCCTGGCGATTTTTTCTCCGGTTTTGATAAAAGTTTCAATGCGACGGG
Source organism: Bacteroidales bacterium (assembly GCA_007131245.1). Classification (GTDB taxonomy): domain Bacteria; phylum Bacteroidota; class Bacteroidia; order Bacteroidales; family UBA7960; genus SKVR01. The sequence goes on from SLQX01000010.1 coordinate 20,442, forward strand.
TGGTTGAGGGAGGCATAAATGGCTGAGATTTATTCATCAATCATTTTCTTGTTTATATTTGCAAAGGTAATAAGGATTATATTGGCTTAAAGGGCCAGGTACTTTCAGGTGAAACAAACCGGAATATTTTTTAAACTACTCTCTGGCACAATAGAATCACCGTTAAAAGAGTTTTCTTATTTAAAGGGGATTTATCCTGATTATTATTGCTTTGCCAAAATTGTTTTGTAGGGGTAAAGTTATGCATTTAAAATTATTTGTTTTACTTGGTCATTTCAATAAGGGAATGAAAAAAAGAATAAACTAAAAACTATTAAGCCAGTGTATTTTATGAAAAAAAGCATTGTAAGTCTGTATTTTTTTTTATTGTTGTTTCTACCTGTTTATGCAACAGATGATTTTATAAATTACGAAGACAGTCTCCGGACAATAATAGAGCAAGTACCATTTTTGGAAAATGATTCGCAACGCCAGCAGACAGGAAAGCAATTCAAAGATTACTTCCAAAAGGTACTCTCCATGGAGGGATCGTTCGATTATCCGTTTGATTCACTTACCGTTGTATCTTTTTTAAAAGCCCCTGATGATAAATTTCGTATAATAAGCTGGTACATACCCCTGGAAGATGACAGATTTGAATACTTTGGTTTTTTTCAGATACCAATCCCGGAGAAAGAAGATGAGTTTGTATTGTTTGAACTGAAGGATGTTGCCTCAGAACTAAGTCAGCCACAATATGAAATTTTGAAAGATTTAAACTGGTATGGAGCCTATTACCTGGAGTTAATCCATAGACAACACAACCGTGAAGATTACTATGCATTATTGGGATGGCGGGGAGACAATCCCCAAACCAGAAAACGAGTAATTGAGCCTCTTGTATTGACAGATTCCGGAGAGCCAGTATTCGGTCAGGAGGTTTTCACATACAGGAACAACAACCATAAGCGAGTCATATTTGAATACTCATCCAGGGTTTCCATAACCATGAATTATGAATCCCAGAGAGTGGAAGGGAGAAGACGGCCTGAAAAAATTATTATTTTCGACCGCGTGGCTCCAACCCATAGTTTTTTGGAAGGGCATTACCAATATTATGTGCCCGAAACCAATATTTTTGATGGCTTTGCTTTTGATGACGGGAAATGGGTCTTTATTGAAGATATCGACGCAAGGGTTCCCCCCCGTACACCTCCACCTCTTCCCCAGCCTCCCGAATAGTGTGTGGTACTGTTAACTGGTTTGTAGAGGCGGGTGAAAGGGCCCTGCCAACAGGACTGTTTGTCTTTAAATGGTTTAATCCTGGATTAAAATGATTGTAGTTAGGGAAATTCGCAAATATTTACACGAAATTTCTTCTTACATTGTAATAATTTTGCCAATTTTGCCCCTAGATTATTAAAAATAAAACGGATATCGCGAAAAGCAGTTTTAATCTTTGCGTTTTTTTTTAAAAAAGGATTCATATTGTAATCAAATACCAGCAGGTCTTAAATATGAAACATACAGGCCTGTTACAATTATATAGATTTAATTTCCTGATTATCACCTAATTTATTTGTTTTAAATAACTAAAAAGATTAAGCAATGAAAAAACATAACTTTAGTGCAGGGCCATCGATATTGGCTGGCGAAGTAATTGAAAACACAGCCAAAGCTGTAAGTGATTTAAATGGTATTGGTTTGTCAGTGATGGAGATATCACATCGTGGTAAAGATTTCCAGGCCATCATGGATGAAACAGTTGCCTTGTTTAAAGAACTACTTGATATCCCTGATGGATATCAGGTCTTGTTTTTAGGAGGTGGAGCAAGTATGCAATTTTGCATGTTGCCCTATAATTTGCTCAACAAAAAAGCTGCATACCTGGAAACTGGTGTTTGGGCCAAAAAAGCCATCAAGGAGGCGCAGTTTTTTGGCGAGGTTGATGTAATAGCATCCAGTAAAGACAAAAACTTCAGCTACATCCCTTCAAATTACAATATTCCCAAGGATGCAGACTATTTTCATATTACGACCAATAATACCATCTACGGTACAGAAATAAAAGAAGATATCGATTCTCCTGTACCCCTGATTGCTGATATGTCATCTGATGTTTTCAGCAGACCCGTTGATGTTTCCAAATATGGGATGATTTACGGAGGCGCTCAGAAAAATCTGGGACCTGCCGGTGTAACTTTTGTTATCATCCGTGAGGATTTGCTGGGTAAAGCCGAAAGACCTATCCCCACAATGTTAAATTATCAAACTCATGTGGATAGCGGGTCGATGTTCAATACGCCCCCCTGTTTGCCCATTTACACTTGCATGGAAACACTTCGCTGGTTGAAAAAGTTAGGTGGTGTAAAGAAGATGCAAGAACTCAACGAAGCAAAGGCAAGGCTGTTGTATGATGAAATTGACCGTAATGAACTGTTTGTAGGTACAGCGGCAAAAGAAGACCGTTCTCTGATGAATATTTGTTTCGTGATGAACGAGCAATACAAAGAGCTTGAGCAGGAGTTTCTAACCTATGCTTCTTCGCTGGGAATGGTAGGACTGAAAGGACACCGTTCAGTGGGCGGATTCCGTGCATCTACTTACAATGCTTTACCCGTTGAAAGTGTAAAAGCACTGGTAGAAGCCATGCAGGAATTTGAGAAGAAGTTCAAAAAATAGAACTTATCCCAATCCCTATATTAATCAGCATATCTTTCTGCCTTGCAGGCAGAAAGATATGCTGATATGAAAATGATAGGGTTTATTTTCCCAAAAAAGATGAATAAACAGCTGCCTGGAGGGGTAGGGTTGATTGATAAAAGTTAAGGTAAAAGTAGGTTGGTATTTGAAGGTTGAATCAATGAATTGTATACAGTGAAAAACTGACAACTTCTTATAATCCATCGCAGCTTAAGCAAATTATTTCCAGGTAGTTATAAAAGGTAATTGAATAATAAAATCAAAATTAGATATGAAAAAAATATTAGTAGCAACAGAAAAACCATTTGCACCCGCAGCAGTAGAAGGTATCAAAGGGGTTTTTAACAAGGCAGGTTATGAAACTGAAATGTTGGAAAAATATTCTGATCCGGCAGATTTGCTTAAGGCCGTTGCAGAGGTAGATGGATTGATTATCCGGAGTGATAAAGTAACATCCCAGGTTATAGAGGCTGCCAAAAAGATGAAGATAGTAGTAAGAGCAGGAGCAGGGTATGACAATGTAGATCTGGAAGCAGCTTCTGCAAAAAATATAGTGGCAATGAATACGCCCGGTCAAAACTCAAATGCAGTGGCTGAACTTGCTTTTGGCATGATGCTTTACAATGCAAGAAACGGGTTTAACGGTACCTCCGGCACCGAGTTGAGAGGGAAAAAACTTGGTATTCATGCCTATGGAAACGTTGGAAAATTTGTTGCCGCCATTGCCAAAGGATTTGGTATGGAAGTATATGCCTTTGATCCGTTCCTTAAAAAGGAACAAATAGATAAAGATGGTGTTAGTGTTTTGCATAGTGTGGAAGAGCTTTATCAAACCTGTCAGTACATTTCCTTGCACATCCCTGCCAATGACAAGACTAAAAAATCTATCAACTATGAGCTTCTGTCAAAGCTTCCCAAGGGAGGTACTTTGGTAAACACTGCCAGAAAAGAGGTTATTCACGAGGCGGATCTTTTGAAGATGTTTGAAGCAAGAAGCGACTTTAACTATTTGAGTGATCTGGCACCTGACTGCAAAGAAGATGTATTGAATAAATATGCCGACCGAGCAGTGTTTAGTGCAAAAAAAATGGGTGCTCAAACAGCTGAGGCAAATATTAATGCAGGAGTTGCGGCTGCCACCCAGATTGTGAGCTTTTTTGAAAAGGGAGACACTACCTTCCAGGTAAATAAATAATCCTTGTAAGAGAGCGGGAATTAAGAATCAGGATGGGTCTACAAAACATTTTTTACACCCATTCTGTAATGAAAATTCAACATTTATAAACAACAATCTCAAACCATTAAATTCATGGCAATATTCAGACCTTTTAAAGGGCTTCGTCCCCCAAAAGATATTGTTAAAGACCTGGCTTCAAGACCATATGATGTTCTCAACTCTGCTGAGGCTCGTGTTGAGGCCGAGGGAAATCCTCACAGCTTTCTTCGGGTTGTAAAGCCTGAAATTGAGCTGCCTGAAGGCACTGACCTGTATTCGCAACAAGTATACAACAAAGCCCTGGAAAACTTTAATAAGTTTATTGAAAAAGGGTGGCTCAAGCAAGACAATACAGCCAACTACTATGTATATGCCCAAACCTGGGGAGATAAAGTTCAATATGGTATTGTTGGCTGTGCCGGAGTGGAAGATTACTTGAATGATGTGATCAAAAAACACGAACTTACCAGGCCCGATAAGGAAGAGGATCGTATGAAGCATGTGCGTGTGGTAAATGCAAATGCTGAGCCGGTATTTTTTTCCTATCCCGCTGTTGAAGAAATTGATCAGATAGTGAAAGAGATAGCCAACGCAACTCCGGAGTATGATTTTATGGCTGATGACGGTTTTGGTCACAAGTTTTGGGTGATTGATGATGCCCAAAAAGTAGAAAGACTGCAGCAACTTTTTGCTGAAGTACCTGCTTTTTATGTAGCTGATGGGCATCATCGCACTGCAGCTGCCGCACTTGTGGGTAAAGAGAAAAAAGAGAACAATCCCAACCATACGGGCAACGAAGAATACAACTTCTTTATGTCTGTTGTTTTTCCAGATAATCAGCTCACCATTATTGATTACAACAGGGTTGTGAAAGACCTTAATGGATTGAGTAAAGAAGAGTTTCTCAAAAAGCTTGAGCATGTTTTTGAAATAACAGAAAAAGGGTCAAATCAATACAGGCCTGACCGCTTGCACAACTTCAGCATGTACCTTGACGGCACCTGGTATGAGTTGAATGCAAAACCCGGAACTTTCGATGATAATGATCCCATAGGTGTATTGGATGTTACCATTTTGTCCAAACATGTGCTGGATGAAATACTGGGAATAAAGAACCTTAGAACCGACAAAAGAATTGAGTTTGTTGGCGGCATCAGGGGGCTTGAAGAGTTGGAGAGGAGAGTGGGTAATGGAGATATGGAAGTAGCCTTTGCGCTTTATCCGGTTACTATGAAGCAATTAATTGATATTGCCGATTCCGGAAACATTATGCCTCCCAAAACCACTTGGTTTGAGCCCAAGCTGCGCAGCGGACTTGTGGTTCATAAACTGGAAGACTAAGGCGGTTACACCGTTTAAAATTGCTTTTCCGGCAATGGTTATAATTATCTCCGGTGTCATTTATTGCAATGCGCCGGAGATGTTTTTTAGGGGTAAAAGTTTGCTACTTTATTATTTTATGGTATCTTTGCACTCCTTAAAAAGGCAATGGTTTTGTCTGAAATTTCGAGTTTAGCATCAAATAAGCTGAAAATAAATCCATAATCGTTAATTAATCCGGCATTTTGTAAATAAAAATGTTTCAGTTGCCGGAAACAACAAATTTTATAGTCCAATGAAGAAAGATATCCATCCAAAAAATTACCAAATGGTCATTTTTAAGGACATGTCAAATGATTATTCCTTTTTGACCCGCTCCACGGCTACAAGCAAAGAAACAGCAAAATGGGAAGATGGAAATGAATATCCGCTGATCAAACTTGATATTTCACACACATCACACCCATTTTATACCGGAAAACAACAGCTTGTGGATACTGCTGGACGAATAGACAAATTTAAGTCTAAGTATCAGAAGCACATTAAGAAATAGTGATTGTGAATATCTACTTGAAAAAAAAGCCCTTTCCAAAAGGGCTTTTTTTTTAAAAAATTCATACCTTTAGCCAATTATGTATTAGAATTGACTAATCTAAATAATATCACAATGAATTATATTTTATTCGGAGACCAAACCCGTAATCATTTATTACCTTTTACATTTACCAGGCCCATAGCCGATATCCGCATAGGAATCCTGACAGTCAGGGAAAAGTGGGAGAAAATGCTCAATGCAACCACTTCAACTTTAACCGAAGACTATCTGAGTAAAAAATTTCCTTTGGTGAAAAGTGCAGATAATATCTTAATCAACTCTAGTGTTTTTCCCAGCCAAACCATTATTAAGGAAATTCATGAACTTTCTCCCAATCAAACCCTCATTACCGGAGAAACAATTATTGCACTTCGTCTGAAGTCTGAGGATATTGAAAATCTTGACTGGGATTTGATTGACTCTGTATCACCGCTTAAAACCGAAAGCAAGGTTGAAAAAATTGGCTTTTTGTGGGACCTCATTAATATGAATGAAGAGGCTATCCGAAAAGATTTTGAGCTTATCACAAAAGGACGGAAATCGCAGCCTATCCCAAAACATGTGAAGGTTTTTGGAGAAGAAAATATTTTTATCGAAAAGGGTGCGGTACTCGAACATGTAACCATCAACGCCTCCGGTGGCCCGGTTTATATCGGCAAAAATGCACAAATCATGGATGGCGCTATGTTACGTGGTCCCATGTCTGTTGGAGAAGACAGTAAAATCAGAATGGGAGCTAAAATATATGACGCCACGTCTATTGGCCCTTTTTGTAAAGTAGGGGGTGAGGTTACACACTCCATCATATTTGGATACACCAATAAAGCACACGATGGTTTCCTGGGGCATAGCGTAATAGGAGAGTGGTGCAACCTGGGGGCCGATACCAACACCTCTAATCTCAAAAATAGCTACGAAAATGTAAGACTGTGGGATTACAGCGTTGAAAGTTTTGTGAGAACTGACCTGCAATTTTGTGGTACATTTATGGGCGACCATGCAAAATGTGGCATCAATACAATGTTTAACACAGGCACAGTGGTGGGGGTTGCTGCACAGGTTTTTGGTGCCGGGTTTATGCGAAACTTTATTCCTTCTTTTTCATGGGGAAGTGTTTCAGGGTTCTCTATGCACAACATTGATAAATCAATCAATATTGCCAAAAGGGTATACGCCCGAAGGAACAAAGATTTTGATCAGGTGGAAGAAGATGTGCTGCGTTATGTTTACGACCAGACTTTAAGCTATCGCCAAATATAATGAGCATTACTCATTTTACATTCGATTCATTAAGATAATATAGGGGGCAACGGCCCCCTTTGTTTTTGCAAATATTACTGATTGGCATATTCATTGTTTTATACCATGCCACTGTTTCTAATGCTGGTTTTAATAAAAGCATGTTTGATTCATTGTATTGATTATTAGATGTTTAGTTGTGTGTTTCGAACTATGTTACTTTTTGGGCTTGAACATCTGCTGACGTATTAACCGAATTAATGACAAATTGACCTAAATAAACCTATGGATAGTTTTTTTGATAAAAAAGAATTTAAGCTTTCTGGCTCTATGGATCCTGATACCGAATATATACCTCTGCTTTCACCCGAAGAGGAAGAGCAGATGACAGCAGAGGAGTTGCCAGAAGTTCTACCTGTTCTGCCACTGAAAAACACTGTTTTATTTCCGGGCGTGGTGATTCCCATTACCATCAATCGTGATAAGTCTATCAAGTTGGTAAAAGAGATTTATAAGGATAGCAAAATGGTTGGTGTGGTATCACAAAAAGATGACAGTGTGGAAGACCCTGGCTTTGATGACTTGAACAAAATCGGGACCGTTGCTGTCATTTTAAAAACACTTTCAATGCCTGATGGGAGCACCACTGCTATCATACAAGGTAAGAAACGTTTTGAAATGCAGTCTGTTATAGAGGATGAGCCTTATCTTAAAGCCCGAATTGTTTCATTTGATAAGCCCACCTCCAAAAAAACAGACAAGAACTTTAAGGCCCTGATTTCTACCATCAAAGATTTGGCCATCCAGATAGTAAACAAATCACCACAAATACCAAGCGAGGCTGCTTTTGCCCTAAAAAACATTGAAAGTCCCGCTTTTCTTGTCAACTTTATCTCTTCCAATCTCAATATTGAAGTGCCTGAAAAGCAGAAACTGCTGGAAATATTTGATCTAAATACACGCGCCAAAACTGTTTTAGGGCATCTGAATAAAGAGCTGCAGGTGGTTGAGTTGAAGAATCAGATCCAATCTAAAGTTAAGGTGGATATTGACAAGCAGCAACGTGATTATATCCTGAACCAACAACTTAAAACCATCCAGGAAGAGCTTGGTGGTAATCCGCATGAGGAGCAGATTAAGGGGATGAAGGAAAAGGGTAAAACCAAAAAGTGGAGTAAGCAGGTACGGGAGGTCTTTAATAAGGAAATCAACAAACTGCAACGGATGAACCCGGCAGCCATGGAGTACTCTCTTCAGCTCAATTACCTGGAAACCTTACTTGAACTTCCCTGGAATGAGTACACCAAAGACAACTTCGATCTTACCAAAGCACGTAAAATACTGGACAATGACCATTATGGACTGGAAAAAATCAAAGATCGAATACTGGAATACCTTGCCGTTTTAAAGTTAAAAGGGGATATGAAGTCTCCCATTCTTTGTTTTACAGGTCCTCCCGGAGTGGGTAAAACATCCCTGGGGAAAAGTATTGCCAATGCTCTGGGGCGTAAATACATCCGCATGTCACTGGGAGGTATCAGAGATGAGGCAGAAATACGGGGACACCGAAAAACATACGTGGGTGCAATGCCTGGACGAATCATACAGAATCTGAAAAAGGTTAAAAGCGATAACCCTGTTTTTGTGCTTGACGAAATAGACAAAGTGGGCCACCACAGTGTCAGTGGTGATCCTGCGTCTGCTTTACTGGAAGTATTGGATCCTGAACAAAACAATACTTTTTATGACAACTTCCTGGAAGTGGATTATGACCTGTCACACATCATGTTTATTGCCACAGCCAATACGCTTTCCACCATTCACCCGGCTTTGCGCGACCGTATGGAGGTTATTGATTTGTCAGGCTATATTGTGGAAGAAAAAGTAGAGATTGCTCGTAAGCATTTGATACCAAAACAAATGAAAGAGCATGGTCTGAAACGATCACAGTTGAGTTTCTCTAAAGCATTGCTGGAGAAAGTTATCCAGGATTATACCCGTGAATCTGGTGTGCGCTTGCTGGAGAAAAAAATTGCCAAAATTATTCGCTACAAAGCCAAGGAAATTGTGTTGGGTGAAACTCCATCCAAAACCATTAAGACCTCAGAACTTGAGAAAATATTGGGGGTGCCTCCTTATACCAGAGATTCATCTATCATAAAAAATATGGCTGGTGTTGTAACCGGTCTTGCCTGGACTTATGTGGGAGGAGAAGTTTTGTATGTGGAAGTTTCAGTTAGTAAAGGGAAAGGTAACCTCACCCTCACTGGTAATCTGGGTGATGTGATGAAAGAGTCTGCCACTCTGGCATACGAATATTTGAAAGCCAATGCCAGAAACCTTGAGCTTGATCCGGGTGTTTTTGATAAATGGAATGTGCATATTCACGTGCCCGAAGGTGCTACACCCAAAGATGGTCCATCAGCAGGTATTACCATGTTCACATCTCTGGTGTCTGCCTTTACACAGCGTAAGGTGAGACCGGCCGTAGCTATGACGGGTGAAATAACACTCCGGGGGCGTGTTACCCCTGTGGGTGGAATCAAAGAGAAAATTCTTGCTGCCCGCAGAGCGAACATTAAAGATGTTATTCTGTCCATTGAGAATAAAAAAGATGTGGATGAAATTAACCCGGTTTACCTCAAAGGATTGAAGTTTCATTACATCAAAGAAATGATAGAAGTGGTGGATTTGGCTCTTGAGAAAGAAAAAGTGCAAAACCCCCTGGATTTTTCAGAAAATTAATGCAATACATTCCGAAATCCTACTATTATTAAAAAAGCACCTGTCTTTCCAAAGGTAGGTGCTTTTTGGTTTGGGGCGTTTTTTGCAAGTTGTTGCTATTTCTTTTTTCCTTTTCTGAAAGTTTTGCCCTTTTGCCTGATGTGTTCTGACCAGGCCTTTTGCGGGTCAGCTGATTCGTCTTGATGCATATCCCTGCTATCCTCTGTCTTTTCATTGGTGTCTTTGGACTCCCCCGCTTTTTTATTGTCTGCATTACCGGGTGTTTCCTGCTGCGGGCTGCCGGTTTCTGGGGAATCAGGAGAGGGTTGGTTGCCGCCGGATGTTTTGGGGGCACTGAAAAAGCCAGTAATAAATATCTCTTCTCCTATCCGTGTTTGTACCGTGGTCAGATATATGTTTATTACCTCTCCGGGTTTGGTTTTAAATGGGAGATCTTTTCTGATATTTTTCTTGTGCCCGGTTTTTAGATAGCTTTGTATTTCCTGGTCGTAATTTAAAGCATCTTGCTCAGGCATGAGCATTTTTATATCCTGCCCCACGACTTCGTTTCGGTTATACCCCAAAATATGCTCTGCTGCTTTATTGAAAAACAGAATAATACCATTTGTATTTGTTCTTACTACCCCATTTGGGCACTCTTCAAGGGTCTCAACCAGTTCTTTTTCCTTGAGCTTTATATCTTCTTCGGTGTGTTGGATTTGCTTATTAAGCTCCTCAATGGTTTTCAGGTTTTCTTTTTCTTTTTCTGCCATGGATTCCTGTGTGGCAGAAAGTTCTTCCATGTTTTGGCGCATTTCTTCCTCCTGGGCACGCATCTCTTCTGCCTGTTGCTGTGACTTTTCCAAAAGTGCAGCAGTTTGGGTATTGATCTTTACACTGGAAATGGTAGAAGCGATGCTTTCTCCGATTTTTTCCACAAACTCCAGTTTATACTTCTCAAATTCGGAAAAAGAGGCCAGCTCAATGACTCCGAATATTTGATCATTAACTTTAAGCGGGATTAAAAGAAGCGCGCTGGGGTTTTCATCTCCCAGACCTGAGGTAATCCGGATATAGTCCTGAGGAATATCCGTCACATAAATGGGTTCTTGCTCCATAAAGCATGTGCCCACCAAACCTTCTCCCGGTAAAATCTTTTTATCCAGGTATTTGCGTCTGTCAAAAGCATAACAGGCTGTTAACTCCAGAAACTTGTCGTTTTTATCTTCATCATTGAGAATAAAAACACCCCCCTGGTTAATGTCCAGGTACTCCACAAGGTTTCTAATGATGTCGTAGGAGAGCTCGGTAATATTGTCGTTGTTTTTCCGGAGAATATCTGCAAACTTGGCAAGGCCTTGCGTAGTCCAGTTTCTTTTTTCGTCTTCAATTTTTCTGATCTGTTCCTCTTCATGAGCTGCTTTGAGGCTTTGGCGCATGTCAAGGAGGGCGTTGCCAAGCATATCTTCAGAGCTCAGGGGTTCAAAGGGGTGGTCAAAGTTATTCTTACCAATTTCGTTGGCAAAGATGGCTGTTTGTTTTAGCCCTCTCACCAGGTCATTGACTGATCCGGCCATCTGTCCCACTTCATCTTTATAGGGATAGTGAAATGTATCGGCAAGGTCTCCTTTACCCAGTTGTTTTACCACTTTTATCAACCCATTGATGGGAGTGGTAATGGTTTTCATGATGAAGTAGTTGACCACAGAGAAAGTAATCCATGTGAATATTAAGGCAAATAGCAGAATACCCAGGGTGTTGTAAACCGGTTTGTCAATAACTTCACTTTTTTCCAATGTGGCTATTACATATAAGTCCATGTTTGGGTAAAAGGTGAAATACTGGAAGTTGGTTTCATCTGTTACAGGGTCTGTGTATGTGGTTTCACCCCGCTGGCTGCCATGCATTTGCAGGAAGTAATGTGTTGAGGAAATGTTTTGACCCTGCCTTTCACGGCAAATGAGCACTTCTCCATCCGAATTGACCAAAGAAATAAACCCGGTGTTATAAATCGTCCGGCTGCTGATAATGCGATCCAGATCGTCTAAAGGCCGCTCTTGTAAAAAATCTAGCAAGGTTGTAATTTGATTAAGTTCGTTATGTACCAGGTTTCGTGCATCCTGTTTTTGCACATTGATGCGGTTGATGGTAGCAAAAATGGAAATGATGAGAATTGACAAAAAAATGGCCAGGTTCATGCTTAGAATTACCCTGTGGCTGAGCTTGGTGTTTTTGTACCAGTTTAGGATCCTGTTCATATTCAACAATTTTTTACTGTAAAATATCAAAGTGCCCCAAAAGTAAGAAAAAACAGACAAACTCCTTTAGGTGAAATCCGTAAATATTTGAATACGGAGTTAGCCAGGGAGCTGATTTGCTTGTTTGGGCGTTGCTTTTATTGAGATAGGAGGGAGAGGCTTAGGGAAAACCTGGAAGTGAGCTTGTTGGGGTTTTGGTAATGAGATACATAGGAATCAGGGAAGAGATTTAATCAGGAAAACCTGTGTTTTTGCTGTATTTGAGTTAAAGGCCTGAAAAACTTCATGGTATGTTTTTGATTTGATTATAAAATAGTTACCTTTGCAGTCCCAAAAATTGGGCCTATTAAAAAAATAGTATTGTTTAACCCGGTAATGAAAGTTACCACAGTATTTAATTATTTAGATGTCAGAAGAAAACAAAGACTTGACAGACAACAACGAAAAAGCTGCAGAAAACCAGAACGGTGACAATGCAGAATCTGCACCCCAGAAACAAGAGCAAACTGACGAAAACCCTTCCGGTGATAAACCAGTTGCTGAACAGCCCACCTCTGATGATTCTTCCAACGAAGAAAACATCACAGAAGGAGCCGCCGAAGTAGTAGAAGATAAAGTGCACGAACAGGTGGAAGCCAACGAATTGCCCGAGCCGGGTGATTTTGACTGGGACGCAGTAGGCAAAAAGCAAGATGCCTATTCATCAGATGAAAGACAGCGCCTTGAAAGCCTTTATGACGAAACTCTCAAATCTATCGGAGAAGGGGAAGTCATTGATGGTACTGTAGTTTCGATGAACAACCGTGAAGTGGTTGTAAATATTGGCTTTAAGTCAGATGGTGTAATCCCTGCTGCTGAAGTTCGTTACAACCCCGACCTGAAACCGGGTGATACCATTGAGGTATATGTAGAAAGTCAGGAAGATGCCTCTGGTCAGCTGGTACTTTCCCACAAAAAAGCGCGTACATTGCGTTCATGGGAAAGAATCAATGAAGCCATGGAGAAAGATGAAATTATCAATGGTTTTGTGAAATGCCGCACCAAAGGTGGTTTAATTGTTGACGTTTTCGGAATAGAAGCTTTCCTCCCTGGTTCGCAAATTGATGTAAAACCCATTCGCGACTATGATATTTATGTGGGTAAAACCATGGAGTTCAAAGTGGTTAAAATCAACCATGAATACAAAAACGTGGTGGTTTCTCACAAAGCACTCATCGAAGCAGAGCTTGAAATCCAAAAAGCGGAAATCATTTCCAAGCTTGAAAAAGGACAAATTCTTGAAGGTACGGTCAAAAATATCACCTCTTATGGGGTATTCGTTGACCTGGGTGGTGTTGATGGTCTTGTCCATATCACCGACCTCTCCTGGGGTAGGATTAATCACCCCGAAGAGATTGTAGAACTGGATCAGAAAATCAACGTTGTTATCCTTGACTTTGATGATAACAAGAAACGTATTGCATTAGGTCTTAAGCAACTTACACCTCATCCATGGGATTCACTTGACCCGGAAATGAAAGTGGGTGACAAGGTGAAAGGTAAAGTGGTGGTAATTGCCGATTATGGTGCATTTATTGAAATTGCCCCCGGCGTAGAAGGTCTGATACACGTTTCAGAAATGTCCTGGTCACAACATTTGCGCACTGCACAGGACTTCCTTAAGGTTGGTGATGAGATCGAGGCTGTTATCCTTACCCTTGACCGTGAGGATAGAAAGATGTCCCTGGGTATCAAACAACTTATACCTGATCCATGGGAAAACATCCATGAAAAATATCCGCCCAACAGCAAGCACACTGCTATGGTTCGCAATTTTACCAACTTTGGTATTTTCGTGGAGCTTGAGGAAGGTGTTGACGGACTGATTCACATCAGCGACCTATCCTGGAGTAAAAAGATCAAGCACCCCGCTGAGTTTACCAAAATAGGTGAAGATATCGAAGTAGTGGTACTTGACGTGGATAAAGAAAACCGTCGTCTGAGCCTTGGCCATAAACAGTTGGAAGAAAACCCATGGGATGTTTTCGAATCGGTATTTAAGCTTGATTCTGTTCACCAGGGAACCATTGTAGGTTCTTCGGATAAAGGTGTTATCGTTGCTTTGCCTTATGGTGTTGAAGGGTTTGCGCCCACACGTCATATTGTGAAAGAGGACGGTACTACCGCCAAAATGGATGAAACCCTTGACTTTAAAGTCATCGAATTTAACAAAGACAGCAAGAAAATCGTGGTATCTCATTCAAAATTATACCAGGATGTGCAAAACGCACAAAAAGCTGCTGCAACTGATGAAAAGAGAAGTCAGGAGAAAACAGCGCGCAAGACGGTTAAGAAAATGAAGGATAGTATGGAAAGAACTACCCTTGGTGATCTTGACGTTTTGGCCAGCCTGAAGACAGATTTGGAAAAGACGGAAAAAACACCCGCTAAGAAAAAATCTGTAAAAAAGGAAGAGGCCCCAAAAGAAGAGCCTAAACAAGAGGCTGCTGAAGGCCAGGAATCTCCTGCTGATAAAACAGAGGAAACGCCTGCTGAAAAGGTAGAAGCGAAAGAAGAGAAAAAAGAAGAACCTAAAGCAGAGAAAGCCCCTGAAACTGAGGAGAAAACTGAAAAAGAAGAACAAGCTGAAGAACCCAAAGCAGAAAGCAAAGATGAAAAACCTCAGGATGATGCAGAAAAGGAGGAGGAAAAGAAAGATGATGCATCGGACGAAAACGAGGAAAAAAAGTAATCTGATGACTGCTTTTGTTGTTGAGTAATTATCTTCAATGAATCATACAATTCGCAAGAATTGATTTACAAAAATAAGGGTGTCCGAAAGGGCACCCTTTTTTATTGAAGGTAGAAAGAAGCTTTGTTTTGATAGAAAGCGCCCAGGCATGAGGGAAAATTCTTTTTCCTTGTGGATTTGCAAGCTATTTGTCAAGCATTGTTAATAGCAATACCTTCTAAAACGCTCGCCGGCCTCTTCATGGCCCAAATCAGCTGCTTCTTTCAAGTCTCGGCATGCCGCTCTCTGGTTGTTTTGTTGAGCATAAACAGCAGCGCGAATAAAAAAGTTATCTGCAGATGGTTCTAGCCTGATGGCTTTGTTGATATCCTGGAGGGCATCTTCATTTTTACCCGATTTTAACAACATTTCAGCTCGTTTTTGATAGGCCAGGGGGTTGTCTGGATTACGCCGCATTAATATCCGGTAATCGACCATGGCCTGGGATTCTCTGCCCATCTTATAATAAGATTCAGCCCTGTATAGGTAGGCTTGTTCGTGGTCGCGGTTATGTCCGATTACCCGTGTAAAGTCGCGGCTTGCAGCTTCGTATTCCTCTGAGTAGTAATAAGATTTCGCCCTTTTGTAATAGGTTTCCTCATTTCTTTGGCGAAAGCTGTTTATTAGCCTGGTAAAATCTTCAATGGCCACCTCGTAAATGCCTGCATCAAAGGCGGCATCTGCTCTTTGCTGAATAATATTCTGAGCTGATACACCTTCATCGATGGCAACAGTGAGATCTGCTACGGCTTTTTCATACTCCTGCATGCTGATATAAATATTGGCTCTTTCGGTTCTCAATTCCGAGTGCAGAGAGTCCAGCTCAATGGCCTTTGTAAAATCTTCCAGGGCCAGATCTGGATTTCCAGTTTGTTGATTAAGTTTCCCCCTGTTAAACAATACATTAGGGTTGATGTGTCCGGAATCCAGCACTGTGGTTAAATCATCAATGGCTTTTTTGTAGGAACTGTTTCTCAAATGTATTTCGGAGCGTTTCAGGTATGCCTGTGTTTTGTCGGGATTATTTTCTATGGCCCGGGTATAATCATTCAGGGCATTGTTGTGCTCTCCAATGGCCGAATAAGAGATTGCTCGCTGGTAGTAGGCTTGAGCAAAGGTGGTGTCATGCTTTATGGCTTGAGTGAAATCTCCTATGGCTTGCTCGGGTTTACCCAGCTGTTGATAACTTCGGCCCCGCTCATAGAATGCTTCGTAAAAGAAGGGAACCATTTCAATGGCCGCACTAAACTGTTCAATGGCCAATTCATAGTTTTCAGTTGACATGAGTTGCAAACCTCGGTTGTATGCTTCATTAGCGCTTTGAGACTGGGAAGAAAAGGGAGTTATATGTAAAAAGACCAATAGGATAACATTGGCGCTCCAAAAAAACTTCATGAAAAATCTTGTAATTGGGTTTCAAAAATGAGGAAATAGTATCAATACAAAATTAGACAGATTTCGCCAATAAATATCACTTCCCGAAGAAAAAAGATGTTGTTTAGCAAATTTTGGGAATATTTTTGTTTCCCCTAAAACTTATTCAAGTAATTATAGCTGTCATGTTTTTCCAAATTGGTAAGGCATTGATTTATTGAATAATGAGTTTTTCTGATACAGAGTACCCGGGCCCTTTAAATCTTAGGAAATATACCCCGGATGGCAAATGTTTAACCGAAATAGTCGTATTATCCCAGAAAATTTCTCTCTTTCTACCATCCCATGAAAATAACTCAATCGTATGGGGAGGGTACTGGCTGCTGTACTGAACGTAATCATCTGCCGGATTTGGAAAAACCTTTATTGGATGATTATGTGGTTGATTACCTGTGGAAAGGGTGGTGTCTCCCCAAATTTTTTCAACCCATTGGGGTTTGTCTACAAAGGGGTTGCGGTTTCCCTGTATTTGGTAAACCAGGTCATTGCGCAGTCTTTCCTTTTGGCTCACCGGATCATTTTGGTGCCATTTTAAAAACATATCAATTACCCATTCCTGGTAACCCGGATAGGTATTGTGATCAAACATTTGGTTACCCTCATCACTGTAGGTCCAGTCTTCAATGCGATCTTCATACCGGGTAATCATATAAAGAAAAGCCCGGGCCAGGTCTCCTTTGTAGGCATCAATGGGCTCAAAAGCAGTTCCGGAATAGGTGTTGCCGGTTGTGTTGGGCCCAAGCTTTCCTCCATTGAGAGAAGTCCAGGTTGGATTGTCTACCATACCAAAGGGGTAGTTGTCACGAACTGCATTTACATGTTTGTCTACAGGGTATATGTGATAAAGGTCTGTATTCATGGGGTTAACAGCTCCTCCAAACCAGGAACGAGGCATGGAGTGTTCCCGGTTATAAACATCTCCTTCCTGGTTTCCTCCAAATCCTGAGTCCTGGTCATCACCAAAGGTAAAAATGTAGGGTGGCTCCTGGCAGGGAATATCAGAGTAAATGTCCCATACTTTTCCGGAAAAAGTGGCATCGGTGGTTTCGAAGTGGGTCCAAAGGCTATTATAGCTTTGGGAGTTGTGGTCTTTGACAATATGGTGGAGTTGTGTTTTAAGTTCACTGCCTGAGCCGGTAGCAGTGGAGTAATATCCATCAGGTATTTGGCTGGATGTGCTTTCCAGGTGTGTGGTAAGTTCAATGGTGTTATCCGCACCAAACTGGTGACTGATAGCTACCTGGAATTCATCTATGGATTCAGGAAATGCCCGTACATAAATTCTTTGCTCGATAGAACCCCCTTCAGGTGTAAGGGTAAGGGTGGATTGAAAATCGTGGTAGCAGTCCAGGGAAACTTTCAGAGGATAATCTGCTTCCAGGGTGATTTCAGACATTAAGTTTTCAGCAAAGACGGTGTAATACTGAACATCGGACTCCGTATGAACGTAAACCTGGCGAAAACCGGGTAGTTCATGGGTGGAAAGGTATACATTAGAGGAGCGATCGTTGTGTGATGCAACATCTGTTTTTTGGGTGTAGGCTGCTGACCATGCTGTTGCCAGAGACAAAAGCAGTAGTAATGATAATTTGTACATGATGTGGTGGTTTTACTGTTTTGGCTTATATGGTTTTTCAAAGCCAGTATGCAAATTCAGTGTTTGAAATTTTGGGCAAATATAACCTTATTTTCCCTGCCTCATGCAGATGAATGTATTAGAAAATTATGAGAAAAGCCGACCCTAATAAGGGTCGGCTCTTGCAAAGGTATTTTACTCATCCTGGCTGATATTCTTAAGGCAAAATCTGTATCTTTTGCGTTATTAAACCCTTTTGAGTTCTTATTTGTAACAGATAGAGGCCAGCGGGTAAATCGGGTAAGTTGAGCAGGATAGTACGCTCATTTACTCGTTTATTTGTTATAATCACCCCATTAAGGTTGGTTAAAACCACTTGATTGATCAAGTGTTCAGAGGAAATGTTTAACAGGTTTGTTACTGGATTGGGGTATACATTTACCCTGGGTTTGTTGGCTTCAATAATATTGGTGACCCCCCAAACATCATTCATTACCGTATCCGATACAAGCTCAAAAAATCTGTCCTCACCAGGTTCTGGATTACCCAAACCCTCATTGATGAAATACTTGTAAGAATAGCTGCCTTCATCCAGTACCATTATTTGGGTGTAAACCAAGTCTCCGGTGTGTTCCATCAATTGCTCTTCGGGCATGGTACCCGGAATGGCAAATCCAAACATTGATCCGGTAATAAAAACTTCATCTTCTTCCGGGTTAAAATCGGGTGCATTACTCATATCTACATTGAAAGTAACAGAAAACTCCTGGGGTTCGGGCATAACATTTACCTCCATGCTGGCCTGGATATTATCCGGGTTTTCCATGGATTCAGTAAGATGCAGCTCTCCGGCTATCAGGTAAGTACCCGTTGTGTTTTCATCGTATTCCCCTTCAAGCCAGGTTACAGGAAGATCCTCAGTGCCTTCGTCATCAAAGATAACGGTTACATTTTCGGGGAGATCGAGGTCTTGAAATCCGGTACCCACTTCCACTGAAATAGGTGAGGGGTTCTCTACATCGGTTACGATACGTTTGAATTCGGTGGAAAAAAGGCCTTTGACAAAAATATCATCGATGCGGGAGGTTCCGCCGCCAGATATTTCATCTTCCTGCACACTGGTGTTAGAGGTGAGTATCCATCGAAGGAAGAGGGATGGCTTGTTGTTGCAGGCAGCTGGCAGTGCTAAATGCTCCAGCACACCTGAGCTGAAATTGTTTTCAACCATTATTTCACTATCGGGTACATCTGTCCAGGTGCCGCCTTCTCCAATCTGGTATTGAAGCCTAAAGTCCCGTGGTCCGGTATTTGAGCTTCGCTGTTTGCTGGAAAGTGTTAGCTCTCCGTATCCGATGGTACTTATCTCAATAACCCAGTACTTGGTATCCACTCCATCAGCCCACTGGGTCGTATAGATGGAGTTTCCTTCAGCCCCTGTGCCATATTGATAATTGCCTTCAAAGGCTGCTTCTCTGCTGATGGTTTTATCCAAATTGGCTTCAATGCCCTGATCGGCTAGCTGGCTCTCCTGTGGGAATGTCCAGCCGGCAATCACCTCGGTTGTTATTGCTTCAGTCACAACCACCTCGATTTCAGCCATCAGATCTTCAGGGTTAAGGATGTTTGAGGGCAGGATTAGCTCACCCGATAGCGCATATGTTCCCGGAGTATCACCGTCGTAGTCTCCGGGTAGCCAGTTAACACCAAACATGGCGGTGCTGTCATTATCCAGTACTACTTCGGCTTCTGATGGGAGCAGGAGCATTTCAAAGGGTGTGCCTTCATCCGTGGACACGGGTTCGTCAAATGCTGTCACTGATACAATGGTATAGGTAATAATCTCTTCCACCACAGTAATTGTGACCTCTGCCAAGATATTGTCTTCATTGGTGATGTCATCGGGCAGTAACAGCTCCCCGGTAATGAGGTATTCACCCGTGGTGTCGGGGTCATAGTTGCCTTCTGACCAGTCTACTTCAACATCTGTAATTTGGTTGTTATCGAGGGTTGCCTGGAGAGTGTTGGGCAATTCTATTTCGGAGAAAGAGGTGCCCAGCTCCACAGTAATTGGTTCAACGGGTTCAACAGCTATTACATTAGGAACAAATTCTGTATCATAACCCATCACGGCAATATGGTCAATGCGTGAGTTTCCTGTTGTGCCTACCGTTCCTCCACCCACACTGGTGTTGGAAGTCATGATCCAGCGAATCGAAACACTGGCTTTGTTTTCCATTTCTTCGGGTAGGGTAAGCTCCTCAATTACCCCGGAAAAACTGCCCCCTACTGTTGTTTCTGAACCCTCCACATCCTGCCAGTCGTTTTCATCTATCCGGTACTGTACAATAAAGTCCCTGGGGCCTGTACTTGAGCTTTGCTGCGAGCTGAATAATGTAAGGTCGACATGATCAATGGTGGAAAATTCTATTTGCCAGTACTTTGTGTTCGCCCCGTCATTCCAGCTACTTGTGGAGATGCTATTATCGGTAATTCCGGAGAAATAGTCATACCCTCCCTCATAGGAAGACTCACGCGTGATGGGCTTTCCGATGTTTTCTTGGGTCCCGTAGTTAGCCCCGGGAGCTTCTTCCGGGAAAGTCCAAGCGATTAAAGCATTGTCAAAAGCAAGAGGTTCAGGCTCTACAACAACTACGATTTGGGCGGTGAGATTGTCGGGGTTGCTAATCCCCCCGGTTAATAACAGTTCCCCGGTGAGAAAATAGGTTCCGGATTCTTCCCCATTGTAATCTCCTTGCTGCCAGTTAACCTCCAGGTTTTCGGTGGTTTCGGTATCCAGGTTTACCGTCACGGTTTGGGGGAGGGGGAGATCATTAAAGGGGGTGCCGTATTCTACGGTAACAGCATCCAAATCTTCAATGCCTACAATCACAAGATCAATGTCCGGGTCCAGGACATGATAACTCAT
Organism: Bacteroidales bacterium; assembly: GCA_007131245.1. Taxonomy (GTDB): domain Bacteria; phylum Bacteroidota; class Bacteroidia; order Bacteroidales; family UBA7960; genus SKVR01. The sequence continues at coordinate 41,182 of SLQX01000010.1, forward strand.
TATTGTCGAAAAGGCGGTTTCTTCATCTTCGTCTTCAGCAAAAATGCGATAATATACCTGTGTATTATGCTCCTGGGCAGGAATATCTGTTTCTGTGGTGAATATATCATTGTCATCGGGATTCATGATGATATTGTTTGTGAGCTCATCAGAAGCTGCACCCCACAAAAGTTCAACGGTTTCTACCGGGGCATCGCCGGGGGTAACATGGGCAGAAACTGAAACCGTGGTCTCAGGTGTAATGTCATACTGGGGTGTTTGCACAATATTGGTGATGGCAGGAGGTATACCACCCGTTGCTTCCAGCCATAGGCTTACATTGTCAAAGAAGGCTGTTTGATTGGCTCCGGTAGAACCCTGCCAGTAGGCTCCCATATAGGGCATTTCCAGATTGGTGTAGGTGTTATCTGTAGAAGTGCCCAGGTGGTTCAATTCGCCTGACATGGGGTTTTCAAAACTACTGCTGCCATCGTCTCTGCCATAAAGGTTCCACTCTTGTGTAGCCGGGTTGTAAGTTACATGAAGGCTTGCAAAGTTGTTGGTGGGATCATCCAAAGGATCGGGAGCTACAATTAGACCATCGCTGGATATGCCCAGGGATTGAATGCCGTTGGTATAATTCACCAGGCGGATGGGGTCGGGTGATCCGGTATTTCCTAAAACGATGGCATATCCCTCTCCCTCATCAGCAACATTGTTGTGCGTAGCGGCTAATATAAAAGCCACTCCGTAACTATTGCTGCCAAAACCAGCAGGGTTACCCCGAATCTGCCGCATATTAAAGTACCAGCTAATCGTGCTGGTGTTCTGGTCAAGAATAACCTGGTGGGGGGCATCAAAGTTCGTGGTTTCCAAATGGGCAAATACCCAACCAATGGTATTTGCCTCATCACTGGCAGTATTGGTTAGTTCAAGGATGCCATTGTGAATCCTGGCTCCCCAATCGTCGCCGGAACGGTTCACCAGCCAGGGTGTGTTACCAATATTGCCTGAAGTGACAAATGTTTCTCCCTGACTTTCTTCGAAATCCGACATGTGCAGATTCACCTGCGCTGATACCGGGGTTTTAACTCCCAGTAAAAAAATTAGCAACAGCGTAATTTTCCAGTTGGTAAAATTTCTCATGATGTTTGGTGTTTTGTAAAGGGTACGTTTATGAATTTGTTAATAAAAGCTGATACAATCGTTTCTTAATTGGTGTACCTCAAAATTAGGAATTTCACGGTCGAAAATATAATCTGTGAGGTATCTTTTTACGATCTTTGGTAGCGAATTTTACCACGGGGGTGATATGAAATGATATTTTCTCTTAGATATTCCCTGTTGAGATGGGTATATATCTCGGTAGTAGTAATAGACTCATGTCCCAGCATATCTTGTACGGCACGCAAATCAGCACCACCCTCTACCAGGTGGGTAGCAAAGCTGTGGCGCAGAGTGTGTGGGCTGATGGTTTTTGAGATGCCCGCTTTTTCGCCCAGCTCTCTGATGATATGAAAAATCATTACCCTGGAAAGCTTTCGTCCTCTCCGGTTGAGGAAAACATGGTCTTCAAAACCTTTTTGAACCGGTATATGAATGCGGTGATGAGCAAGGTAGCTCTTTACCTCTCTGGCAGCGGGGCCGCCCATGGGTACAATTCGCTGCTTATTGCCTTTGCCGGTTATTCTCATAAACTCTTCTTTGAAGAATATATCTGAGATTTTTAACTCTGTTGCTTCAGAAACACGCAGGCCACTGCCATACATCACCTCTATGATAGTCTTGTTTCGTTGGCCTTGTGGCTGGCTAAGATCAACCAATGCCAGCATCCTATCTATTTCTTCCACTTTAAGCACCTCGGGTAGTTTGCGACCCAACCTGGGTGTGGTTAGCATCTGTGCCGGACTTTTTTGCAGTATATCCTCCAACAGTAAATATTTAAAAAAAGCTTTAATGCCCGATATCATTCGAGCCTGGGATGTTGCTGACAATCCCAGCTGGGCAATCCAGTGCAAAAACGCATTAAGTGTATCAAGGGTGATGGTCTCCGGTTGATCGGGCCGGTTTTTCAACTGCAAAAATTGCTGTACCCGGGATAAGTCATGCAAGTATGCTTGTATGCTGTTTTCTGAGAGAGACCTCTCCAAACGGAGGTACATTTCAAAATTTTTCAGGTGGTGGTGCCAGTCCATTTGTTTGTGTTTGGAAGGTTAAAGATAGCACTCCTTTGGCAAATAAACCAAATAAAACCCTTGATGGATTGCTTTTTTCCTGGTCTTCCTTTTTGTTGGGTGACATTGATTTTTTCTTTGATTCATTCCATTGGGGCCAACTGGTAAAGCAACACGCTCAAAAAGTTGTACTTTTACCAATCAAAGAGATAAAACAGTTGCAAGTGCAAAACTTTGAGGTTTGATAAAATTTATCTTCAGCAAGTTTTCAAAGGGTAAGGTCGCTGCAATATTTGGTTTTTAGGAATTGTTGAATTATCGGATCATCGTATCCCATTTATATTCCGTATATGTTGAAAACGATAGGCAGAGATAGTAAAATTGTATATAATACCCTGCGGTATAATTACATGATGAGGCAAAAGGGGAGGGCAAAACCTTCGGATCCCCGGTTGTTGAGCGATGTATTAGATGCGTACAGGAAAGACGATAACATATTTGTACATGTGGGCTTAAGTCAAATCAAAGCAGCTTTTGATGAGAACCCCTATGATTTTTTAATGAAAAGGTTGCGTCAACATTTTTCTGGTATCATAACGCCGGGTTTTACCCCCTCATTTCGTCAAACCGGTTTGTACCACAAACTTTATTCCGTTCCTGAATACGGCAAGTTTTCGGCTTTATTTTTGAAAGATGCCACTTTCCGAACCGATGATCCTATTCATTCTTTGTTGGCTTATGGCAATTACCGGTTTGAAAACAGTTATACCAGGGAAGCTTTTGGTAGGGGTAGCAGCTTTGATCAGCTTGATCGTGACAATATACTGTGTCTGAGTATCGGTACCCGATGGCCGGTAAGCTCCCAAAAGCATTTTATTGAATACAGAAACCAGCTTCCGTATGTGGAAAAGGCTATATTTGACGGCATTATTTATTATGATAAATCACATCATGAAAAGATTACCACCATTAATTATTACCGGAAACACTGGTTTAACAAATATGTAACCCTCCTGTGGAATAATTATAAGATAGCCCGCCAGATGGAGAAAAGTGGCGTAATGGAATCATGGAATGTGGGAGGGGTAATGATATATGCCTTTCGGATGCAGGAGATGAGGGTATTTTTGGAGGAGAAATTTAAAAAAGATCCCTATTATTTGTTTACCTGAATGGCCTTCATGCTCTTATCATACTTTCTGAATACCTCGGATGTTTTTTGGTCCCGTTGCCTGTTTTGCAGGAACGAAAATTGGCTTTGGATCCTGGTTGTGGGATACTAAAGCTTTTTCTTTCCAAAATATTTTACGATTTCATTTTTATAGACCAGTGTCAATCCCAATAAAATGGAAAACACCAGCATTAGTGCCGTGAGCCAGCTATGAATGTCAAAAATCCATTTAGCAGTCTCAAGGAGAGCCGCAAGCAAAACGATACCCAATGGAAAGAAAAGCAGTTTTTTAAGGTTCCAGGAAATGGGCATAATTTTTTGTTGAATAAAATAAAAAAGACTTACCTGTAAAATAGCAGCAAAAGTAAAGGCAATAATGGCACCATAATAACCGATTTTTGGGGTAAGAAATGCGTTGATAGTAAGGTTAACGGCGAGGATCAGTATGTTGATAACGAAAAAATAGATGGTTTTTTTGCTATACATTACCGGCCATGAAAAAATGAGGTACTGTGCTCTGAGTATGAACCGAATAAAAATAATGGCAACAATTCCTGCAGATAGTTGCAGTTGGGTTTGATAAAATAAATGGATAAATGCCATTACCGGTAAAATGGCAAGGCCCACTATAAGCAGTGACTCAGCCATAAAAAGACTGGCAAGTTTTTTTATATTTTCCCCGGTTTGTTTGACCCCCTGCTTGAAAAAACGAAAAATTTCGGGTTGCACACCTGCCGATAGACCCTGGATGATAAACTGCACACCCACCGCAAACTTCATGGCATTATCATAAATCCCCAGTGAACCGGGGTTTGCCAGCAGGAAAAAGCGGTCTCCAAAGAGTAGGCCCCAGAAAATAAGCTCAGAAAAAAACAGGGGGGTTGAAAAAGCATAAAGGCTTCGGTTAACCTGTTTGTTGAAATGAAACCCTTTTTGATGGTATAAATAGAATACAATACAAAGTGCTACGAGGCCACCACCTATGGCAGTACCATAGACATATCCCCTGAAAGACATATCATAAAACAAAACTCCCGCCACCTGGAAGCCTGAGCGAAAAAGCCCTGAAAACAGGCTTACAATGACAAATGGCAATAGCTTTTTCTGGTGACGGTACAACACCACAGCCATAAAAATGATGGCGCGGTTGAGTCCCGAAATGAAAGCATGAGGCCCATACTCTCCAAAGTTTTGCAATTCAGTGTGTGAAAAAATTCCCCCCAGCAACGGGGTAAAAAGTACTGATAAGCCAAAGAGAAAAAAACCACGCGCCAAAATGCCGGTCAGTACGTTGGATACCAGTCTGTTAAACGCCAGCATGTTCTCTCTTTTGTCGTAGTATAGTCGGGCTAAACCATTGCCCGTACCAAACAAAACAATCGTAAATACCAGTGATATGATTACCTCGGTGATGGCCAGGTAACCAAAATCTTCAGGGCCCAGCCTGTTATCCCCTTCGATGATCGGGTACACTATAAGCTGCAGCATTGCAGGGAAAGCTGCAAAAATGGTATAGACAGCTGTAAGTTTAAAATGTTCTTTTAAATTTATCATCCAAGTTGCTCATAGGGATCATCAAAAGTAAATGTTTAGCTATTATCCGGTTCGCGAACCTTTTAGCCCTAGCAAATATATGAAAAGTTTTGGGTGTCAGCTTTGGTAAACCTGTGGAGGTTGAAGTGATTCGTTGATTACCTGGCATTGCGTATTGGCGGGGTTGCAGTTTTCATGGGGTTGGGATCTTACCAGTTGAATAGATCCGTTCAAATACGATTACTTGTGAATACCAGTGAAGTAAATCATTTCTTTGGGATTAAGGGCTTGGTTTTGTGACATAAAACGCATACATTTGTTTTAAACAATTGTAATTTATAAAATGCCTGTATTATGGAACCTAAGATATTATTAGATGCTGAATTTGCCCAGGTAACCTTTACCCCCTCAATACGCCTTGGCAAAATTACATGGAAACGTAAACCAACCGCAGATGAGTACAAGAAGGGATTCAGTACTTTGTTGGAATATGCTCAAAACGAGGAGCTTGTGGGGAATTTTATGTCGGATATTCGCAACCAGGGTGTGGTAGCTCCTGAAAACCGGAAATGGTTTGAAACAGAAATGTTACCTGCTGCCATTGATGCCGGGTTGAAACGTGCTGCAGTGATTTTTGATGGTAATATCTTTAAAAAGTATTACCTGAACATATTAATCGGAGTGTCCAATAAATTTGGTTTACCCCTGAAGCTATTTAATTCTGAGGAGGAGGCTTTGAAATGGATACATCAATTTGAACTTGAAAAGGCTGAAAACATTGAATAATTTGGGGATTATTACAGTTTTAAACAGCCATTGGTTTACGGATGCATAAACTATGTGCCTTATTGCCATGAATTAGCCCAAAGATGTTCGGTGGGTGAACTACAATAATCTGACCTGCCAACCGGACATTTACTGATTTAATTTGCAGAATCCAAAACCCTTTTCAGCACATTCTTTATATTATCTTCAGTAACGGGTTTGGTGATATATTCATCCATTCCCTGTTGCATATATTTTTCCCTGTCTCCTTCAAAAGCATTAGCACTCAGCCCGATAATCGGAGGGGTTTGGGAGTGCTTTGTTTTTAACTCCTGGGTTGCAGTGATACCGTCCATTACCGGCATCTGAATATCCATAAAAATGGCATCATACTGACCGGGTTTGTAAATTTTCAATGCTTCTTCACCGTGGGCTGCAAGCGTGACTTTGTGCCCCATAGACTCCAGCATTAATTTTATAACCATCTGGTTTACTTTTTTATCCTCTACCAGTAAAACGTTCAGGTTTGATTCCTTGTACTGTAGGGAATTAGAGTTGGGAATGATTTCTTCCTGCAAATCTTTCATGCTTTTTACCCTGCATGTAAACCAGAAGTGGCTTCCTATACCTTTCTTACTTTCAACACCAATTTCACCTCCAAGCATTTCTGCCAGTTTTTTGCTTATGGCCAGCCCCAGCCCGGTGCTATCAATTGCCCTTGTGTCTTTAATTTCAATCTGTGAAAAGGGGACAAATAACTTATCCATGGATTCACTGGCGATGCCTATACCCGTATCTTTTACAGATATTTTCAGTAATACTTCTGCCTGAACATTTGATCCCGGCTTTATTTTTTTCGCTGATGCTTCAAGTGTGATAGTTCCTTCCTGGGTGAATTTGATAGCATTATGTAAAAGGTTTTGCAGCATCTGGTTGATTCGCCCCCTGTCTCCATTCATTAAGGCTGGCACCGAAGGATCAATGTGTGTACGAATGGATAATGATTCACTTTTTGCTTTCAACGAAGCAAACACCTTTTCAGCATGATTAAAAAGTTGTTTAACGGTGAAATTCTCATTGCGCAGACATACTTCTCCTGACTCCAGCTTTGAATAATCCAGGATTTGATTAATGATTTCTTTCAGGTTTTGACCCGATTGTTTGATGGTGAGCAGGTAATTTTTCTGTTCCTCATTGAGAGGCGTTTTAAAAATGATATCTGTCATGCCTATAATACCCGTTAGGGGTGTTCGCAACTCATGGCTTACATTGGCGATGATATTTTGCTTGATTTCAATGGTTTTTCGGGCAAGATCCACTTTACTGTCAAGAATTTGATTTTTCAGTATCAGGGCTTTTTCCCGTGATTTGATAAAGAATACCAAAACAAGCACTGCACTGCCAAGGTAAAGCATCCATGCCCACCAGGTTGTCCACCAGGGAGTGGAAATTGTAAAGGCAAACTGATCTACATCACTCCATTGGCCCATCCTGTTTATAGCTCTGACCTTGAAAGTGTAATCTCCGGGAGGAAGATTTCCGTAGGTAGCTGAGTTTTGTTGTGTGGGATTGTGCCAGTTTTGGTCAAAACCTTTCAACTTGTAACTGAAGAGTAGTTTGCGGCCTGAAGATGTGGAGATTCCTGAAAACTTAAATGTGACAAAATTATTACTGTGATGCAATTTGAGGCTTTCAGGGATATGATACCATGGTCTGATGCTATCAAATTGAAATTTTCTCAATTTCACCCCGCTGGTAAGCTCCAGGGTTGTATCCGGATAACTGAGTAATTGTTTCCAGTCAACGGGTTCATTGTATAGTTCAATACCGCTGATTTTAATTTCCGGGTTGATAGAGTCATAAAAAGCCGCTTGTGGATAAAATGCTGTTAGGCGGTCATTGGCACCAATCCATACTTGATCTTTATCCGCAAATATGGCCCTCATATTGGAACCGACACCCAGAAAGCCATCTTCGTAAGTAAAGCTGGTAAATAGGTTTTTTTCTGATGACAGGAAGTTTTCCAGCTCCTGTTTTTGGGAAAGGGTGGTCTTGTTAAACTGTCCTAAACCAAGCAATCTCTCATGCTGGAGAATGTTTAAACCAAAGCGGCTACCAAAAATCATGTTTCCTTGATGGTCCTGGGTGATGCTAAAAACATAATTGTCTGTGAGTCCGTTTTCGGTGTTGAAATTTATAACTCTTTGGCCGTTGAAAAATATCAACCCATCTCCATAGGTGCCAAACCAAAAGTTTTCTTCTGAATCCTGTTGCACGGCATAAATAAAGTCACTGCCAAACCCGGTTTGTTCATTGAAGTAGGTTATGGAATCTTCGTTCATCTTAAAAATGCCACTTCCCCAGGTGCCCGCCCAAATATTTCCGGAATGGTCCTCTATTATGCTGGTAACATAATTTTCGGGCAGACCGTTTTTGTCCGTGAAATGCGTGAATTCTTTTCCGTCAAATTTGAGCATACCCTGTTCTCCAATCAGCAACCATAAATTGCCTTTGCTGTCTTGCATTCCTCCCACCAGAAAAGCAGTGCTGGACAAAAAAGAAAAATCATACTGATAAAAATATTCTCCATCAAACCGGTGAATGCCTTGGTCTTCAATGGACAACCACAGGTTTCCTTTAGCATCGGTAATCATGCTCTCCATATAGCTAATAGGGCTATCCGGATAAATGGAGTATTCCGTAAACTGCTCCCCATCGTAGTTTACAACCCCTCCTTCATAAGCTGCTATCCATAATTTATCATCGGGGGTTTTTTCGATAGATGTGATTTTTTGGTCAAAGCCGCTTTTTACCTGGTAATGACGGAAAACATCACCAAAATGACGGGCAAAACCGCCATAATACCCAAGCCAAATAATACCGGTACGGTCCTCATAAATGTGGTTGATATAATTTGAGGAGAGACCTTTTTCCATATCCATGCTTGTTAATTTGTCCTCGTCCAAAATGAGCAAGCCCCCACCCCAGGTGCCAAACCAGAATCTGCCGCGCTTATCCTGGATAATTCTGCTAACTAATTTGGCTGGAAAACCTTCATCGCTTGTGTACATGGTAAATTCGTTCTTGTCGAAACGTACGACTCCCAAATCATATAAACTAATCCATATGTTGTTATCTCTGTCTGAATGTAAGGCGATTACGGGATTATCATTTGAAAGTAGAGGAATCCTGTAAACGTAGAAACTGCCATCACGGAATAAAAAGAGTCCGTCTTCATTATGGGTTATCCAGGGATTTCCTTCTGTATCCAGAGTGAGCATCTGTCCTTTTTCCAGTGAAAGTCCCTGCTCTGCTCCATAATGATGAAAAATCGTTCCATCGAAAGCCGAAATACCTCCGTCCCAGTAGGCTATCCATAAAGTACCTTCGTTATCAAACTCTAATGATGTAATATCATCATACAGCAATCCACCTTCATCGGAGTTGTAGTAGTGCGTGTTATTTCCATCAAACATGAACAGGCCTTTCATGGTTCCTACCCATATATTTCCCTGGCTATCTCCTTCAATGGTTGTTACTTCCATTATTTTACCTTTCTCACTCCGGTTGTAATGCCTTAAAAATTGTCCATCGTACTTCATCAGACCTCCTCCATGGGTACCTATCCACATATTGCCATTGGGGTCTTCGTAGAAGCAGGTAATATCATCATGCAGCAACCCTTGTACTTTGGAGTAGTTTACAATGCTGTATGGATTTGAGTCTCTGCTAACAGGATCTTTTAACATGACCACCTCAGGTTGCTCAGTGCTGCGGATTCTGGGGGTTGCCTTCAGGGTATCGGCAGCTGCCCACGAATTACTGCCGGGTGTTCTTACCTCTGCTTGGCTTCCTGTAATGGTGCGGGGTTCAATATCATGGGATGCCTTTTTTTCCTGGGTAATCTGGTCAACTACAAATGCAGGTGACCGGGAAATGATTTGAGCCTGGTAAGTTTGAGGTTCTTCGATTGAGTCCAGCAGGACAAATTCGCTATTGTTTACAGGAAATTCTTTGGCTAATTTAGTTGACCTGTTATTTGAGGCGGGCTCTGAATTACATCCCGAAAAAAGCATGAAAATCAATAAGTAAGCATAAAAGAGCCAGTTGAATGAGTTCATTGGTTTTTGTTGGGTGTTGTGCATATAAATAGCCTAACCTGCAATTTATAGTTTTTTCTTTGGCGCATGGTAAGGCTGCGATGGATATTTCTGGATTTTGGAACAATAATACCCGGTTGCCAAAAGTACAAAAAAACCTGATACATAAATGCAGGTGATTTCTCCTGTGTTTACTGTTTCAGCGGTGGATTAGTGGCGGTTTGTATAGTTTGCTGTCTTATGGTAAAATGTTCTTTTTTCACCCACATTTATTTCTTGTAAACTGGTATATATTGATTTTGTAGATTTGCGGTGAAGATTTTACTTGATATGAATACAACTACTCCTTTTGTTTCTGTCGTACTTCCTTTTTACAAAGCTGGTGATGAATTTATACAAGCTATCGAAAGTATACGAAATCAAACTTTCACCGCCTGGGAGTTATTGCTTGTGAATAACAACGCACCTTCCTATGCATCGTCGATAGTGCATTACTATACCAGCATGGATTCACGGATTTTGCATTTTCATGAAAACCACCAGGGGATAGCCCACGCCCTGAATAAAGGACTAAAGCACAGCCGAGGTCGATATATTGCACGCATGGATGCCGATGATTATTCTTTGGCTGACAGACTTCAAAAACAATACAATTTCCTGGAGAGCCGAAAAGCGATCGATGTGGTTGCATCCCAAACCCGTTTTCATTCAGGGCTTGAGAAGAGTCATGGTTATGAGTTATTTGTGCAATGGCAAAACAGCATTTTGATCCCGGACCAACACAATCTTTACCGGTTTATTGAATCGCCCGTGGCGCACCCTTCTGTGATGTTCCGCAGAAACCTTATTGATTTATATGGTCTGTATACCCTGGAAAATGTACCCGAAGATTATGAGCTTTGGCTTCGGTGGATGGACCACGGGGTGCTCATAAACAAGCTAGATGAGCCTTTGCTTCAATGGAATGATCATCATGGCCGGTTGTCCCGTCAGCACAAGAATTATTCTGTTGAGGCTTTTTTTACCGTAAAGAGCCATTACCTGGCCCGCTGGATTAAAAAGTTTGTACCAAAGGATAAAAAGATTGTTGTTTGTGGCAGCAGTAAAACCGCCCGAAGAAGGGCTGCCATGCTTTCTGACAAAGGTGTTGATGTTTTTGGATTTACGGACGTAAAAAAGCGTCACGGCTTACCTGTGCATTTTATCCCTTATGAACAAATTAAAGAGCCGGGCGCATGGTTTTTGATCAATTTGATCGCTACCCGGGGCGTTGGCCAGCAAATAAGAGCGTTTTTCTCGGGAAGGGGTTTTGTGGAAGGCAAAGACTTTATCCTGGCTGCCTGACTTTTCTTTGTTTGAGGCTTGCCTTTGGGCTGAATCAGATATACCCCGTTTTCTAAAGAAATTGAGCTTTTGACAATGAGTGTAAAGCTTTTTGACTCTATAACAGGATTGTCTGCATCTAATTACAGGTGGGCAGTTGCACCCTCTCCTGAATTAAATATTAGGGAGCTTTTATTTTTTGCCAGAATTTTGCATATTTTTATACTGTTGAACATCAAATTATGTTGTTATGGCCTTAAAGTGGATTAACTTGCTGCTGTTTGTGCTGATGGTCTTTTTGAACTACCTGGCCAATGCCCTTCCCCTCAATGGAAAAACCACCGGTGAGCTTTCGGCAGAATACCCCAACCTCTTTGTTCCTGCAGGTGTTACTTTTTCCATCTGGGGTGTTATCTATTTGTTGCTGCTTGTGTTTGTGATAGTGCAGTTCAGGGAAAGCAACCGGGATATCCTGGAGGCCGTGGGCTGGGCTTTTGCAATTAGCTGTTTGTTTAACGCAGCATGGATTGTTGCCTGGCATTATCAGCATATTCCGGCATCTTTACTTGTTATGCTGGGGCTTTTGATCTCCCTGGTTTATATTGGAGAAAAGATCCAGGATTTGCCGGCTGGATTTTTCAAGCTGGTTTTTGGCCTTTACCTGGGTTGGATTTGTGTGGCTACCATAGCCAATGTTACAGCCGCCCTTGTTTATTATAACTGGGGAGGATGGGGTATTTCTGAATCGGTTTGGGCCATGGTTATGATAGGAGCAGGATTTGCCATCATCGCCATAAGCTCCATAAAGTTGCAAAACCCTTTTGCCGGCCTGGCAGTAGCCTGGGCTTACGCCGGAATAGCTCTGAATCGGCATAACGATCACTTATCCATTGCTGTTGTTGCCATTGCAGGCACAACTGTTATCCTCACCTTGTCCATATTCTTATTTTTCAAGTACACCAGTTTCAGGTTATAACAGCTTGCCAAATCATCAGATGTTTTTAGAACGATTTGCATCCCGGATAATTTTTATCACGACCGGGTCGGGTTAAAAAACCATAAATAGCGCAAACCATATCTTAATAAAGCTGTTAATTCAAACAAATGATTTTGTAACCCATTGGTTCGGTGAAAAAATAGTGTCGATTTGCTTGATGTAAGGTTTATATTTGTGATGCTAAAATATTAAAATCATTATAAATAAGGTGTCAAACTTGATTTGTTTTGTTTTTTCCAAAATCATGTAAATACTCCTTTTCCTGTTGTTTCAAAAGACTTTTCCGCCGGCCTGTTTTTGGCATTGCCGGATTTTAATAAATTAAAAGCTTGAGGATGAAAAACCAAACACAAACAAGGGTCCGTTTTTTCAATTTCCATGTGCTGTTACTACCTTCTTTTTTATCATTGTTTTTGTCTTGTGGTTCTGCTGACTCTCCCAGTGGGCAGCATACATCTGTTACTCATGCTGAAGGTTTCCAGGTTCGTACTTCGGAGTACCGTGTAAATATCAGATCTACCGGTGATTTGTTATCCTGGGAAAGGGTAGAACTCAAAGCTCCGGTGGCAGGAAACGTTTTGGCTATCCATTTTCAAGAGGGGCAGCATGTTAACGAGGGCGAACTGCTGGTGCAAATAGATGACAGAACCTGGAAAGCCCAAAAGAAGGGATTGGAGGCCCAGTTGTTTTCTGCTGAAAATGAGTTGGAACGCAAACGTCAATTGCTGGCCGTTGAAGGTGTCAGCCGAGAAGAATTTGACCAGTCTGAAGCACGGGCCAACCATCTGAAAGCACAAATAGATGAACTGAAAGTAAGAATTGATTTGGCACGAATACATGCACCCTTTACAGGGAGACTGGGCATGCGCAACTTTAGCAGAGGGGCTTACCTGGCACAGGGTGACATTGTTACCCATCTTGTTCAAGCCGATAAAATCAGGGTTGATTTCAGCATCCCATCGCGTTATGCGCCATTTGCAAAAGAGGGTATGGAGGTACAGGTGATTCCTTCCTCCAGCGGTGATACTGTTACGGCTGAGGTTTACGCCCTGGAGCCCGCTATTAATACTTCAAGCAGGAGTATGCATGTCAGGGCCAAACTTGATAATCCTCTTTACAAGTATATACCGGGAGATTTTGCCCGGATTGTTTTTGAAGTGGGGTATGACGATCAGGCTCTGTTGATTCCTGCAGAATCGGTTATTCCAGAGATGGATTCACAGGTTGTTTACAGAGTGGAAAACGGCAAAGCTCAACGTCGGGAAATTGAGACCGGCACCCGCACCCGCGACAAGGTGCATGTGTTGCAGGGACTCACACCGGGAGATACGATCCTGGTTACTGGTCTGATGGAAATACGGGATGGTACCCATGTTGAAATCACAGCATTGAAAGGGGAGGAAAGCCTATGACACTTTCGGACCTAAGTATAAAGAGGCCGGTACTTTCCACCGTTTTTGCTATCGCCATTATAATATTTGGGCTGGTGGCGTTTTATTCTTTGGGTGTAAGAGAATACCCCAGTGTGGATCCTCCCATTATTACTGTCAGGACCGATTATACGGGAGCCAATGCCCAGATTATGGAGTCTCAGATTACCGAGCCCCTGGAGGAGGCAGTAAACCGGGTAGATGGTATAAAAACCCTCAGCTCCATCAGTTCAACCGGGCGCAGCACCATCAGAGTCGAGTTTGAACTGGGAATGGATTTGGATAATGCTGCTAATGATGTGAGAGACAGGGTGTCTCAAGCAGTGCGTAACCTGCCGCCCGATGCTGATCCCCCCATTGTGTCCAAGGCGGATGCTGATGCGCAAACCATCTTTACTGTAACCTTATCCAGTAACAACCGGAGTTTGCTTGAGCTCACCGATTTGGCAGAAAATGTTTTTGCCGAAAGATTGCAAACCATCGAAGGGGTTAGCCAGGTAAATATTTGGGGGCGAAAGCAATATGCCATGCGCCTAATCCTTGACATGGAAAAGATGGAGGCCCTGAATGTAAGCCCCATTGATATACGTAATGCGCTCAATGAGCAAAATATTGAACTCCCATCCGGCCGGGTGGAAGGCGACCGCAGGTATTTAACCATTCAAACTTACGGCCGCCTCAATACCGAGGAAGAGTTCAATAACCTGATTATCACCCAAAAGGATAATACCCTAATTCGCTTAAAGGATGTAGGAAATGCCCGCCTGGCGGCGCAAAATGAAAAATCCATTTTGCGTGGGAACAGAGGTATCCCTATGGTTGGCGTAGCTATGCAGCCCCAGCCTGGTTCCAATTTTATTGAAATAGTGGATGAAGCAAAGCGCAGAGTAGATATGCTCAGCCGCGATATGCCACAGGATATCACCATAGGGGTTGGGTTGGATGTAACCGGCAGTATCCGCCAGTCTATCAGGGATGTTCAGTATACTATTTTTGCCGCATTTGTGCTGGTGTTGATTATCATCTTTATTTTTCTGCGAAGCTTCAGAACCACTTTCATTCCCATTATTACCATTCCAATATCCCTTTTGGGAAGTTTTATTTTTCTCTACTTGTCTGGCTTTTCCATCAATGTGCTTACCTTATTAGGGCTTTTGTTGGCCACTGGAATGGTGGTGGATGATGCCATTGTAATGATGGAAAATATTTATGCAAAGATTGAACAGGGGATGAAACCCATCCAGGCAGCTTTTAAAGGGGCCAGGCAGGTTTTTTTTGCCATTGTTTCTACTTCCATCACCCTTATCAGTGTTTTCTTACCCATCTTTTTTATCGAAGGGCTTACAGGAAGGCTGTTTCGTGAGTTTGCCATGGTAGTGGCAGGAGCCATTGTTGTTTCCACATTCATTTCCCTCTCTTTTACGGTTATGTTAAGCTCCCGGTTGTTAAGGCCCTCGCAAAATGAGTACAGGTTCCTCCATACTATCAAAATGCCGGTTGACTACGTGTTGAATAACTACCCGTCCTGGTTGCGGGGATTTATGAAAATGAGAATCCTTGCTGTGCCTGTTGTGGTTTTGATGGCTGTGATTATCGTATATTTGTTTATGAACCTGCAGTCAGAGCTGGCTCCCCTGGATGATAAAAGTGCGCTGACCCTGGTTTCTACAGCTCCTGAAGGTACATCTTATGAAATGATGGATGCCTATCAGATGCAGCTTATTGAACTTATTGATACCTTGCCTGAAAAGGAATATCTCCTTTCAGTAACCTCTCCGGGATTTGGTGCCTCGGTAGCTGTTAATAGCGGGTTTGTAAGGTTGATGCTAACGAACCCTTCGCAGCGCAGCAAAACCCAAATGCAACTGGCCGATGAGTTAAGGCCCCGGCTTGCTCAATACAACATGGCACAAACCTATGTTGTACAACAGCCCACCATAGCCGGTAGCGGCGGTGGAAGAGGGCTCCCCGTGCAATATGTCTTGCAGGCGCCCAACCTTCAGGCTTTGGAGGAAAAGATTCCTGATTTCATGCAACAAGCCAGAGCTCACCCTGCATTAGATGTGGTAGATATCGATTTACGTTTTACCCGGCCCGAACTTATCCTGGATATTGACAGGGAAAAGGCATTTGACCTGGGAATTTCCGTCAGGGATATTGCCGAAACCTTGCAGGTGTATTTCAGTGAGCAGAGAGTTGGGTATTTTATTCGCGATGGCAAACAATACTTTGTGATTGCGCAGGCCGAAAGAAGACAAAGGCAAACTCCACGGGATATTACCAATATGAGGTTAAGAGCAGCATCAGGACAAATGGTATCTCTTGACAATCTTGTGGAGATACGTGAAGAGAGTTTGCCCCCCCAGTTGCTTCGGTTTAACCGCTACTCCTCTGCTACCATATCAGCCTCCACAGCTCAGGGATATACCCTGGGAGATGGTATCGAAGCCATGGATGAAATCGCTGCGTCGGTTTTGGATGATACATTTTTAACCGCACTTACCGGAACATCCGCTGACTATGTGGAAAGTGCGGGAAACCTTTTTTTAATATTTGTTTTTGCTCTTTTATTGATTTACTTAACCTTGTCAGCCCAGTTCGAAAGTTTTCGCGACCCTCTAACGATTATGTTCACTGTGCCGCTTGCCCTGGCCGGTGCCCTGATGGCACTTTGGTTTTTTGGGCAGACACTGAATATATTCAGCCAGATAGGAATGATTGTATTGGTGGGTATAGTAACCAAAAACGGAATTCTCATTGTGGAGTTTGCCAACCAGAAACGCCTGCAAGGGGTAGAACGCATGGAAGCTGTAATATTAGCGGCAGCAGAAAGGGTAAGACCCATTATTATGACCAGCCTGGCTACTGCACTGGGGGCGTTACCGCTGGTAATCTCTCTAGGGGGCACCTCCAACAGCCGTGTACCAATGGGGGTTGCCATCATTGGCGGGCTGCTGTTCTCACTCGCACTCACATTATTTATCATACCGGCCATTTATAGCTTTATTGCCGGAAAAACAAAGACCTATGTTGTTGAAGAAGATTAATATGTTGGTTTTGGCCATGGTGCTTTTCCCTTTGAAGTTTCTGGGCCAATCATATACGCTTACTGAATTGGTGCAG
>SLQX01000025.1 GCA_007131245.1 Bacteroidales bacterium
ATGAACAAACGGGCGTAACCGATATAATAAAAATATTAATATTGTAACTTAATGGCAATAAATTTATATCTTTATAGCCGGGATTAAAATTATTTTTATAAAAATATAGGTATATGAAAAAAGCATTTAAACTATTGATTTGTATTATGTTGCCACTTTTACTAGGGGCGCAGGGAGTAAAAAACATTGAATGGACTGATGTATCTTCAGACTATGAACTACCCGATGGATTACGTCTTTTTCATGGTACCATCAGTGGCAACAGTACCTTTTTTGCTTATTATTACGAGGTAGACATGACTGTTCCCGAAATAGCTGTACGTCCTTACCTGAATGATTCCAACATACAGGTTGATGATTTTTCGGCGCAGGTGGGTGCATATGGGGCAATAAATGGAGGTTTTTTCTCAGGAAACAGCTCTGTTTCTTCGGTAATATTTCCCAATGAAGTGCCTGCACGCAACCTGATTTCGGTGGTAAGAGGTGGGCAAACTTTCCCGGTTATCCGACCTGTGTTTGCCATTGAAAACGACAGGTCTCCATCAACCCAATGGGTTTACCATCATTCTTATGCATTTGATGATATATACCTGTATGATGAACCCATGGATTATGATTGTAATGATACCCAGCCTTTGCCGGTCCCCGTTAAAGAGGATGGTGTTTTTTATGAAGATGTGGCCTATGGGCTGGGTGGAGGCCCCATGCTGGTGAAGGATGGTGAGCCGGTTTTCACCTATTGTGAAGAGATTTGGTGGGGTTCCGGGGTTGATCTCAACGTAAATCGTCCGCGAACTGCTGTTGGGTATACCCTTGATGACAAAGTTATCATGCTGGTAACCAACAGCCTGAAAGTAGAAGAGCTTCCTGAACTGATGCTGGATTTGGGTTGTCATGGTGCCATTAACCTTGACGGAGGCGGATCAACGGCCATGGCAGCCGGAAGTGAAAGCATTTATGACCAGGGCAGGGCAGTACCTACCATTCTTGGTATTGTACATTCCGACTCGTTGTATTTGCCCGAAACACCCCTTTTTGAAAAGTTTATTGATACAGGTGATGAGGGGGTAACCTCTTCGGGCAATTGGTTTGAAACGGCCAACCCCGGATCGTGGGATAGTCCTTCTATGCTACATGAGCTTGCTTCCCATGATATGTATTATGAATTTCCGCTCAACCTTCCTGCGGCAGGGGAATATGAAATATACAGCTGGTGGACTTCGCACAGCAACCGGGCCAGTGATACACCCTATTTTATTACCCATGCCCAGGGTACGGATCAGATTGCTGTTGATCAGTCTGTCAGCGGATCGATGTGGAATCTTATCGGGACTTTTGAATTTGAGGGCTCACAAGAAGAAACAGTAAGAATAACTGCCGGAGCTACAACCAATGATTTTGTGGTGGCTGATGCCATACGTGTTGTCTCTTATGATGAGCAGTTTTTGCAAAATACAATTGTTGCTATTCATGATGTGGAAGATATTTCTGTACCTATAGGAACCTCTGAGGCAGATGCCCTGGAGTTGTTGCAGGAGAATACCACCATTGATGATGCGGAGGGGAATACATGGAGCGTTGAGCTGGACTGGTCGGTAGAAAACTATGATGCCCACGTGGCTGCAGATTATACAGCCACCGGTACATTTGAACTACCCGAAGAGGTTGAGCAAACTTCTCCGCCCACCCCCCTTGAAGTAAAAGCAACCATTACCATTATGGATGATGATACCTATTTGTCCGAACCTACTGCTATTGGGCTGGAGGTGTATCCCAACCCCGGAAAGGGAGTAGTGAATATTGCGGGCAATACACCGGCTGAATTGACTGTGAAAGTTATTGCCATGGATGGCAGGGAGGTTTACCGTACCCGGGTAGAGGATAGTTTTAACGAAAGAATCGATTTATCTGCATTCGGAAAAGGGCTATACCTACTTTTCATGTCTGGTGAACAGGGGCTGTACCGATCAAAAATTGTTATTCAGTAATGACCCTGTTTTCATTAGCCAATAAGAAATCCTGGAGGCAAGTTTTTGCATTTGGGGATTAATAATCTTCTCTTCAATTTAAGTTTGATTGTGTTTTGGTAAAATCCCGTGTGTGAACTTTAGTTTGTGCCCGGGATTTTTTTATGCCGTGGTAAAGCAATAAGCTTTCCGTTGGTGGTGGTAAGCCACAGATTGTCATTGCCCGGGTGGTCATTGAAAAAGTTAACAGCTGCATTGCCTGTTTTGTGTTTCCACCGTACAGTTGGTTTGCTGCTATCGATAGCAATGACCAGGCCGTTTCGGGTAGCGGCATACAAGGTGCTTTGCTGTTCCACCAGGGGAATGGGGTTGTGATCATAGCTAAAGCCTGCGTCGATTACCCAACGGGTTGCCAGGCTGTCTTCACGGGTTTCAACAGCTATTACAGAGTCATTCATGAGCTTGGCAAACACCAGCTCTCCGTTTTTGGAGCTGCCCATTGATTCCCGTACCTGGTGCTTGTTGCTGCGCCATAGCTCTTTTCCGGTGGCCAGTTCCAGGCAGGTCATATAGCGATCCGGGGCGACAATGAAAACTTTGTTGTTACTGACAACAGGTACCACATTGCCCGGCGAGAGCAATACCACATCCCTGCCATTGTTCCACTTCCACTTCAGCTGTCCTGAGTGCTTGTTGAGGGCATACAGGTGCGTGTCCCAGGCTGTAAAAACCAGGATGTCGTTGTGCAGCACAGGCTCAGCCTGAATCAGGCCGTCAACAGAACCAAACTCCCATACTATTTGCCCTGTTTGAATGTCAATCTTAAACATTCCCTGGGTACCCACTCCGATATAAAGATGGTTTCCTTTGATGAGTGGTTTGGCAACAATGGGAACATCCCAGCTTAACTTCCAAATAGGAGTACCTGTTGCCGCCTCAAGGGCATAAAGATTTCCTCCTGTATCTGCTGCTATGATAATGTTGGAAGCATGAACAGGTGTGGTAAAAACGGGTCCTGTCATCTTTTTTTCCCAACGCAGTTTTTCTCCGGGGAAATTGTAAGCCTTTAGCCATCCGGCAGAATTTGCATAAACGACCATGGTATCCGATAGAGCCAGCGGACCAGTGAATATGGATGCCGTATCTATGAGCTGGTAAACGGGCTCTATATCCGGATAAGCTTTATTTACCGTATAGTCGGGGAGGGGTGAAGCGGGAATGTCATCCAGGAAGCTGGTGTTATGACTAGCAAACTCAATGGCGGGTTCAGAAAGCGGCTCACCCAGAATTTTTTCATAGACTTTTATAAAATCGCTATGGGCTTCCACAATATTGTACCCCGGTATGTTTTTTCCCCTGGGCACAAGGCTGCGGCCCATAACACCGGGTGTTCCGTTGAAGTTGAGTAATTGCAGTTGGTGACCATGCCCGCAAAAGGCTATGGCGCCGGGGTAGTTTTTGAGAATGTCGGTAACCAGATACCATTTATCAAGCCCCTCAGCCAGGGGATAGTGCGTGAAAAACAGAACCTGCTTATCAGGGGTTGCTTTTGCTTTCAGTTCCCTTTCTAACCAACTGATATCTTCCACTTTTATATGCCCGTCGCCCATACGCATGAAAGGGCCGGAGTTAATCCCTGCAAACACAAACCCTTCTTTAGTGAATATAAATTTATCATCACCCCAAAGTTGCTTGAAAGTCCTTCCTGCACTTTCCGACCAGTTGTTTTCATGGTTTCCCGGTACGATATAGTAGGGGATAGTGAGTTGATCCAGAATATTTTTTACATGAAGTAATTCCTTATCTGAACCTGTATTGCTGATATCGCCATTGATGATGACCATGGCAAGGTCTGAGCCGTTTACTTCGGCTACCAGGTCTTTAAGTTGCTGTGAGCTTTCTGCATCTGGTAAAACATGAATGTCTGTGAGGTATGCAAAACGTAAAGGGGTTTGAGTCTTTGTTTGGTTGTTTCCCAAAACCAGGCTTGTCCAGATAACCAGTAGTAAAGTTGCAGCTGAATGAAGCGTTATAAATGGTATGTTGTACTTTTGGAAAAGGGAAATCATAAGGTTTTGTTTTTAAAATACTTGACCAGATGTGGTTTTACAGGTATTATTTTTGCTCTATACAACAGGTTGGGATTATGCCAGGAGAAAATATGCGGTTATATTTTTGTGTTGGACCCGGAACACATATTATATCCACTGAACCAGTTGATATATGCAGGCCTTAAGCTTTTTCAGTCATTCCATTTGTGGTCCATAGGATAATTATATTTCCGTCCTGGAGAATAAACCATAATTTTGGTTTGTTCAATGTTCAAATTTACTATTTTTGTTTCATTAAAAAAATTAAAAACTTCAAGCAAAGGTGTTTTTACCAGGCCGCGATAAAAAAGATTGTTTGGGGTAAAACTATTACAGAAAAGAAATGGTAAAACGAATATAAAGCTAAAGCTATGAAATTACTTAAATCAGGTTTTGTTATTGTATTGATAAATGTTATGGTACTTTCCTTACACGCACAGGTAAAAACGGGTATAGAGATGCTCCGTGAAATGAATTTTGAGCCACTTTTGGGCAAAAGGGTGGGGTTGATTACCAACCCCACAGGTGTGGATAGTCAGCTGCAGTCTACTGTTGATATCCTGGCAGCCGCCCCGGGTGTCCAACTGGTTGCATTGTATGGTCCTGAACATGGTGTCAGGGGAGATTATCCTGCCGGAGAGTATGTTGAAAATACCAGGGACCCACACACTGGTGTACCTATGTTTAGCTTGTATGGTGCAACTCGTAAGCCTACCCCTGAGATGCTTGAAGGAGTCGATGTACTGGTTTATGATATCCAGGATATAGGTTCACGCTCTTATACTTATATCAGTACCCTTGCCCTTACCATGGAGGCGGCAGCGGAAAATGATGTGGAGTTTGTGGTACTGGACCGTCCCAATCCGCTTGGGGGTAACAAGTTTGAAGGTCCGTTGGTGGAGGAGGAGTTTATTTCCTTTGTCAGCCAGTTCCCCATAACTTATGTGCATGGATTTACAGTGGGTGAGCTTGCCCTTTTTCTCAATGGCGAAGAAATGCTTGCCGGTGGTGTACAAGCCCGGCTCACTGTGATAGAAATGGATGGGTGGGAGAGAGATTTTACTTTTGAAGATACCGGCTTGCCCTGGGTGATGTCTTCGCCCCACATCCCTCATGCCCATTCAGCCTATTTTTATCCCGTTTCGGGCATACTGGGCGAATTGTACACCATCAATATCGGTGTGGGTTTTACATTGCCTTTTGAGGTTTTTGGTACCCAGTGGCTGGATGATGCGGAGTTATTTGCTGCCAACCTGAATGCTTTGGATTTGCCAGGTGTTATTTTCCGGCCTATTCACTTTCGTCCTTATTATACCGATATGAAGGATAAGCGGATGAGGGGCGTCCAGGTTCACTTCACAGATATGAGCAAGGCATCGCTTTCTTTAATCCAGTTTTATGTGGTACAGGAGCTTTACAAGCTACACCCTGAAAAAAATATTTTTGAACTTGCCCCTGAAAGGCTGGATATGTTTGATAAGGTAAGTGGTACAGACAAAGTAAGATTGTCTTTCCAAAAAAGGTTTAAAGTGGAGGATATCCTTGACCTGTGGACAAACGATGTGGCAGGTTTTATGGATAAAGCAAAACCCTACTTTTTGTATTAAAAGGGAGTGTTTTTTCACCCGGGTTTTACAAGTAAAAAGGATATCCGTTTTCTTGCAACCAAAGAAAAGAATCCATATAATGTTTGTGTTCTCCCGGGGCGAATGCCCGGTTAAGTTTAGCTCAGCAGCATCGTCTAGATTTTGTGACTGTACTTTCATATGAGGTGCCTGAAAGGGAAAAGTAATACGTGTGCCAGGCATACACTATAGTCGGGTAGGGTAGGGATTCATCCGATTCTAAACCCAAAAATTCTAACGCACCCACTCCGGAGGACCTGTTCTCTTTGGTGTTATTGACTGTATCGTGTCAGTATTGCAAATAATCATAAAACTAAAAAAAACAGGTTGTGTATCCAGAATACACAACCTGTTTTTTTTAGCAAAAAGAACGCTGTTGCGTCTGTCTTTCTGTATCTGTTGAAGTATTAAACTATTTGATAACCTGTAGTTTATGACTTGCAACACCTTCAGAGGTGAAAACTCTTACCAGGTAAAACCCTTGGTTAAGCTCAGAAATGTCCAAAGAATAATTATTACGAGCTGGCTTCTGTTGGTATATTTGCTGTCCGGCCATGTTGTAAATATGAATATCTTCTATACTGAGCTCGGAAACAATATTTACCATTTCACGGGCAGGGTTGGGGTATACCTGAGTCATTCCAGCCTCCAGTTCCTGGATGTAATTGGGATCATCATCAATAAACCCGAATACATTAAAAACAGAGGTATCGCTTTCCACTACAAGTGTTCTGTTGTCTCCACCAGGCCATTCACCGCCATCCCAACTGGGTTGGTTGAAGTATTTATACTCATATTCTCCCGCAGGCAGATTGAAAGTTGTGTGGAACAAGAAAATATTGCTTAAATCGGGATCCATTTCCTGCTCAGGTAAATCTCCGGGTGTAGCCCAGTTAATATCAGGAAAGTTTCCATTGATATAGACTGTTGTTTCTCCTGGTGCAAAGTCATCATCATGCTCCATGGTTACGGTAAAGTTAACTTCATAAACCGGAATTAGCTCCATGATCACCTGAAGAGTCATATCCTGATCGGTTACTTCAAATGTACCTTCGGAAGGGACATAACCTTCTGCCATAACTACATAATCATGTGTTCCGGCAGGAAGTTGAATTACTGTAGCACCTTCTGGGTAGGTAATACCATTTACAGTAACTGTGGCATTATCCAACACCTCTTCATCTTCATCGATAACTTCAAATTCAATGGCATACAAATTCGTATTGGGAACATGAAATCCGTTGCTGAACAACCAGTTGTCGGGGGTTAGATCGCCATGCGAATCGCTTCTCATTTCACCATGGTAGGGGTTTGTTTCATCTCCCTCTCCGGTGATGGCAAAATACCAATTCATGCCGTCATTGTTGGCATCTACACTTTCCCATCCTTCAGGAAGCCACTCCGGGTCATACTCTTCAGAACCGTCATCTGCGGTGTGGTCATATCCCTCCGGAATTCCTCCACTGAAGTCTTCATCCATTAAATAAACCAGGGTTTGTGTTTCGGCAGTTTCATAGTGTACCTGTACATGGGTTATGGCCAGATGTTCCATATCTTCCACATCATGATGGCGGAAAGCCACACGAATATCCTGGTTGCCGAATTGAGAAATATCCACTACTCTTTCCTGGAATTCCTTATCTGATTCTGATAGTGTTTCGGTGAATACACGGGTAAAATCTTCAGGCTGGGTGCTGCCTTCGGCTCCTACATATACACTGTAATTTTCCCCTTCTACAGGGCTTACATGCCAGCTTAGGAATACATTATCGGTGGCCATTTGGGTTAAGTAAACCACGACCGTTTTATCTTCAAGCACAGTGATCTCTCCCTCGTATTCAAGGTAATCATCACGGGTAACCGTATAGGAGTAATATCCGGAGCTGGGTACCGTAAAGGCATAATCACCGGCATCATTGATGGTTTCATTGAGGGTAATAACCGCGTCGTCGATGGCCTGACCTGTTATATCAGAGTATACATCAAAGTTTACAGCTATGGGGTCGTCTTCTCCGTCAGACAGCTCAACCTCTACCTCAACATCTTCATTGTCTACATCAAAAGTGCCAAAATAAGTTTCATATCCTGGCTTGTAAGCAAAAAACTCATTTTCAGTGGGAAACACAATATCTTCGAAGGATACATCTCCTTCTTCATAATAGGTGCCATTGAGGGCTATAACCACATCATCTGAATCTAAATCCGTACCACCCTCAACAAATGAAAAGGTTACACCGAAGGGATCAACAATACGGAAATCGTCGAAATAGTAGGTTCCTCCGTCAGAGGTTCCGTCTTCACTGCGGGTAAAATGAAAAGAGTCAAAATAAAAATGCTGACCTTCTTCCCAGTCCATAGTGCCATCCCCAGTTACCCATCCATGTACATTCTCATCGATATTGTAGTTCCAGGTAAGCCTTTTCCAGCCGTGCCAGTCAATTGTTATCCAATGTGAACCTTCCAGCTGGTTATTGCCATCCCTGGCCATGAACTTGAAACGGTTACCGCAGTTTTCAGCATACATCCAAACCTCAACGGCCTGGCCCGGGTAAAACCTTTTACCTTCTACGTCGGCATTACTGGGTTCAGACCACATTCTAATATAATGTGTTGCAAATCCTGCATCAGAGGGCTCTTCCCACTCAATATCATCATCCCAGGCCATGTAAACTTTCATGGCACCAATACTACCGCTGTTGGGGTTAACTTCTTCATCGCTCCATTCGCGATTGGTTAACCATTCCCCATCCTCATCCTGGTTGATAATACCGGTGGTTTGACCTGAACCACTGGGCACCCTGAAGAAGGTTTCATCTCCCTCCTCGTTAAAGTTGGTGATGTAAGTAAAATTGGGATTGTCGCTTTCATCATAAGGACCTCCGTTATCTTCTTTGGTAAAAGAAGCATAACCATTGGAGACTGTTCCCAGCAGAAACATGGCCGCCAATAGCATCGAAATTGTAATTTTTTGTCTCATTTTGTTTTGTTTTTAGTTAATAAAATGGGGTAAACAAACCTTCTTGCGTAAGCACTACCCGTTTTTGTTTTATAAATATACAAAATTTATGTATGTTAAAGAATAAAAATATGGTTAATGGGTAAATAATTATTTTATTTGCTGACACCCCTTTTATCTTTTTTGAATCAGAAATTTCTTATAAACCACCTGTTGGTCTACGGTAGCCCTGATCAAATACACCCCGCTACTAAAACCATCAAGAGAGATTTCTGCTCTGTTCTGCCCGGGATAAACCGTTTTCATCTTCCTACCGCTGAGGTGGGTAATGGTTATCTCCGATATAACTTTTTGAGCTTCAATGTAGGCGGTTTGGGTTGCCGGGTTGGGAAATACTGTAAGTGGTTGAGGATCCATATCTTTAACAAGCGTGGTTTCCTCTTCAAAGTGTGCTTTGATCAGGAAATTGGATTCAGGCATTTCAAAGGTGTATTGCTCCTGATCTGACAGAAACTCGTCCTGTGCATTGGTCCATTTAACAAATTCATACCCGGGTTCAGCATCCGCACTCACCATTACTTCTTCTCCATCCATATACAAACCTGCGCCATCAACTGTACCAGCGTATTCTTGCTCACTCTGTACCCAGAGTACGTAAAGTTCTCCGTATTGTACTGCCCTGATTTTATCAAAATACAACGCTCCCTGCATGGCAGCAGCATCTGTATGTCTGAGGTGGATGCCGTCAATATAAAAATTGTTTCCATCCAATACACCGTCGCCCCCAAACCAGGGTACAACCGGGTCATTAGCAAGGTCCCAGGAAACCAGCTTCCAGCCTTTCCAGTCAACTTTTTTCCAGGGATGTGTTTCCAGCTCTTCGGCACCGTCGCGAATTACAATCCGAAACTCGTTGCCTGAACCATCGCCATACATGTAAAACTGCAAATTGTCATCAATGTTAAAACGGTTATTGTTTTCAGAAGCTCCCGGAGGTAAATACTGGCGAATGTAAGGGGCGGCATGACCGGGATCCCATGCATAATTGAGCCTCATACTTTGTGTGCTGCCGGCGGCATAATTATATACCTCTTCATTCACCGAACGCGATACCAGATCGGTAATAATACCCGTTGTTTGCCCGGCCTGTTGAGGATGCCACCAATTATTAACGCCTTGTTCGAAGTCTGTTATGATAATCTCCTCTTTTATGGGGTCTTCATCCATGGAAAAGCTCAACTCTTCCTGTTGGGTGGTGTTGCCGTACAAGTCTGCAAAGCCCTCTTCAATATTAACAAGATACTCTCCTGTGCGGTGAAGTTCTTCATGGGGGAAAAAATGCACAATGCTTTGGTTGTTTATCACCTTATGGTGAATCTCCCCTTGAAAAATTTCGTTGGTATTTATGTCGGTAAGGTAAATAGAATTATCGGATATGGTGTTATCATCAATGGTTTCATCATATACCAGACGGATAAATGGACGTATTTCGGTGGCCTCTCCTGAATCATGGGGATAGCTTGAAACCAATACCGGTGGCTCCAGGTCTTCTTCCATAATCTTAATGACTTGCTCAAACATTCCCCCTTCTTCTCCATCATAATTACCGTCCAGGAATTGATCCGTCAGGAGGTTTTTGGCAATACCTCCGTCGATATAAAGGGTATATTCCTGCTCAAATTCGAGCTCAAAAATATCCACCAGCAAAGTAAATTCATCCTCCCAGGAGAGGTTAACCTCGTTCGATACACCTTCATTAGTGGGTACAATCTCAAAGGCCTCTTCCACGCTTTGCTGGTTCATCTTTCTGTCAAAAATGATTTTCACGGGTTCCAGGGGAAACAAGTCCATTAAATTATCCTCCGGTTCAATTGCATCAACAATGGAGGGGGTGTTGCGGGTGAGCTGAACATCTGTAAAGGTGATGTTTTCACCTGTGGTTCCCTGGGGAGCATTGGCCAGTTGCACATCATGGGTAACCAGGTCGTAGTTTTCATGATTAAAAACAACCTCCAATTGGGCTTCCGGCTCAAGACCCTGGATGAAATAAAATCCATTGCGTAGTTCGTCGGGGTCATTGGAATGGTTATGAAATAGAGATTCATAGGTATCGGTAGTATATTCAATGGTGTCAATACTTACGGTGGCACCGTTGATAGCCAAACCCGTTTCGATGTCTGTTATAATGCCCGCAATAACTCCTATTTCCGGGCGATCTATATCATACCATTCCAGAAAAGACCTGTAAGCCGAGAGGGCTTCCAATACTTTCCATTCAGCGTTGAGGTTAAGCTTTTGTTGTGCGGGATTGGTGTGAAACCCCGCTTCACTTAGCAACGAAGCCATATGGGTTTCCCTGTTTACCCAGAGAAATGGGAATTGGCTGGTATGGTGGTGCTGATCTCCCTGAAAAAACACCCTGTCTGCATAATTGCCCCGGTTATCAATTCTCATGGCACTGGTGAGGTCAATATCCAGGATAGCCCCATAATCTTTTCCTCCTTCGGGTGTTTTTTCCACCAGCTCTCCATTGCTCTTCCATCCACCGTAAAGCATTAAGGTGCTGTTGATATCCGGTGGACCGGCATCACTGTGTATGGAGTAGTAAAAATCGGCACCCCAGTTGTTGGCTGCGTCGGTTCTTTCTCCCAGACCTACATATTGCTCATCGTTTTCTCGTGCCAGTAGTAAATTTTCCTGCGGCATATCTGTTTCATCCAGCAGATAGTCTCTTAAGGCCCATGCTACCCTTAGCACTTTTTCAGCTTCAGAATAGTTGTATAAACCCATATTCTCTGTTTGAGAATGTCCGGGGTCAATGAATAGCCGCCAGTCGTCTAACCCGGTTACTTCCTGTGATGCTGAAGTATGAGAGAGAGATAGACTAATGGTTGCTAATGTCAGAAGATATATGTTAAATTGTTTCATGATTTTACAGTTATTTAATTTCTATATCCGCAATATAAATGTTTCCATCTATGGGGTTTTGGAAGGAAAGTTTGGTTCCACAGGGGGATACCGCAGGGCTCATGGCCGGAAACGCTATGTTATTGGTCAGTTTCTGAGTTTGGCCGGTCAGGGCATTTAATACGTACAGCTCAGCGCCGGTAATTCTGTAGCCATCGTCTTCATTTATGGAGTAAACCAAATGTTCTCCGTCCGGAAACCAATCGGCTCTCTCGCCCCCGGGAATATGTATATGTTGTTCAATTGCTGAGTGCCAAACAAACATTCCTTTGCCCAGCACCTGCCATGCAAGTGCATTGGCTGAGGGAGAAACACTCAGGTTAAAAGCATGCCTCGACTCCGTGTCCTGGATAATTTTGTGGGTTTTTGCTGTTAGGTTGTATTGTGAAATCTTTCCATTTTGAAAATAATATACCAGGGGAGGGGTAGGATGGTCCTGCCTTATTAAAGAAGCAGGTTTTTTTTGCCTGGAAATATCTTTGATTTTATCCAGGTGTAGTTCGTTGCTTTGTATATAACCTACCCGTGAACCATCAGGTGCCCAAAATGGCAGTCCCTGAATATTGCGGGCCTTTTGCTGCAGGTAAATTTCTTCGCCCTGGTTGACGGGGTAAACCTTTATCTGGCTGTACCTTCTTCTGTTTTCAAAAAAAGAGGGGCGTGCCAAAATAAAATCTCCATCAGGCGACCAGCTAAACCCAAATCCGGCATTTGCGTCATCGGTAAGTTTGAAAACTTCCCCTGAATCAAGATTTTTAATAAAGATTCCTTTGTTTTGGTTGGCTGTAAAAGCAAGCATCTGGCCATTGGGAGACCATTTGGGTGTGCTGTAAACAACCCCAGGGTCGCTTTCTATAAGCACCCGTGGTGTATGCAACTGGTAAGACTGGGCCAAGACGGAGGGTTGCATTATTACAATAAAGAGCAGACCCATCAGCCATTTTTGGGGCTTGATTACCCGGGTGGTTTTTTTTTGTAGCATCATGGTAAGTGTTTTAGGGTTTTATAAGTTTTTCTTTACAATTTTAACGGCAAATGAACCCCCATCTTTCGTTTTTACCATCACTGTGTAAAAACCTGGTGGAAGTTGGGTCAGGTCAATTTGATCTTTGCCTGCTGTATTACTTAACTTTTTTTCTTTCAACAACCGGCCATCAAACGAATAAACCTGCAATAGTCTTTTATTCAGGGGCGAGTTATACGTCAGGTAAAAGATGCCTGTGCCCGGATTTGGATAAACCTTCGCTTTTAGGGCGTAGGGTTCATCAATGGTAGCGGGGTCCAGGCGTGTTTTAAAGCTTACCGAACTCCAGAGGGAGAATCCACAGTTATCTTCTGCTCTCACACGCATAAAGTAGCGTGTGTTATACTCAGGCAAGCTGATGGCGTGCATGTTGCCGGTCAGGTTGTTCATATCAATGAAAATGGAGGACTGGTCAAAAAGTGAATCGGTAGCCACTTGCATGTGGTAACTGGTGGCTCCTTCAACGGAATTCCACTGGGCTGTGGTTTCCAGGCTAATGGTTTCACTCCCGTCCTGAGGGCCGTTAATGGTTGTAGCCATGGGATAATTGGCGAAAAAGTGGGTGGGTGCCGACAAGGAAACGGCATCTTCTGTTTTGGCCATTATGCGCATGATGTGGTTTTCCTGCCCTTGCAAAATACCACTTTCCAGTGAATAAGAATTATCGGATATCCAATCAGACTGATAGGCAATTTCCCATGGCCTGGAACCTGTCATGACCATAAACGTATACTGGGCTCCGCTTTCTGACGTACTCCAGCTGAAATTCTGCCCATGACAAACCTCATGTGGAACATCTGCGGGTGATACCGGCTCAAGGTAAAACATTTGTTGGGGTTGAGAAACCTGCCCGGCGAAGCGATTGCGGTAAAAGGGGGCCACGGTAAAATTGTTATTCTCTTTCCCGTAAAAAACATTGAAGTCTTTTCCGAAAGTCATCTGTTGGAAGGGCAGGTTGCTCTTACCGGGGAGGGATTGTCCCTGCAATAAATACCTGTCAGCGTGCTTATGGTCAACAACCATAAACAGGGCATCGTCTGCATCTCCGGCGGCTCCAAGCTTTGCTATATCAGGGGCCTCATCCTGGGGGTTGTCGAGCCAGGTAATATGGGGAAAGATGCTTTTCTCCTGGTATACCTCCTGCAGTAAGAGTTCGCCTAGGTCGGGCAATGTCCATACGGCCTCTCTTCCTCTGTAAAATATGGTGCCGAAAACATTGTTTTCTTCATTTTCTCTGTTGGCCTCAATTTGGTCGATTATCTCCTGGTAGGTGTATTTGGGTGCTTTGACCATGAAATTTTCGTAGTCAGAGCTATCGTGGATTTGCAAATGAGGAAGAAACTTGGCAATGCTGTCAAAGAGCTTGGCATCCAGCATGAACTTTTCATCAAGACGATAGGTTCCTAGGCTGGTATAGGAATGTCTGCCTCTTCTTTCTGCCTCTTTGCCCCACCATTCAGTAAGGGTAACAAAATCCTGTGGCCCCCCGATTTTCCAATACAGCTGGGGCGAAATATAGTCTACGCTCCCTTCCCATAGCCAGGCCAGAGGGTCACAGTTGATCCGGGAGTAAAAATCATTGCCAGTGATTCCTTCGGGCAGTTCTGTTCCCCATTGATGTGCCGCGGAATTGAGGGTTGAATAGATACCTCCCGGGCTTACTCCAAACAAAAGGGACGGGTTGACCGACTTGATGGTGTCATTTACTTCACGAATCATGTGATTAACGGCAGCCCGCCTGAAATTACCCCGCGTAACATGACTGTAATAATGCTTTACAAACTCATCCGTTGCATATTCATCGTAGGTGTGTTGATCGTAACTTGTCGGTAGGTCTGATGGATAGAAATAATCGTCAAATATAACGCCGTCTAAATCGTAATTGGTGACCAGCTCTGCAATGATTTTTTTTAGCAATTGGGTTGTGCCAGGTTGGCCGGGATCGAAATAGGTCCGGTTGTTATAGGTTATTATCAAATCGGGATGGGTTTGGGAGTAATCTCCGGGTTGTCCGGAAAATTGCCCTGCAACATTTTCAAAACGATATGGGTTGAGCCATGCATGAACTTCAATACCTCGTTTATGAGCTTCCTGAATAAGAAAGGCCAGTGGGTCGTAGCCGGGATATGCTCCCCGGTTTCCGGTTACCCAATGCGACCATGGGTCGTAGGAAGATTTGTACAGTGCGTCTGCATTGGGCCGTACCTGGAAAAAGACAGCATTCATGTTGATGTGCTCCATGTTATCCAACATTCCCAGCAGCCTTTCTTTTTGTGCTGCAACTGAAACGTTGTTGCTATGGGGCCAGTCAATATTATAGACACTGGTCAGCCAGATACCTCTTACCTCTTTGGGGGGGTCTGCATGCAGGGTGCCATAAAGGGAAAAAGTAATCATTAATAACAGGGTAAACTTTTTATTCATAGTGTTAGGGTTTTATGAGTGAGGGTGTGGTTTAAAAACTGGGTGCATGATTATAATGTATTTAAAAAAAAAGCGGCAGAGGCCGGCCATACTTGCCTTCTCTGCCGCTTGCAATTGTTATCTCTTAACATGGTCGATGCCAATTCCAAAAGGAATAACACCTGTGACATAAAATTCAGGTTCCCCTGAGCCATCCATTTTCCATCTTTTAATTCCGGAAAGGTTGCCATCTCCTAC
Source organism: Bacteroidales bacterium (assembly GCA_007131245.1). Taxonomy (GTDB): domain Bacteria; phylum Bacteroidota; class Bacteroidia; order Bacteroidales; family UBA7960; genus SKVR01. Next base: position 15,291 of record SLQX01000025.1, read on the forward strand.
CATCTCCCCATCAATATTCCAATCTTCTTCATGTCGGAATGGATAGTAGATATAGCCACCGTCAGAATCAATAACCAGTTCTGTAACGTAGGCTCTTTCTGATTCCCCTCCCTGATCGGAAAAGTCAGGCAAGTCGTCAATCAGTTCAATGTTAGTACCGTCAAGGTTACATCTGTAGAGTCCTTTGGATTTACCTCCGGAGTCAATATTGATGGCAAAAAAGATTTTGCCGTTTTCCAGGTCCACCTCAAAGGTCCGGATTTTGTAATCAAACAATGGCTCAATCTTATCAATATAATCACCTTCGGGGGTAAACCTGTATAAGCCTCTTCCTGTGCCATGCTTACTATACCATAGCTCTCCGTCAACATACCGGATGGCTCCATCAGTCCATCCATAGGCAGAAACCACACCAATGGCTTCTGCCAGTTCACTTCCCTCCGAAGCAAAATCAAAGACAAAGGGTTCGGGGTACTCTGCATCCTGTTCAGAAATATGCATTTTCCGGCCTCCGTTAAACCGGTCGAGCCAATAAACGGTACCGTCAGGAGCAACATCACCCACAAAGGGGTCGTCGCGATAATCATGCTCCGGTCCTGTGGAGGTAATAGTGTATCTGTCGCCTCCATCCAGGTTGGTGGTGAAGATATATCCGTCAGCTGGGGTGTCTTCGTCGGCATAACGGATGTTTTCACCTGCTATATTTACCACGATGCGTTCTTCCCAAATGTTTACCGACAGGGGATGTTTATCCAGATCGATAAACAGGTTTTCATGCTCCAGTTCTGTGTCGGAATAAAGCATCTTCCGGTATATGGTATTGTTTTTAGCATCGGCATAATATATGGCCTTTGCTATTTCAGCCTGGATGACCAAATCACGGGTAGCGTGAAGGGTTTCTTCACCGTCAAAAAGTTCCAGACTTACTGTATATATTCCCGGAGGGTTAAAAGATGTCTGAGGATTGGGTTCGGTGGATGTTTCGCCATTTCCGAAATCCCAATTGTATGTTACCTGCTCCTCCATCCCCGGTAGTTGGAGAAAATTTGCTCCAAAGGTTACCGTATCATCATACACAATACCTCCCTCAGGGTATACTGTAATTTCAGGATTTGGTTTTTTTACTTCAAACGTCTTTTCATAGAGCTCCTCATTTCCATCGTAATAGACCCACAATTGCGCGGTATAGTCTCCGGGTAAAGCATAGAATACCCCGTCGGGTTGTATGCCTGAGGTAACCGAATCCTGGGTTACCCTGTCACCCTCCATAATCCGGCCCTGGGGAAAGGTCCACAGATAGGATTCGGCATTTTTTGTGTTGTTGATAAACTGCACCTCCGCAGGGGCATACACCAGGTGTTCATCTTCAATGGAGAAACCAATAATTGTTTCACCCCAAACTTCTTCTTCTTCTTTTTCGCAAGAAATCAAAAACATGCTTGCCAGTAAAGAAGTGGTGAGTATCGTTAAAAGTATTTTATAGTTCATAATGCGTTGTTTTTTGAGTGTTTCACCACAATGATATTTTTGATGTTAAATCCATATTGTAATCGTTACTAATTTACGAGTTAAAGGGATTCCTGTTGTTTTGGGCAATTGGTGAAGGCATCACCCCCACCACCTTATGAGTGCCCAAACCATTTATTGGGTAACCCTGAAAACCCTTTCGGAAGATTTAAAAGCATCTTCATTTTCAAGAACAGAGATTGATTCAACCGTTACACGTGTATTATCTTCGGCATCGGCACTGCGCAATGATTCAATCACTTTTTCACGGGTTAAGTTTTCCAAAAGGTATTCAACGGCTTCCTGGGTAATATTTCCTGTATAGGATCCATCTTCTACTTCATAATAGGTTAAGGAGAAGTATCCCACTTCGGGAAACACCGTGTAAAACAAATCTCTGTCAAAAAAGCCGGTAAACATATGGGCCAAAGTCTCAAAAATGTCATCATTCAAATTTTCCAGCAATTCACCATCGGAGAGCCTTACTAACTTATATTGCTGTGGCACAACAAAGTCATGTGTAACTACATATGCATTTTGCTGTGTTTGATAAAAGTCATTTAAAGATTTCTGCTCGTTGGGGTATGCAGCAATAAATTGCTTTTCATAATGAATGGTGTCGGGTGTAATGGTCAGATCATGGTCTATAATTCCGGCATGCTCTGTATCGAATCGCATCCTTATGGTATACTGGGTTCGTTTGAAACCCCAGTGATGAAATTCTACCGTATTGATGTCATCTTCTACCGCCCAGGTTACCGTACGCAGGCTCAGGGTGTCTCCTGTAGCTGCATCGGGCATTTGGGCCAAAAGGTTAAAAGGAATCAAATTGCCTGTCAACTCACCCTGGTCGCTTAATGGGTCATTTTTTTCACAGGCCCACAGACCCAAAAGAAAAATCCATAGTATGTTTTTATATAAAAGTTTCATCGTATGCTCTTTTTGTGTTTATAAGTTTGAATTAGCTGCCCACCAAAGGGGGGTTAAAATCCAGCGGTCATCCCTGGCACCCAATCTTTCAATTTCATTGGGGTTATAAATATATTCAGTTTGCGGGTCATAGGGAATACGCTGTATCCATTCACCTTCATAAATATCAAGTACATTTTCCGGGTACTGAAGTTCCAGGTATACATTGTCAGCATATTTATATCTGCGCATGTCGGTCCATGTTTCCGGTTGAAGGTACAGAGCCATATATTTTTGCATCATAATATCAGCAATACCCAAATCACCGGAGCTTTGTGCAACAGCAGAAGAGCTCAGGTAATCATTTAATCCCTGGGCTATCCCAAGGCGTTCAAAGTTGCTGCTAATGCCTGCTATGTAAGCCTGGTATGCCCGTTCATTGTCGTTGTTGTGAAAAGCTGCTTCCGCTTCAATAAAGTAAAGCTCCTCATCGGTGATAAAAACAATGGGCGAGTCATCACGAGTCCAGTAGCCATCATAAAGAATGGCAAAATCCTCTATTTCCAGGGCACCTATTCCCTGGCTTGCCGGAACAGAAAGGTAGTTTTCATTTTCACCGGGGGTGGTTAACTGGTACAAACGAGGGTCGTGCTCCCCGGACAAGGTCATGGCATTCATGAAAAAATCTGTATGTACGGATGAGTTCAGCAGGTTACGAATTTCAGCAAAATCCCATTGCGGGCTGGGTCTGGATGGCCCCCAAAGATTACGGTGCCAGTCGCTGTCAGCATCTGAGGGATAAGCAAATAGCGGTTCCTGCCATCCCACGTGCGCGGCATCAACATATTCCAGAACCTCATCATAAGATGACTGAAAATCTGCCGTGTGCAATTTAAGGCGAGCCAGGATGGCGTTGGCAAAGGATTTCCACTTTTCCAAATCACCTCCAAAGAGGTGATCTTCGGTGGTACCCATTTCGCGATCTGTTAGCTCATTGCTTTGCTCCAAAGCCTCCAACCCTTCTTTCAGCCATGTTTCAACTTCGGCATATACCACATCCTGGGTGTCATAGGTTGGATTATATATCCCTGTAAAAGCTTCCTTTATGGGCATATCTCCAAAAAAATTGGTTGTTGTAAGGAAAGAAAAAGCCATCATTATTTTACCTACACCAATATAGTTTTTGGAGTCTTCTTCTTTAGCAAACTCAATCATTTTGTTGGCATTTCCGGCAACATCAAAATAGTTTCTGCGCCATAAGCCAACGCGCAAAACATTTCTGTAATCCCAGCGATCCCGAATGGCATTGCCGCCAAATTCGGTTGTTATGTATTGGGTAAAATAGGCTGCTGTTTCTCCCTGTGCATAATGAGAATATGCCATTCCTGAAACCACTGAAGGCAGCATATAGTTGGGTGTTGTCCTTTCATCGTTATCCAGGGATTCGTTTACGTCAAGAAAATCCTCGCATCCCAGGAAAAGAAACGTAAAGAGCAGAAGTATAGAAAATTTTTTCATTTTATTTCAATTTTAAGAATTAATACAATAGGCCTCTTTTGTCGGGATTAAAAGTTTACATTAATACCCAGTGTAATGGCTTGGCGATGGGGCACCTGGAAATAATCTACGCCCATGGTACCTGCTCCGCTTGCACCTCCACCTGGTCCTGCATTGTTTACTTCGGGGTCTCCTCCTGAATAGTTTGTCCATAGATGCATGTTTTGCAGGTTCAGGTTAACCGAAGCCCGGGTCATACCAACCCTGGCAATCCATTCTGAGGGCAAATGGTAGATCAGGTTGATATTTCTCAGGCGCACATAATATATCTCTTCCACAAAATTGGTTCCGGCCAGGGCATAATAATTCACAAAAAAGTCGCGATCCAGGGCAATGGGTTGGGTATTGGTTTCATATACCCCCTCTTCCACTTCAACAACGCCATCAAAAACAAACTCCCTGTTCCTGTATTCTTCCAACATGGCATGACTGCCATTGGTAAGGAGAAACTGACTGGTGGCATTCATAACTTCGGCGCCAAAAGCACCATCTACCAGTACTGAGAGCTCAAAATTTCTATAGCGGATATTATTATTAAAACCAAGGTAGGCTTTGGGTTCGCGGTTACCAATATAACGTTTTTCTGAGTCAATTATGGGGTAACCTTCGCTATCTACAATTACTTCACCTTCGGGGGTTCGGGCATAATCGGTTCCTACAATGCCAAAAAGAGGTTCACCAAGCCAGGAGCTGGCAATGGCCTGTGAGGAAACTTGTCCGTAGGTAACAGGGAACTCTACCAGGTCACCAAAAAGTTCACTTAATTCACTTCTGTTTCCGAAAGCATTAATGGAAGGTTCCCACAGGAAGTTTTCTGATTCGAGCAGGCGGGCACTTAATAATACCTCCAATCCTTTGTTTTCTACCGAGCCAGAGTTGACCGTTTGCAAAATAGCACCGGTTACCGGGGTTACCCTGGGGGTTATAATCTGGTCTTCCGATTTTCTTTCATAATAGGTTACATCAAAGTTCAAAAGGCCTTTCCAAAATCTTAGGTCAATACCTACCTCAAATTCTGTAGTAATCTCAGGCTTTAGAATAGGGTTACCGGCAAAGGGATCGTTTCTCCAGCCTTCGCCCAATCCATAAAACTGGGTTAAAGTTTGGGTAAGCCGATGTGGGGGAGCATCTTTACCTACCTGGGCATAACTGGCTCTTAACTTGGCAAAAGTTAATATATCGGTAAAGGGTCCTTCAGTTATTTCGGTGGGGATAAACCCAAAGTTGAAGGAAGGGTAAAAGAAAGAACGGTTATCCAAAGGAAGCGTGGATGACCAGTCGTTTCGGCCTGTAGCACCCAGAACAAGAAATCGGCGGTAATCCAGGGTGATGTCACCGAAAACACCTACAACGCGTCTTTTTGCAGTGGACTGGCTGGTTCTTACTTCCTGCAGGTTGTTGATAGAGTGAAGGGTGGGGTTTCTGAATCGTTCACCTTCAACGAAAGTATTTTTGGCATAATCCATCTGGATATTTTTACCTGCCAAAGCGGTAATTGTCAGATCATCGCTCACTTTTGTGTCAGCTGTAAAAATAAGGGTGGATGTGATTTTTTCACTTTCCCGGTTAAATTCACTAATGGCGCCTTCATAGGCATTTCCTGTGGAACCCCATTCTCTGACGGCTTTATAATGTTGCATGAAAAAGTCGCGCCCTGCTGTATAATCTATGCTGAGCCAGTTGTTTATGTCATAGCGGAGGTTTGCCGATGTCAGGGTGCGATCCACATTGTCGCTTCGTACATTGTGATTGGCAACCCATAACGGATTATCGGGCACATCGGCCAAATTACCGCTCACCGGAATCCAGATGTTTCTTGCTGACCCATCAGGGTGATAAACATCCTGCATGTCATCCCAGCGGGGCCAGCGGTAAACGTTAGCCATCCATCCACCTGATTCGGGTACAATACCATAATTGTTCCCTGTTTTGATGACATTGGCAGTTGTTGTTAGTGTCATGTTGGGTAGAATGTTGGCCGTACTGGTCAGCATAGCAGAACGGCGCGTGTAATCGGTGTTGGGAACAATCCCTTCATCATTGAGGTCGGATATGGCAAGATAGTAAGTCATGTTTTCACTACCTCCGCTAACATTGGCATCAAGTTTTGTGGAGATGCCTGTTTGGAAGAAATTGTTAAGGTTATCATGTACATTATCACTTCTTCTGAATTCTGGCCCCCAGTGGCTGAAAGTACGGGGGTTGTACAAACCTGCCGCACCTGTTGTGTAAGCGGTTTGAACATCGTGCAATTTGCCAACTTGTGATACTGTGGTGGAAGTGTTTAGCCCCACCGATATTGCTCCCTCTTCTCCTCTTTTTGTGGTAATAATAACGGCACCGTTGGCTGCATCAATGCCATATAGGGCAGCAGCGGCAGCTCCTTTAAGAATGGAAATGGATGCAATGTCATTAGGGTTGATATCAGCTGCCCTGTTTGTTGTCCCGCGTGTTGAAGCATTGGAAATGGGTATTCCGTCAATCACAAAAAGTGGCTGATTGTCTCCGTCAACACTGGTGGCACCTCTTAGGATAATCTCGCTGGCCGCTCCGGGAGCACCACTGGTAGAGGTAATCTGAACACCTGACACCCTTCCCTGGAGTGCATTTACCAGGTTTTCCTGGCTGCTGGAAATTAACTCTTCAGAAGAAATGCTTTGCACATTGTAGGTTAGGGTTCGCTCTTCCCGTTTTATACCCAAAGAGGTAACCACAACCTGTTCAAGGGTAGCAACATCAGCTACCATATCCACGTCAATGACCGTTTTATCTCCAACCGGGATTTCTTCGGTGACCATCCCTATAAAACTAAATACCAGGACATCTTCCGATGAGGCCCGGAGGGAATATTGACCATCTATGTCAGTCGTAGTTCCCCGGGTAGTACCTTTTACTCTTACGGTAACTCCTGTAAGTGCCATTTCGTCCATCTGGTCTCTTACAGTCCCGGTGATGGTCCTTTCCTGGGCTAAGCTTTGATAGCTCAGGGCAATTATCAGACCGGCAATAAGTAGTAATTTCTTCATTTTGCTTTCATTTTGAATCGTTTATGCTTTGGATTAGGATGATTGAAATATTTTGGGGTGATGATTTGAATTCGACTGCAATTTACAATTTTAAGTAATTTAAGAAACAGGGAAACGCCTTTTTAACTTTTGTGGATTCTCAGGGGTTCGTTTGTCTCTGGGTAATCCTCACAAGTATTTCCCGTAAACTTTGATATCAATGCCTCAAGGCTATCCTTGCCCGGTAATAAGGAGCTAGCAGTTAACAGGAAAGTACAACCATGCAACATATTAGCAAAAAATTGTATAATGACCATTTATTGTTTTAATGATTCGATGGCTTTTTTCACAGAGCCACACTTAAGCAGGGCATCCCTGGCTTCTTTTTCACTTATACCCAGTTCATCTACTATCATACGCGTGCCCCTGGCAACCAGCTTTTGGTTGGTCAGTTGCATATTTACCATTTTACTCCCTTTTACTCTTCCCAGCTTAATCATAAGGGTTGTTGTGATGATGTTGAGCACCATTTTTTGTGCAGTACCGGCCTTTAAACGTGTGCTTCCGGTCACAAATTCAGGCCCTACAATCACCTCTATGGGATATTCAGCTACACGAGCAACTCCCGAGTCGGGGTTGCAAGTAATACACGCTGTCAGCAGGCCGTTTTCACGGGCTTTTTCTAAACCCCCAACCACGTAAGGGGTCGATCCGCTGGCTGCAATACCAATTACCGTATCCAGTTTTGTAATGTTTCTTTCTGCAAGCTCTTCCCATGCTCTACGTGGATCATCCTCAGCAGCTTCCACTGCTTTGCGCAGGGCTACATCACCCCCGGCTATCAAACCAATAACCATCGTGTCGGGAACACCAAACGTGGGGGGTAGCTCAGAAGCATCCAGCACCCCTAAACGCCCACTGGTGCCGGCTCCCAGGTAAAATATCCGACCCCCTTTTTTCATCCTTTCTTCAACAAGGTTTATGAGGGTTTCAATACGGGGCAATGCTTTTTTTACTGCCGGTGCAACCTTTGCATCTTCGGAGTTAATTCCATGGATGATTTCATGAACAGACATCTTCTCCAGATTGTCAAAAACCGAAGGTGACTCTGTAATACTTAATCTAAGGTTTGTTTTTTCTGCCATAATAACGATACTGAAAATATTTATGCAACACCATTGTGATATTTTAGAAGACCCGGCATGGGGTCCGGTTCTATGCGTCCGACAGTGAAACCGGCTTCTTTGGCTGCTTCCTTCAAGACATCTTTAAAATACCAAGAAATGCTACCGGTAAAATTTACAGGCAATTCATGGGCAAAGGTATACTGACTGATATTTCTTTTAAAGAAAGCCATAAAGCTTGAAAAAACCAAATCATAAACAGGCTTTTCGCTAATGTTTTTCGATAAAAACGGGGTAAAGCTCGCTAAAAACCGATTGGGAAAACTCCCCCTGTATACTTGTTCAACGATTTGGCCCGATGTTAATGGATATTTTTCATAAAACAGTTTTGTTAAATGTTGAGGAAACTGATTCTTTAAAATATCCGATACCAGCTTTTTTCCTAAAACTGCACCGCTGCCCTCGTCTCCTAATATATAGCCCAGTGGCGATACATTATCAGTTATATGGGTGCCATCATAGAAGCATGAATTGGAACCTGTCCCCAGTATGGCTGCAATACCTGCATTTTTACCGCATAACGATCGCGAAGCAGCCATTAAATCACTTTCTGCGTAAACATGATTTGTTTCGAAAAAACCTGATAAAGCCTCTTTTAGTATCTGCTTTTTTTCCTGGTTGGCTAATCCGGCCCCATAATAATAAATGAATGCCGGGCGGGTATGCTCCATGCAAAACTCATTTTTAAGGGTTTCTACAATTTCTGAACTTTGCTGAAAAAACGGATTTATCCCTTTGGTGACACAACGGGCTTTTTCTTCTCCGTCGGATGTCAGAAAAATCCATTGAGTTTTAGTTGAGCCGCTGTCTGCAATTAGTTTCATAGTATTAGATTATTTTTCTTTTCTCCAGGGAAAGGTGCCATATTTAGTCCCCCCATTCCGCGGACGTAGGCTAAGCGTCGACCATCCTCTGAGAGAGCTAGGCTCCCATACTGCGAACTGATCTGTGTGAGCCGCTCGGGCCGCGAGGAC
>SLQX01000216.1 GCA_007131245.1 Bacteroidales bacterium
CACAAACTTTAAACGCCTAAAGCGTCGATTTTCCGTAATTTATATCAAATTAAGTTGTAATTTTGCAAGCTATGAAAAACATTCGTAACTTTTGCATTATTGCCCATATTGACCACGGTAAGAGCACTTTGGCTGACCGTCTTTTACAAATGACAGACACTGTTACCGATCGTGAGTTTCAGGATCAACTCCTGGACAACATGGATCTGGAACGCGAGCGTGGCATTACCATTAAAAGCCATGCCATACAAATGGAATACACCCACAAAGATGAAAAATTTGTTCTTAATCTTATAGACACTCCCGGGCATGTGGACTTTAGCTATGAGGTTTCACGAAGCATTGCCGCCTGTGAAGGTGCTTTGCTTATTGTGGATGCAGCCCAGGGTGTAGAAGCCCAAACCATCTCCAACCTTTACCTGGCACTGGAATACGACCTTACTATCATACCTGTGCTCAACAAAATGGACTTGCCCAGTGCCATGCCCGAAGAAATAGCTGACCAGATTGTGGATTTGATAGGCTGCGATCACGAAGAAATCATCCCTGCAAGTGGAAAAACTGGTTTTGGGGTAGACAAAATATTGGAAGCCATTGTAGAAAGGGTACCCCATCCCAAGGGAGATGTTACACTGCCCCTACAGGCACTGATTTTTGATTCCATTTACAACCCTTTTCGCGGGGTTATTGCCTACTTCAGGATCTTTAACGGGCAAATTTCCCAGGGCGACCAGGTGAAGTTTATGAATACCAAAAGGGAATACGATGCCGACGAGGTAGGGGTGCTCAAAATTGCGCCCGTTCCACGCAAAACGATATATGCCGGCGATGTGGGATATATCATATCGGGCATCAAAGATGCAAGAGAAGTAAAAGTTGGTGACACCATTACCCATATAAAAGGCGGCACAGACACTCCCATCCAGGGCTTTGAACTGGTTAAGCCCATGGTTTTTGCAGGAATTTACCCTGTTGAAAACGATGACTTTGAGGAGCTGCGCACGGCTATGGAAAAGCTGCAGCTTAACGATGCCTCACTTACCTTTGAACCGGAGTCTTCGGCTGCACTTGGTTTTGGATTTCGGTGCGGTTTCCTGGGTATGCTGCACATGGAGATAGTCCAGGAAAGACTGGAGCGGGAGTTTGAAATGACCGTAATTACCACCGTTCCCAACGTATCTTACTATGCACACACCAAAAAAGACGGAAAGACCATTGTCAATAACCCCTCTGATATGCCCGGCCCTAACGAGCTGGAATATATAGAAGAGCCCTTTATCAAAGCCCAAATAATTACCAAATCAGAGTTTATTGGGGCAATTATGTCCTTATGTATGGACAAAAGAGGAACCATTAAAAACCAGGTTTACCTTACCACCGACAGAGTAGAGCTTACTTTTGAAATGCCTCTCTCTGAAATCGTTTTTGATTTTTACGACCGTCTCAAAACCATTTCAAGGGGATATGCCTCCTTCGACTACTACCCTACTGGCTATAAGGAATCTGCCCTGGTTAAGTTAGATATCCTGCTCAATGGCGATCATGTAGATGCCCTTTCGGCACTAATTCACCGCGATAAAGCCTATGAATTCGGCAAAAAAATATGCGAAAAACTCCGCAAACTAATACCCCGCCAGCAATACGATATTGCCATACAAGCCGGAATTGGTGCTAAAATTATTGCTCGTGAAACGGTAAAAGCTTTGAGAAAAGATGTGACAGCCAAATGTTATGGGGGTGATATAACACGGAAACGAAAATTGCTGGAGAAACAAAAGAAAGGGAAAAAGCGGATGCGCCAGGTGGGCAATGTAGAAGTGCCACAATCTGCATTTATGGCTGTTCTTAAGTTGGATGATGATTAACTTTTTTTAATACTTCCGCAGGCCCGGTTATTTTTTAGTTGGTTGCTGGCCGCCAACCACCAGGGTAATTTCACCCTTCAGAACATTGTTTTCGTAATAGTGGAGTAGCTCCTGTAAGCTGCCCCTTTTATTCTCTTCATACATTTTGGAAATTTCCCGGGATACACTGGCGGGTCTTTCTGGCCCCATCACCTCAGACAAATCCTTCAGCGTCTTTAGGAGCTTGTGCGGCGACTCATAAAACACCATGGTACGGATCTCTGATTGAAGGCTTTCCAGGCGTGTTTTACGCCCTTTTTTTACAGGAAGAAACCCTTCAAAGCAAAATCTGTCGGTGGGAAACCCACTGTTTACAAGGGCCGGGACAAAAGCTACCGGACCTGGCAGGCATTCCACCTCAATCCCTCTTTTTATACACTCCCTCACCAACAAAAACCCCGGGTCAGAGATTCCAGGAGTACCTGCATCCGTTACCAGGCCGGTTAAGGTACCCGATTCTATGTTATCGACCACCCGCTCAAGGGTTTTATGTTCGTTAAACTGGTGGTGGGGCATCATCTTTACCTTCAGCTCCAAATGTTGAAGAAGCAAACCCGTTTTGCGGGTATCCTCAGCGAGCAAAAGATCAACCTGGCCAAGGGTTTTGATGGCCCGAAGGGTAATGTCATCAAGGTTTCCAATGGGTGTGGGTATAAGATAAAGTTTCGACATATTTTTCTTACGAATTAATCACAGATCTTTTTAGTCAACATTACCCTTTTACCGGGTTTAGGCCACCATATACCTGCGCTGTACCAGGTTGGCAAATTTTTCAATGGTTTCGGCACACCGTTCACCATCCCACTGGTGTTCGTAAGTGAGTTTGTTTAAATATTCAAAAGCCTCATGTATGGAAGGAAAATTATTGAGCTGGTCCACAGCCTGGTTATATGCTTTAATATCTCCATTGAAAAGTTCATTGATAAAGAGGAATTTTTCGTTGATCCCGATGGCCTCTTTGATATTGTTTACCGGCTTAAATTGCATGCGTGTGGCAATACTTTGGTCATCTTTCATTTGGGCCAGGCGCTCATGGACAATGTTTTGAGATTTTTCAAAAGCCTCACCCACAACCTTTTGCTTGTTACCCATGGATCCACCAATGCTATTACTGGCAGATGGCTCTTTTTCTGCTTTTGACACAGGTTTTTCGGGCTCCCTGGCAACCGTTTTCTCCGAAGCTTGTTTCTCCTCTGTATCGGGCTCCTGCTTTGCCTGTGGCTTGCTCACCGGGGGTTGTTTCGGTAAGTCATGCTCTTTCACTGTAGTTTGTTGTGCTGTTCCAGAGGATTTGTGTCCTGGGGTTACCTGCCCACCGGATTTGGATTCTTTCTCCTCAGGTGATATGTCTGCAGGTGTTGGGGGTTCACCTTTTGGGGGTGATGATTGCCGGAGGTCGTTTTCTGCTGCAGGCGGCTCCTTTTCCGTTTCTTCTGACACAGTGTGCTTCTGCTGCTCAATATCGCGGCCAGGCACTTCTGTATGAGCCTGTGAGTGATTTTCCTGGGGGGATGTTTTTGTTGCAAACCGGCGGGTATCCGACTCAACATCTATGGCATCACCGGAACTTGCCAGTTTTCGCAACACCTCCATTTCCGTATATAAATCCCGGATATCCTCCATGGCCAAATCAATCTCCAGAAGTATTCTGTTTCCTTTCTGTTTATCAATAAGCTCTGAACGTTTTACTATGTTTTCCAGTAACTGGACAATGTTTTCTTTGGTTTTTGCAATACCCATACATCAATTTTTGAAATTTCACAATTTTGAAATAAAAGCGATAAAATTGGATTCTTATTGTTATAACAGAAGTATATTTGCAAAGAAAAGCACCCCTATTTATTGGCTTTTATCATAGTGTAAAATTAACAAAGAAAAATCAATTACCTGTTCATGTTTCTGGAAAAAGATATTGAAAACGGACATGGCCACGGATGGATAGAAGTCATTTGTGGAAGTATGTTCTCAGGCAAAACTGAAGAGCTTATCCGCAGGCTCAAGAGAGCCAAAATAGCCCGTTTGCAGGTTGAAATTTTCAAACCTGGGGTGGACGTGCGCTACGATGAAGAAAAAGTAGTATCGCACGATGCCAATGAAATCATGTCTACCCCAGTTCCCGCCTCTTCCAATATTCTTTTGCTGGCCAATGATGTGGATGTAGTGGGTATTGACGAAGCACAGTTTTTTGACAATGAGCTCCCCAATGTTTGCAGCCAGCTGGCCAACAGGGGTATACGGGTGATTGTAGCCGGGCTGGATATGGACTTCAAAGGAAACCCTTTTGGACCCATACCCGGTATACTCGCCGTTGCCGAATACATTACCAAGGTGCATGCCATTTGTGTAAAATGTGGCAGTCTTGCACATTTCTCACACCGTACCATCCTTAGCGACAAACTGGTTGTGCTGGGTGAAAAGGAAGCCTATGAGCCCTTGTGTCGACGCTGCTTCGCCAAATCCCAAAAACTTCAAAATAGCCGGTAAAACATTTTATTTCTTCTGTTTTATAAAAGCTCACCCTTTTTGAACAAAATACCATACATCCGTTTAAATCAGGCGTATGTTTTTTAAACATGTTTTATTAACTTTGCAGTATATAAACCATAAAAACAACCCTTATGAAAAAAACAACCTTATTGATTTTTGCACTTGCTGCCATGATTTTTGCTTTTAGCGGATGTAGTGATGATGACGATTTCAGCTTGGTGGGCACCTGGACACATCACAGTACGGAAATTACTTTCTCAATCATGGGCTTTGAGCAAACTGAAGAAGAGGAAGGCGAAGGAACCGTAACCTTCAACGATGATGGCACCGGGTATTCCACCTCTCCCGATTTGGATTCGGAAGCATTTGACTGGTTCCTTGACGGAGACAAACTAACCGTAACAGACTCTGAGTTTGATACAAGTATCGTTTTTACCCTCACAACCATGACCAATAGTAGGGTGGTAGCGGAAGTAGATAATATTGAAGACTTTGACATGGACTTTGACGATGAGGACATGGATGAGGACTTTGATTTTAGTGATATGGATTTAAAAGTTAAATTCATTCTGGTCAAATAAAAACCCCATAGCCATTTAACGAATTTTAAAAAAGCGAAGTTTTTAGTCAACTTCGCTTTTTTTATTTCTAATCCGGATGCAGTACTGCACCAAGCAACTTTCGCGTATACTCCCGCTGTGGATGCTTATAAAGCTGGTCGGCCTCACCACTTTCCACTACTTCACCATGTTCCATGACCAAAATCCGGTCGGCCATATATTTCACCACCGACAAATCGTGGGAGATGAAGATATACGTAAGGTCAAACTCCCTTTTCAGGTCGTTTAACAGGTTAAGCACCTGTGCCTGCACCGAAACATCCAGGGCCGAAACCGATTCATCGCATATAATAAACTCGGGTTCCAGGGCCAGGGCGCGCGCAATACAAATCCGCTGTCGCTGACCACCCGAGAATTCATGGGGATAACGATAAAAATGTTTTTCTTCCAGCCCTACCCTTTCCAGCAGATGCAATACTTTCTCTTTCCTTGCTTTATCATCCGTCCCTTTTTTATGTATACGCATAGGCTCCAGTATGGCCTTCCCCACTTGTATGCCCGGGGTAAGAGATGAGTATGGGTCCTGGAAAATAATCTGCGCACTGGGCCGCATCCTTCGCAGTTCATCCCTGCCCATTGCCAGTAAGTCCTTTCCTTTATAGAGCACATGGCCCGACAAAGGATCGAGCAACCGAAGGATGGTACGCCCCAGGGTTGTTTTGCCACACCCGGATTCACCTACAAGGCCCAAAGTTTCCCCTTTGTAAACGTAAAAGCTCACATCATTTACAGCCTGAAACCATTCTCGTGGTGTCCCGAAAAAATTTTTCTTTACCACAAACCCTGCTTTCAATTCTTTCACCTCCAGCAGGGGTGGCCGTGCATACATTGCACTGTGCCTTTGTTTGCGTTCATGGGGGTTTTCCTCCTGCCATCTTTCCATAAGCCGATCGGGCTGTTTTTCAAAGTCGCCCACTACAGGCAGCCGATCCAGCCTCACATCCATACGCGGCCTGCAAGCCACCAGCCCTTTAGTATATGGATGTTCGGCTTTTTTAAAAATTTCTGAAACATCCCCCTTTTCTACAATCTGTCCTTTGCGCATGATGGCTACTTTGTGTGCCACTTCATGAATCACACCCAAATCGTGAGAGATAAACAATACAGCCATCTGGTGCTTTGCCTGGAGCTCCTTTATCAGTTCCAGGATATTTTTTTGCACCGTAACATCCAATGCTGTAGTAGGTTCATCAGCAATGAGCAACATAGGGTCGCAGGCTATAGCCATGGCAATCATCACCCGTTGTCGCTGACCTCCTGAAAGCTCATGCGGGTATTTGCGGAATACTTTTTCAGGATAAGGGAGCTTTACTTCGTGAAACAAATTGATGGCTTTATTTCGGGCTTGTTTTTCATTTCCTTTTTTATGCCAGAGAAGGGACTCCATCACCTGGTGTCCGCATCTTTTTAAAGGATTCAGCGAAGTCATCGGCTCCTGGAAAATCATACCGATGTGAACACCACGGATTTTTTGCATCTCTGCTTCAGGAAGGCTTGCCAGGTTTATTTCTCCACGAGTGGGGTGGTGAAACAAAATTTCACCCGAAAGAAATCTTGAGGTTTTTTTGGGTAAAAGCTGCATCACAGAAAGTGCCGTTACCGACTTCCCGCTTCCGGATTCACCAACCAGCCCTAATGTCTGGCCTTTGTAAAGGTTAAGGTTGATGGTTTCTACCGCCCGCACCAATCCCTCATCGGTTTGAAACCCAATACTTAAATCACGTATTGACAAAAGCTCAGATGCATGCATATACAAAAGTACGTTTAAATGGGCTATAACAAAAAGGAAGATTGAAAATCCTGCCATGCATTACCTTCAATCTTCCCTGAAAAATTCACTTCTTGATTAGAAGGAACTACTTAATAGGTTCACCGGGTTGACGCCACTTAACATCAAAGTATCCGGGTCGTTCTTCCACAGCTCTCCGCTTAAATTCTTCGGGATAACCCACCCCTGATGGCCAGGGCCTGAGCTTATCTTCGGTGCGGATATACCGGTCGTTATACTTGGAAAAGATATGGTAACCCAGCTCTCTCCACCGCTGTACCGTGTACTCAGCATTGTTTACACTAAAGTCGGTGATATACTCGTACATCATTTCTTTGTCTGATTCATACAACGACTGAGCAGCTTTGTCGACAGCTGTTGTCATGGCATGTGAGCGGGATTCTACCGCAAGCTGTACTTCTTTGATATCTTCGATGATATAGCTATACAATCCATAGGCATAGTTGGCCACCAGGTTGAAAACCCAGAATGCAGAGTCCCAGTCAAAGTCCACAATGTTTCCTGTGGTAAGGGATACCGGAGCTCTTTGTGAGCCAACATACAAGGGCATATAGGCATTGGAGTAAGTATCATCCACACCATACCAGAAAATTCCGCCAATGGGATCGGGCAGCCAGTTCCTGGATTGAGAAATAAATGAAAACCCGGTTTGGGGTTGTGATATGGTACGTGGCCATGCATATTTCTGGTCATCATCTTCCAGTTCAAAGTACAAAGGTCTCCAGCGATAAGGGTTGTTGTAGGGACCTGCATCAACTCCTTCGCCAGTGTAGTAAGGAGAATCATGAAAATGGTCGCGTACAAGGCCTATCATAGCTTCAACGGTAATTTTCTCCTCGGGTTTTACAAACAGGGGGTAAGGTTCCGCATCTTCTACACAGCGCCAGTATTCAGCGGGGAAGTCCTG
>SLQX01000098.1 GCA_007131245.1 Bacteroidales bacterium
CCACAGGTACCGCAGCTATCATGGTTATTGCGGAAAAATTTGCAAATATGGAGCCGGCTCCCGAACGGACTGTTTTGTTCCTGGCTGTAACTGCGGAGGAATCAGGACTTATAGGCTCCAGGTATTATGCCATGAATCCTTTATTCCCCCTTGAAACCACCGCCGGGGGTATCAATATTGACGGGCTGAATGTGTACGGGCCCACCCACGATGTGTCGGTGGTGGGATACAATTTTTCGGATATCCAGGACTACCTGGAGCGACATGCCAGGGAGCAGGGGAGAGTACTGGTTCCCGAAAGCAAACCTGAGCGTGGATACTTTTACCGTTCCGACCATTTTAACTTTGTAAGAGAAGGAGTGCCCATGATTTATGCCAATAGTGGCAATGATTTTATAGATCGTGATGATGCCTATGCTGAGTGGGCACAGGAAGACCAGGAGCTTAGATACCATTCTCCCCTGGATATTATCCATGATGGATGGGACTGGCAAGGGCTGGACCAAAACCTCTGGTTGTTTTTTAATGTGGGGCACGATTTAGCCAATAGCAACCACTGGCCCCAGTGGAGAGAAGGTACGGAGTTTGAACCCATCAGACAGGAAAGTGCCCATTTGAGGGAGTAATAAAGCATTTCCAATGAGATTTTTTCATCCTTGGTTTTGCTAATGAACATTCGCTATAAACGCACACATATTTCATGGGTGTGGTTATCTTTTATGTATGGTATTTCCATTTGAAGTGTTTTAACTCCTCGTCCTGTTTGGAATTGTGTGAACCTGGTGTCCATCATTCTATATTGTAAATCAAGTCTTTGATTTCTATACGGCACCAGGTCCAGTTTCCTTCATCCAGTTTCCAAGTGGCCCGGCATTCAGACGGTACTCTAATGCCTTCAAAATGAGCATATTCATCCACTGTGATGACCCACTCGTGCCTTTTGGCATCAGGCTCATTGCCCTTGTAGCGCATTGCACTGAGTTTTATCACATCCCCGTTTTCATTGAAATAAAAAACCCCCGAAGCGGATGTACCCTGGTAGGTCATGGTGGCTTTCGCTGTTAGAGAATCAATCTCTTCCCAGGTTACATAAGGCTTAAGCACAGCGGAAGGAAACCAAACCATTTCACTAAGGAACCGCTGAAGTGTTCCCTCATCCATTTTTTCTCCCGTTTCTTTACCCAGGTTAAAAATGGAGTTCATTTTCATTTGCATTTCCCCTTTGCCATCTGCATATTTATCCCGACCCCTGATTCTCATCAACGGTGACATGTTTACTTCAACCGTCCAGATGAAGGCAGGATTTGCCGTGGTAAAGTATTGCTCTGCTTTTGCGTTATACCACTTCTCCTGTTCTGGCTTGAGTTTCATCCTGAAATCCTGTTTCAACCAAATTGTATGTGGAATTGGTTTACCCACTGAGCCTGAAGTTTTCAGCCATTTTTTTACAGCTTTTGGTAATGCACTAAGGTGTTCTTCCGTTATTACTTCCGGAGAAGGGGTGCCTGTCCCGGCCAAAATGGTCTGAATTTCCTTGTCAATTTTTTTTTGAAAAGCACAACTTGATAAAGATACCAGCAAAGCAATGATGATGATCATATTGGGAATCATGCCAAACCTGGCATCACTCCAGTTTGGTATTATCAGTATGACAGATACGATGAGTCCCGCCCCGGCAAGATATATCCAGGCGGGCTTATTAAAAAACAACAGTATACCCGAAAGACTTAATAGCAGGAAAGCAAGCAACCATGTCATTGCTGAAGTTTTGGATATATCGTTTGACAGGTTTTGTATTTGGACCAGCTCAAGCCCTTTTACAAATCCCAAGACATGTATGGTTCCGTGGAGTACTAAAATGATCGATATCAAATTTTTCATTGTTCTCATTTTTTATTATAAAGATAATCCGATGGTGATATAAAAATGGTTCTTATATTGCATGAGATGTTGGTTTAAAGAAAAACCGTTAAAGGAAATAACTGGTGAAAAACCTGCACCCAGGAAATATTTGGAGTTGAAGTCCTGGTATCTGTATCCTATCCTGGGAATCATCAGGTAGCTGACTGAAAACTGTCTGAAAGGATCCCCAGATCCATGTAAAAAGGTTGTTGTCAGATTGTTGGAAAAACCTGCCACAGCCTGGTGATGATCAAAACTGTACAAGTAATTTACGCCTGCTATGATTCCCCATGTACCTGTTGTCAATTTCCCATTTATCAATAAGGGCATGTAACCGACTCCCACCCTGGGCCATAGTTTGTGATTATTCTTTTGAAAGATTAAATGGTCGTAATTGAACGATGCCGCCAACCCTGCTCCGCCAAGCTCAATGGAGAAATACCGGGTTTTTCCTGATGACTGAGCCTTAACATTTGTTAAGGTGCAGAAAACAAGTAACAAGGCTGCTAATGTTCTCATTCTGTTTTTCTTAACACACATAAAGTTGACCGCTTATTTATATTGAAATGCACATCCTTTAAGGTAGCTTTTATATAATCGAATGAGCCTTCTGGCAAATGCCATCTTAGCTTAAACTTTGATGGAATGGCTACACCATTGAAATTTTGGTAATCCCACAGGTAAGCTGTCCATGGATGGTTTTCAGCTCTGGATCCGGAGACAAGGAACCTTTCATTTGACTCAAACCGTTGGATTTGATGGTTTTTGTCAAAATAGAAAGTGCCTGATGCCGAAAGCCCGGCATCAAAAATGGTGGCTCTGACTGCGGACGCAGAAATCTGTTCTAAGACAATGTTTTCATGGAGAAAAGCTGAAGGGCTAAAAGGTAGTTCCGCTAAAATGGTAAGCAGTTCACCCTTGTCAAGTTCCGGTCCCTGGGCCCACTGAAAGGGTACAGAAGGGAAAAGCCGGATATCCATTTTACCTACTCCATTGTAGTAATAGTCCAGTACGGTCATTTTTCCCAGGGTGGAATGGATTTCACCTATCCAGTTACGACTGACCGGATCATAGGTGGTATATGTGATCGCATCCATGGGATCCCAACCGGCATCTTCATTGGTTTTAAAGTCTCCTGCATAGACTATTTTTACAGTGTTGGCATAAGGGGTGCCAATTACACCTGAAGCCTCCATATAGCTTTGAATCAAAGGTGGTAAAGAGCAGAGATGAGCCTCTTCAATTATAAAATTATTTTGGAAATTTTGTTTTAGAAGTACATCGATGTCATCGAACACTGATTTTTCACAGGAGACCAAAGTCAGGAGTAAAAATAAAAATTTGTATTGCCGCATCATTTATAAAATTTTGTGCCGCAAAACTACTCCAGTATCGCTTAACGGGCGTCTCACTTTCTGAGAAAGGAGTTCCTTTAAGCTGTCAACGGGGTCTCACTTTTCTTTAAGGCCTTTGATATGTAAGCTGATGGTGATGTGCTTTCAAATTTTTTAAAAGCACGATAGAAGGCAGCTTTGGAGTTAAACCCGCATTCATAAGCCATACCCAGGATAGAAAGATGTTTGATGTTTCGGGACAGGCATTGTTTCTTAAATTCTTCAATCCGGTATTTATTGATATAATCAAAAAAATTTTGATGTAAATGGGCGTTCAAAACTTTGGAAATAACTTCCGGCTTTGTTTTCATAAGCAGGCTCAACTTTACAAGGCTAAGTTCAGGATCCAGGTAGGGCTTTTGACATGTCATTGTTTTTGTAAGCTCAGTGATTGTATCATCCTGAAAACTGTGGTTAAAACCGCTGGGTTGCACCTCTTGTAAAGGCTTATGATTTTGCTCCTTGTCTATGGTTGGATAATCAGCAAATATTTTACCTTGTCTGATACCGAAGAATCCCAGGTACAATACATACCCCGAAGCAAAGACATAGGCAACTTGTGAAAGTTCATAATAACCGGCAAAAGGAATCACATTATTCAGGTTGAAAAGTACAACATTCACAAAGAATACGACCAGTGAAGCAACCACAAGTGTTTTAAGCCATTTCAGGTTGATGGTTTCAATGTTGGAATATTGATTTTCAATGTTGTTCCTGTAGCTCCGTAGTCGTTTTAAAGCCCACCAGTTATAGGCTAGGGAAGATATTCCGATAGAGGCTACGGATATTTTAAAAAAGAGGGTGTTTATAAAAAGCTCATTTTGTACGACAACCATCTTTTCTTCAGCAGGTATCTTTATGAAACTCACAAAATGGATCATAAAAAATACTGCAAAAGGTACCCCATGCAGCAGATGAATTGGCTTGGTTTTGAATTGTTGGTCCGTCAATGAATGAACATACATCCACAGAAATGGTCCATGGAGTAATAAGAATAACCAATGGATGTTTATAAACTGCAACAAAGGGTAATCATGAATTCTGTTCCATAAATCCATGTAAGCTCCCCCTATGGTTAAGGCATAAATGAAAAGTAAAGCCGCCAGGAACTTGTCCGAATGCACTTTGCTTTTTTTTCCTGCAATCAAAAACACCAGGAAAAGAGACATGAAAAAACCTATACTAAATACGACGGTCATCTGTTCGTAAAATTTTTTAGAACAACTATTTTACGTGGGACGGAGTTTCAAAAGACCAAAACCTCTTTATAAAATCCTACTATCCTGCCTGGTACAGGGATACCTACCCTTCTCCTGGAGCTATAATAGCCATACTTCTCCTATGTCATCAGGGGTGCCCTGAACAATAACAAGCATGTATGGGCCAATCCGGTCTTTCCGGCGCCCACCTGGCTGACCTTATCAAAAGCCGCAGCCATTTCCCATGTACCATGTACCTTACTAATTCGTTTACCAGCACAGGTAATTTATCTTTACCCATCAATTTTCTGTTGGGGTATTTCTTAATATATCTTTTACCGGTATTGGTCACGTTATAGATACATGGAACCTCTATCTGTCTATTGAGGGGCAGATATGCTATTTAATCCTCTGCAGCTAAGAATCCAGTATTTCCTGGGCCCGTTTCAGGCAAATACCCGGTTCTATCTCATAAGAGCAGTGGCGCAATGCCGACTCTATGGCACCGATGGTGGCCAGCAAATCGGCTCTGTTGACAGATCCCATATGACCCACCCTGAAATACTGGGTTTTTAGTTCGGCCAGCAATCCTCCCGCCAGCATGATCCCCTCCCGGGATGCTTTTTGTAAAAATTCTTTTCCCTGAACGCCGCCGGGGTAATAAGGTGCCGATAGCGTGTTGGCAGATACCTGTTCTGTATCTGGGATCATTTGGAGGCCGGCAACCTTCATCGCTTCCCGAAATGCCTTTCCCATTTTCTGATGGCGCATGAAACGTTTTTCAACGCCTTCGCGAAGGATGTTTTGTAAGCTTTTTTCCAGTGCCAGCACCAGGTTCACAGCAGGGGTTCCAAAATAGGCCGGCTTTCTGCTTCCGTAAGCTTCCATAACAGGAAGCCAGTTGCTCCAGTCTGCGTAATAATTGGCTACAGGCGTTTTTCTGTTTTTCCATACTTTCATGGCCCGTCCGGAGGCCACCAGCAAAGCAAGTCCCGGTGGTACGCTAATGGCTTTTTGTGAGGCGGTGAAAACCACATCAATACCCCATTCTTCCTGCCGTATTTCTTCGCCGGCTACCGAGCACACACCATCCAGGATGGTAAGCACATCGTATTTCTTACCCAATTCGGCAATGGGGCGGGGGTCATTGATTACGGCGGTGGACGTGTCCACATGGGTGAATGTGAGCAGCTTGTAGTTTTTCTTCTTTAACTGGTCTTCGATTTGGTCAGCGGGAACAACTTTACCAAGGTCCGCTTTGAGCACATCCACATTGGGTGTATAGCGCCTGAGCAGATCGGCATATCTTTCCCCGAAATAACCTGTTGAAATGACCAGTACATGGTCCCCTTGTTCTACCAGGTTACAGGCAGCCATATCCATGGCCAGTGTTCCTGAACCCGCCACAATAAATGGTTGCCCCGACGGAGCCAGCCAAACCTCCTTCATCATGTCCAGTGAATTTCCAAAGGATTCGGTAAAGTCGGGCGCTAAATGGCTCGTGGTGGGGGTACTCATAGCCTGTAGTACTTCCGGTTCAAACTCTATGGGTCCGGGAATCATTAATAATTTTCTTGCCTTCATACGTTAGATTTTATCATAGAATGTTATTTATTTCCAGTAATTGTTGTAGCTGCTTTCGGGTTTGCTCATCCACAGGCAGCAGAGGTTTGCGGGATGGGCCGCCGAACAGTCCCAGCTGATCCATCGCTTCCTTTAGAGCTGGAACGCCCCATTTCCTGGTTACAGCGTTATTCAATGCGATGATTTTTAATTGTTGTTCACGCGCTTCCTGCATATGACCCTTCAAAAAGCTTTGATATACCTGCAGGCATTGCACCGGGGCTATATTTGCCAGGGCGAGTATACCCCCAATGGCACCAACGGTCAAGGCAGGTAAAAGAAAGCCTGCCGAACCTGCAAGTACCTGGAAGTCCGGGCTCACGCTTTCACGGATTTCTCCCATCTTGGCCAGGTTTCCACCTGAGTCTTTCAGTCCAATAATGTTTTCATGGGCGGAGATGGCAGTGATGGATTCTGCATCCATGTCTAACCCTGTATTGGCAGGCATGTTGTAAACAATTACCGGCACGGGGGAGGCATCGGCAACCGCAAAATAGTGTATTTTCAACGCCTCCCTGCTCATTAGGCCCTTGTAGTAAGAAGGGTTCAACACCAATACTGCATCAGCTCCGGATGAGGCTGCTTTTTTTGTCAGATGGATGGTTTGCCGGGTAGACTGACAGCCTGTTCCCGCCAGCATTGTTTTATCTTTGGGAATAGCTTCCCGGGCTTCTTTGAATACTTTTTCTTTCTCCTCATCCGTGAGGTTTACCAATTCACCATTGGATCCCAACACCAAAAAACCCGCCAGCTCATATGCAGATAGCTTTTTTATATTGTCTTTGAGTTTTTCGGTGGCCAGGTTTTCACGGGTATCAAACGGGGTAGGTAATGGTGGGAATATTCCTTGTAATGACAGCATCATTTTAACTATTAATATGTGACTCTTGGATTAATTATTTCGTCAAACGTTGGTTGATAGTTTGTTAAAGGGTTGGGCAAAAATGGTTTTGAAAGTTATCTGTTTACAATTCTCGTAACCCGGTTCCAACCCATTCTGTTTTGTCCTTTGTTTTGAATTTTTGCAACAATTTTTGGGTAGCGATTCTGTTGTATCCCGCAAATGTAAAGTATTTGCTGCGTTGTCTGGCCGCCGTATTCAGTCCTGCTAAATCCCTGCGACTGTTCTCTGCCGGAGCGTTGTACCTTAGCAATGGTCGTGTTCAAGTTTCAAATATGCAAATTTATTCTGAATGATGGTGTATTAATGTATACTTTATTTTGGCGGATAATGTGATATCTCATGTGTTTGGGGGCTATATATTGGCGTATAAATCATCCTATAATGAACCAAGCCAACTCACTTCAACAAAGGCCGCATAGGGTATCAGGTAATGTTGGAGATGGGGTACACTTCATTCCATGAACGGCCAGTTGTAAAAACCATTTCAATTCCACTCTGGTGCAATTGGGGGCGGGTTATCTTTGATTGAAACTGAGATTGTTTTGGCAATTTCAATTCCATTCTGGTGCAATTGGGGGCAGTACCTGGCTCTATAACAACAAGTCCGTCAACATCATTTCAATTCCATTCTGGTGCAATTGGGGGCCCATTTTAAGAACCCTTTAA
>SLQX01000041.1 GCA_007131245.1 Bacteroidales bacterium
GTTTTGTGCAGCCGCCCGCGGATCTTGATTCCAGGTTGCACTGTCCACCGAACTGGGAATATGTGATTTTAGATCTGAAAAAGCCAGCAAAGCTGTTACATCTGTATGGTTCATCACCTCAAACTGAGATACCGATGTAATGGCATCTCTTCTGAATTCATTATTCTGACGATACCCCTGGCTTTGGGTATGGCTGTATACCGTCCCGGTTGCAAAATTATCACTCACCCAATCCCCAGCCAGGGAGTTTCGAAACAATCCATAGGACCCCAGGGTAAGGGTGTTGGACAAGCCACTACGACGTGCGGAGGGCTGCCTGGCCTGCAGTGTTATAGTACCCCCCAGACCTGCACCATATATGCTGGTAGCAGGACCTTTAATAATATCCATGCTTTCCACCACTGCCGGATCAATATCCTGAATAAAGGTTACACCCGAAGTATTGGTAAGAGGAATGTTGTTGAAATAAGCTCTTATTTTGCCTGTGGCATAGGGAACTCTTGCACCCACTCCCCGAATACTTACGCGGCTGGTATTGGTTGCTCCTGTATGGGCAAATACACCGGGTGCCTGTTCCAACAATGGCAAAATGTTGTAATGGGGCTTCTTACGAGCAATCTGCACAGCACCAATATGAGACAAAGAGCCAGGGATACTGACAATTTGCTGTGTACGGTTGAATGCTGTTACAACTACTTCATCAAGCTGATACACCAATGTATCCGGTGTATCAGGGGGTGGTTCATCTGCGAAGTTTGCAACAGTACCGGTTGTATCAGCATAGATTTTGGTAGGCTGCAAGGAAAGGAATGTGGCACCTATCCCAAACAATACAATAAGTATTCGGTATGTGATTTTCATTATTAACATCACCTGAAATAACCACATAACAATCGTAAGGTTCAATCATTAATCTTTCTTCATAATCATTAAAAAGCACAAATGATATTTAGCTTATAGTGATACTATTTTCAGCTATCCCTCTGTTCAATATGACTGCAAAAAGTTTATCCCGATTAAAATAGAGCAAACGGAACATGAAAGGTTTTTAACTGCATGCTTAGGCTGTTAATTATATCCCGGTAAAATACGAGTAATAAAAGATCTCTAGAGTTTACCCGCTCATTATAAGCTAAGTAATCAGTTCAAATTTTGCAGAAAACGCCAGGCGCTAAAAAAATCAGAATAGAAAATTTATCCATTTGACGCAAAGAACCCGCAAAGAACAAACAATCATAACCACCTGTTTATCTAACACTTACAACACACATCAATTAAAAATCGCTCATCCGGAAAGACTTATAAAAAATTGTAACATTTTCAAGGTTATAAAACAGAAGGCTTAAAGTTTGCAAAAAATCCCTTTCTTTGCAGCGGGAAAATCAAAATAAGTACAAATTACAAACTGGTTTATACCTGACAGGGTATTAAACACAAAAAACTATTAAAATGATCTTTTTTTGGGTAGTAATAGGATATCTGGTTTTTTTAATGTCCATATCCATATGGAAAAGTTTTATGGTAAAAAACCAGGAAGACTTTATGGTTGCCGGGCGAAAAGTTTCCACAGCCCGACTGGTGGGAACCCTGCTTTGCACATGGATGGGGTCAGGGAGTTTACTTGCAGGAGCCGGACTGGCTGCCAATGTAGGGTTTTCTGAGCTCTGGATGGCTGCCGGTGCCTGGGTTGCCATTATAATTGTATTTTTTCTTGCCGGGAAAGTACGGCGTATAGCAGAGTTTACCGTACCCGATATTCTGGAGTTGCGCTACAATAAATGGGCACGTATATTAGGCACCTTGGTTATTGTTATTGCCTATACCACCATTGTGGGTTACCAATTCAGGGCAGGTGGTTTTGTACTTGATTTGGTGGCAGGTATTCCCGAATGGCAGGGTGTAATTCTTACGGCAGGATTTATTGTACTTTTTACTGCATTCGCAGGTATGATGTCCAT
This sequence comes from Bacteroidales bacterium, assembly GCA_007131245.1. GTDB lineage: Bacteria > Bacteroidota > Bacteroidia > Bacteroidales > UBA7960 > SKVR01. Next base: position 1,959 of record SLQX01000041.1, read on the forward strand.
TGTTTCTGTGGATATATTCAATGGAGCCATAATTAGTGCTGCAGTCATTATCGCCGTACCCATTGTATATTTCAGTATTGGAGGCAGCGAACATCTTACTGCAACACTGGATCCATCACACTTCCAGATATTTGGCGATCAAAACTTTTTCTGGGCCATGGGTATATTCCTTCCCACTTTCTTTCTTTTGCTGGGTGAGTCTAATATGTACCAAAAGTTTTTCTCAGCCAAAAGCGAAAAAGCGGCCAAGTCAGCTGTTGCCTGGTGGGTAATAGGAACCATCATCGTAGAAACGGCATTGGCCAGTTTGGCAATTTTTGCTTTCAGCCACTTTAATGCATTACCGGCTGTTTCAGAATTTTTCCTTTCCAGTGGCGACTCAGAACGTATTATTTTGCATACAGCCCGCTACAGTACTGAAGTAGGCATGCCTGTATGGGCCGGGATTTTGCTGCTGTGTGCTTCGGTAGCCATCATTACATCTACGGGCAACAGTTTCCTTCTTACGCCTTCTACCAACCTAACACGCGATATTTACCAACGCTTTATCAACCCCAATGCGCATGGCAAAAAGATTGTTATGATGCAAAGAATCATGGTAGTTTTGCTGGGAGTTCTGGCTTATTTGCTATTAACCCAGTTTACGAGTATACTTGCCATGGCACTGACAGCTTACACCATGGTGGGTGCAGGGCTTACCCCTGCCCTGCTGGCAGCCTTCCTGTGGAAACGGGTAACCGTTTATGGAGGTGTAGCCTCCATTGCAACGGGTATGAGTGCTACTCTTATTATTACCGTCATAAACTCCGTTATGGTAAGTATGGGCAACCCTCAGCTGCTTAGCGAACAATACATCATACTTCCGGCAGCTTCCCTGTCCATCATTGTTTTGATTGTAGTATCACTGGCTACCCCGCACGATCCCAAAAGCAAATGGGGTCGTTTCTACACCAAAGAAGCATCTTTGGAAAAAGCCATCAAGGAAGTTTAATTAAAACATAATTTTTCTAAAATCAAAAAGCGGAGCTTAAACCTCCGCTTTTTTTTGTGTCCAACTTTCAAAAGGTTTTCACTAAAAATTAAACATCTAAAAGGGAGCTAAAACTCCATCCATAAAATGGAGTTTGAAAAAAAACGGGTTATGAAAAAAAGACACTTGAATTTTATTATTGACTCCATCTCACTGGCAGCTTTTCTTATACTTATATCCAGTGGTATTATCATGCGGTATGTTTTACCCCCGGGTGCTGGTCGCAATATGACACTGCTTGCTCTTGACCGGCATGAATGGGGTGGTATTCACTTCTGGGTTTCCATTGTATTTATTGTACTGATGGTGGTGCACCTAATCCTTCACTGGAAATGGATTGTTTGTATTGTAAAAGGGAAAGAAAAGCGATTTTTCAGGATAAGAAAAGTTACTGCACTGGCTGTTTTATTCCTCGTGGTTTTCCTGGTTTTTGCCCCTCTCCTTTTTCCCGTGGAGGAATCTACTCAACGCGAAACAACAGGTCCTTTATCCTCCCATGTATATGACGGTACGATCATCAGAGGCTCGATGACCTTTCATGAACTCAAACAGAAAACGGGCGTACCTTCATCTTTTGTTCTTGATAAGTTAAATCTGCCTCAGGAGATTCAAAAACACCAACGCCTGGGAGCAACGGCCCGATCCCATGGAATAGAAATGGACGATATAAGAGAAGCCGTTAAAAACTATCATTTAAAAAATGACTAACCTCTAACGGCTTCCTCTTACCCAATATCTTTATTTCACTTATGGGTAATTCAGAACAATATATATCTGCGCAGGTGCTACCTGACTACCTGTATGGTCTGGGTAATTACCTCATGAATATCAGTAACCCTTAGCAGGTAAGTACCGGCTGAAAGGCTTTCAAGACCAAGTCTGCCTTCTTTTTGACCCGGAAAATGCCAAACGCCTACTTTTATACCCTGCATATCAAACAGCTCAACTTTTTGCAAAGCTGCCTCCGAAACTATGTGCAAAACATCTGCAACTGGGTTAGGATAAACCCGGAGGCCATCAATACCTGCTTCCTGCAGCAAAGTTGTCAGCTCAAAGTGGGCCGTGAGGGTAGCATCATGATCAGGCATGGTAAAAACAAAGGTATTCTGATCACTTACCTGCTCATCGTTCCAGTCTGTCCATTCTACAAATTCGTATCCATCAGATGCCACTGCAGCGAGAGAAACTTGTTCCTGACTTTGGAACGTTCCTGCTCCCAACAGCACCCCTCCCTCTTCAGGTTCTGCAATCAGGTTCAGGGTGTAACCAGGGGGCTCAGGCTCCTGGAAAACAGCATTTAGGTTTACATCATGTGCTGGCATGGTAAAATTGAATACGCTATCCGTGCTCAGGGTTTCATCTTGTTCATCAACCCAAGACACAAACTCATAATCTGCAAAAGCAGAAGCAGTAAGCTGAACAACCTCAGCTTCAGGATAGGAGCCTTCTCCTTCAACCAAGCCGGCATTGTCAGGTTTAACCTCCAAAGTAAGGTTGTATTCCTGAATCTCCTCAAAATGTGCAGTAAGATGCACATCCTCTGCTGGCATGATGAAAAGACCATTTTCCAGTTCGACTTCTTCTCCGTGGGTATCAGTCCAATACAAAAATGTCCAGCCATCAGCAGGATAAACCTGGAGTTCCACCTCTTCGTCCATTACGTAAAAGCCATCTCCTTCCACACTTGCTGCCTCCTGGGGGTCAACCTCCAGGGTAAGTTCATATTCAATCATGGCAAAATGAGCCTCCAACTCACGGTGATCGGTAACCGTAAAAGTGTATTCAGGTTGGTTATAAACGATTTGATTGTCCTCTTTCCAGGCCGAAAACTCATAACCTGTGTGGGGCTCAGCATGCACCGTTAGCTCGTAATCAACCTCATACCATCCTCCTCCTGAAACACTTCCACCTTCTTCAGGTTGAGCCTGCAATACAATCTGTTTATCAACCGTAAATTCAGTAACATGAGTAATACTCCATACACCATTGCTATCTTTGGCTCTGATATACAAATAGTTTACACCCTCTGTTTCAAGTTCATCCAAATCAGCCATTGCTGTGATGGATATATTCGGGCCCTGGGTTAAATCAACGGGTGTTGCATTGCCTATGCCAGGATCGGTGTTAAAGAAGTACTCTGCCTCCACAATATCAGCATCTGTATCATGAAGGGGGGTCTGTTTGTAAAAAGAACGGACATGGGTTGTGCTCCATCGTCCATCTTCATCTTTTACACGAAGGTAGAGATTATGAAATCCATGAGCCAGCGAACTGATATCAGCAGTAAACTGGATGGATTCAATGACCGTTGCGGCCGAAACAGGAATGTCTATTCCATTGCCAAAACCCGGATCCGAATTTAAATAATATTCCGCCTTTACGATCTCTGTGGGTTCTAAATCAATCTGCTCCTTATAAAAGGTACGTTGGTGAGTGTGGCTCCACAATCCGTTTTCATTTTTTACACGAATAAACAATTTATGAAATCCATTATCCAGGTGTCCGATATCTGCAGCAAACCCCACATTTTGTAAATGTTGCTCCTGTGACACAGGAATATTTATGGCCTGCCCCACACCCGGGTCATCGTTCAAATAGTATTCTGCTTTTACAATATGGGAAGGAATGGCCAATTGATTTTCAATATAAAAGGATTGGCCATGGGGTATGCTCCATGTACCGCTTTCATCCATAGCCCTTATGAATACTTTGTGAAACCCGGTTTGCATGGCGGAAATATCCATTGCAAAACTTGCATTGTCAATACCTTGCCCTTCATTCCAATCAACCTGTATGGCATTTCCAAACCCCGGGTCTTCACCCATAAAATACTCTGCCTGCACAATATCCTGTGCCCAGGAGACTGAGTGAAGAAATAGGATCAAAACCCAACCCCGTTTACATATGCCAGACACATGTTTGGCCAGGTGTCCAACAACCGGAGAATGAGTTGTTTTTTTTATTAACTTGCTGTAAAAATCCATCATACAAATTTAGTTGTTGGATTTAACGCTAAACTCCACCTCAAGGGTTTGATCTTCATAATTGATGGAATGCTCCACCTGGTAAACAGATGGAATATTGGGCATACCCGAGAGAATATAAGGAGATTCTCCCCCAAACATTCCCAAATCCACACCACCAATACCGACACCAATAGCTGGCGAGGTTGATGAAAGCTGCCATCTTCCGTCAGAGCTATTTCCTTCGCTACCCACAAAAACTTCGCTCATATTGATGTTTGACTGGTTTCCGTTTGATGTACCTACCTGGTCATCATCGCTCATATTATGGGTATAAGAAACATTGTTGGTGGTAAAACTGCCCCTTCTGATGATGTTGTTATGGAATTGGGCATTGTTAACATTCAGGCGACCATAAATAGTATTGTTTTCAAGTACACCATTAAACCCTTCTCCAAGGTTTACAGAGGACCTGCCAATATTGGTAGAACCAATATAAATGTAATTGTTTTTGATGATTACATCGTTGGTATTGGACTCCACTGCGCGAATAGCAGAAGAACTGGCATAGGTTTCCATTTGCCGTATGTAATTTTTCTTAATCCAAATATTACTTATGTTTTCCCCCAGGGTAATGGCATGAAGACTTTCGTAATTGGATATGAGATTTCCCTGGATGATGATGTCAGAAGTGTTTACCTCCATACTATGGATGTGGCAACCCTTTACGATACTACCCTGGCTGCCGTCATTGAAAGTAAGTTTTGAAATAATGACGGAGTTATCATCGGCCTGTGTTTCAGGATTTTCAGCCAAAAAGTACCCCGGACCAATGATCACCAGCTGTTTTGACAAGACGGTGTTTCCATGCACTCCGGAGGATGCTTCAACATACAAAGTATCACCTTCTTCAACCTGAGATGACTGATGGGCCTGCATTATGGAAGTAAAGTCAGCATCCACATCGGGGCGATTGTTAACACGCCATACATTTGCAAAAACATTTTCTCCGCACAAAACTATGATTACAAGCAGAGCAATGTGTTTTAAGGTTACGTTCAAATTTTTCATAGAAATAAAAAGGATTTAAATAGAATATAAATTACATGTTTCTAAGTAGTTATACGAACACACAAAACTACAAAAAACAGGCTTTCCCAAAATAGGTTATTTCACCCATAATCAAACCTTTTACTTTTAACTCAAAGCCCTGTCATTGTAAGTGTTGTGATGTTGAATCACCTTGGTGTTAAAACTTACCTATAGCTATTCTGTACACAAAAATTAGCTGAATTGATGATTGGCCAGATTTTTCTCATCAAACAGAATGGGTAAAACTATCACAAAAAAACCCTGTTTATCATTGCTTTATGTAATTGCATGCCAATGTGTTCGATAATATGGTTTATTATTCTTTTTTAGCGCACAAGGCTGAAAGGGGCATTGTTTTACTCCATAAAATTCGTATCAGAGAAAAAATTATTTCACCAATAATCATTCTCTTCACACCAAATCCTTTACACACTGACTACATACACCTTACATGTTTTTTAAAAAATAATGGACAAAAACTTGCATTACGAAAGTTTTCGTATTATATTTGCTACGAAAAACATCGTATTATGAGTAAACCCAAAAAGCATACACCCACCGAAAGCGAGCTGGA
>SLQX01000002.1 GCA_007131245.1 Bacteroidales bacterium
GAAAAGAAATCTTGCCAATGGATAAGTAACAGAACCTATCCTTTACCATAATGGGGCTGAAGCCCCCCTAAGCTTTTGAGTTTTTTGATTCGTCAGTTAAAACTGACGGTAATGTATGGGGCAGTGCAAATATTTTTAAAAGTTGTTATCCTGCCTCATATCCATTGCCGTTGCTGCAAACCATGGGGCTGAAGCCCCCGCACAACATCGATATAGAACAAAAAATATTGCTTGCACTGCTGGGGATAGATCATACCATCTCCTATTAACCCTTACTGAAACAATACTACTGCCGGTTTTTTAATCTCAAAATCGCGAAAACCAAAGTCGGTGGTCTGGAAAGAGTTGAATAAAAAAATATTATTGCCTTTGTCATGCATAATAGGATAGAAGGAAAGAGAAACCTGAAAAGCATTCATCACCAGGTTGTCGTTCTTAATTATAACCCCCAGTCCGAATTGTGAATACAATCTGCTGTTGCGAAATCCGGTTTCTCTATCGCCCAGCATTCCCATAGCGAATGTAAAGTAGGGGCCAAAATGGAACCCAATGAAATCCCAGGGGGCGTAGGTCTGTGTTTGCGATGTTAAAAGCAGCCTGCTGTTCCCGGCCAGATGGGGGCTATTGAACCCGGGAATGCCATACCCGTCGTTAATGCTCAGCTGGTCGTAATCCGTACGCCTGAAGCCAAAAGTTGCCCATGGCTTAATAAATTGCCTGAATTTCCAGTTTCCCAATGTTAGCAGGTTGGTAAAATAAGTGGCCCCAGCATTGATTACCCCCTGCTGGGTGCTTGACCGGTAAATAAAAGTGGCCACTTCCAGGTGGGAGCTCAGATATCCATATGAATGATAATTACCTGACGACCAGCGGGCTTTCAGGTAAGTGCGCCCAAAATTGTTTTTTTGCTGAACCCCTCCGGTAAAGTTCATTACTCTGCCCACGGGCACATCTTCGGTAATGCCAAACTTGAAAATATATTTATCCTGCACGTATTGCCGGGTTGAAATACCCAAACTGGCCAGGTAAAAATTTTCATCGGTATAATACTGCAGTGTATCCAATGTTGGTGGTGGTTGTTCCAGATAACGAATCCGGATAAACCGGGCGGCAGAGATGAAATTTGTGGTACGGCTGTATGCTGTATTGCCCTTGAATATGCGAATAGCACTCCCCGCCCACACATCCTGTGCATTATATTTAAACTGCATAAAATTTTCGTCCCATACCGAATCTTTTCGCAAATGCTGCGAAATGTTTACCCCTGCTGCCCAACGGGCGAATGGGGAATAAAACGGGCGGTCCACCGCAAAGCTTTTGACAAAGTTGCCGTATTCGTCGGTGCCATATTGCAGTGTTGAATTAATAAAGGTATTGTGAAAATTGGGAACATGGTATCTTGTTCGAAAGGCATAATTGCCTGTGGTGTGGTTCCATACGATACTATTCCGAAACTCGTGTCCCAGCCCAATGAAGTTCTCTTCTCTCAGAGTAAATGCCATTCGCTTTGAAGAGAGGTCGCCGCCCGGAATAATACTCCACCTATCCAGTTCACGAATAAAAATATCTACCGAGTCGGTGTATTGGGTTGATTGCTGCACAAAAAATGACACGTCGGTTATGTAGGTGCTGTTGCGTACCAATCGCTCCGATTCTTTTACCAGCAAGGAATCGAAAACCTGGTTTTCGCGAAAAAGCAGCAGGTTGCGAATGGTGCTAACCCGGGTTTTTACATGAAGCTTGTTACCTGCTCTGGAAAAGAAGTTTAGTGATGAGGTAATGGTGTCGCCAATGGAATTTCCAAACGGATCAAGTGTTACAATGTGTATATGCCTGATAATCTTTCCTTCAAAGGTGCTGTAGGGCGCCTGCTTAAGCCTGGCTTGCGGTTTGCCGGGTGCAGGGCCCGGGGCTACCGGCTTAAAAAACAGCCGGAACATAAACCTGGTGAATTTACTTTGCTCGGAATAGGTCTCAATATTTTCGTATAAGTGGGTGGTATCCTGGGGTGCAGTCTCCTGTTGAGCCAATGCAAAACCCATTGTATTCCCTATTACAAACGCAAGTATTATGGCACCTTTCCATTGCATTTTAATGCTCTCCAGGCTCAGAACTTATTTCTTTCTCTTTATCTATTCTTTCTCTTTCATTCTTTTCATCTTGTTTTCTGAAGTACCTTCTGAAAAGTATGCTATGCTTAAGTGCTTCCATATTTTCATCCAGGCCTTTCGAGCTTTGTTTCAGGTTGATCAGAGTCTGATCCAGGTTCTCTGCCATGGTAGTGTCCTGAATCAACATGCCCAGGGTTCCCTCACCACTGTTTATCTTAACCATGATCTCTCCCAGAGCGTTGGAAGCAATTTCTGTTCTTGCCACAGTGAGCTGCAGTTTCTCCATAAATTCAAATACATTCTCTTTGGTCACCTCAATGGTTTCATCCAGGCCTTCCGAGCTTTTCATAAAGTTGGCTATGGTCTGGCTTACATTTCCGGCAATGGCCGAATCCACGATGAGCTGCCCCAGCATACCTTTTCCGCTGTTAATGTTGCTCATTACCTCTGCGAGTTCATGTGCGATAATTTCCACATCTGCTGCCGTATTATCCAGGCTTGCAAGGATGGCATCTGTTTCCAGAGGTTCATCGGCCATGAGATGCTGTCCGTCTTTTACAATAGCTGCTTTGTTGCTCCCCTGTGCAAGGATCAGTATCCGGTCGCCAATAATCCCTGAAGAACCTATAGTGGCTCTGCTATCTGCCTTTATAAATTCCTGCACATTTCTTCGGATGAGCATGTCTACCTGCACCGTAGAATCATTTATAATCCTTATATTATCAATGACTCCGACATCGATACCCGAGAAACGGACATTGTTTCCAACCCGCAGCCCGCTGACATTGTGAAAGTTGGCAGTAACTTTAAATACAGGATTGAATAAATTCTGCTGCTTGCCAATAAAAAAGATGGCAATTACGAAAATGGCCAACCCCACAAAAATGAAAAGGCCTAATCGTGCTTTAAATGTTGGTGAATAGTTATCCATTTTGTTGTTTTTTTAGTGTTGAGGTAAATAATTGGCATTATTTAAAAAATGACCGGATAATTGGGTCGGTTGATGCTTCAAAGGCTTTCATATCCCCTTCCAGGTAGACTTCCCCTTCTGTTAGCATAATCAGCCTGTCAGCAGTAGCGCGGGCACATTCAATATCGTGCGTGATGATGATGGAGGATGTTTTGTATTTTTTCTGCACATCCTTAATCAGCGCACTTATTTCATCAGATGTTACCGGGTCGAGCCCTGTTGTAGGCTCGTCGTAGAGCATAATCAAGGGATCGACAACAATGGTACGGGCCAGGCTTGCCCGCTTGCGCATTCCTCCCGAAAGCTCTGAGGGCATTTTGTGTATAGTGTCTGACAACCCTACGTTTTCAAGCGCTTCTTCTATTTTTTCATCCCTTTCTTTGGATGAAAGATTTTTCCTGACCCTTTTCAGGGGAAATTCCAGGTTTTGTTTGATGGTCATGGAATCGTACAGGGCACCACTCTGAAAAAGGAAGCCAATCTTTTGCCTGAGGGCTGCCAGGTCATGGTTGTGCAAACGGTTTACGTCCAGCCCCAACACGGTGATTGAGCCCTCATCGGGTTGTAGTAGTTTTACGATGCATTTTATCAGTACCGATTTGCCTGAACCCGATTTGCCCAACACTACAAGGTTTTCATTATCATAGAGCTTTAGCGACAGGTCTTGTAATACTGGCACTTGGCCAAATGCTTTTTTCAGATTATTGATTTCAATAACCGGCTGGGTTGATGGGCTGATATCAGGTTGAGGGTGGTTGGTCATGATGTTATTGACTTTTAAAGCATATCGGTTATCTGTACAGCTATCAGGTCGATTAGTATCACGAACAGGGAAGCAAGCACTACTGCTGAATTAGCTGCTTTGCCCACACTTTCTGTTCCCCGCCCTGCTGTATAGCCTTTAAAACATCCCACAAATCCAATAGCTGCCCCAAAAAAGAAGGTTTTTATTACAGCGGGTAAAAAATCCATAAAACCTATGGCACTGAAAGCCTGGGAAAAGAACAATACAAAGGTTACATTTCCTTTGATATTTGCCCCGGCCCAGCTCCCAAGGATACCCAGTGCGTCAGCGTATAGAACCAGTATGGGTATCATGAGTGTGGCTGCCAAAACCCTTGTGACCACCAAAAAGCGAATAGGATGGGTAGATGAAACTTCCATGGCATCAATCTGCTCACTCACCTTCATGGAACCCAACTCGGCGCCCATACCCGAACCTATCTTTCCCGCACAAATCAATCCGGTAACCACTGGCCCCATTTCTCTTACGATAGACAAGGCTACCATGGCCGGGAGCATCGATTCAGCCCCAAAATCAACAAGTACAGGGCGCGACTGAATGGTTAGCACCAGGCCTATTACCACACCGGTTACCGAAATAAGGGGCAATGTTTTGTTCCCTATTTGATAACACTGTCGAAGAAACTCTTTAAACTCAAATTCGCGGGAAAATGCCTCACGTGTGGTAAGCCACAGAAACAAAAAAAAATTGCCTACCTCCGAAAAAAATACATTTGCCTTTTTTGTTTCTTTGAACGTTGTCTCGCTGAGCTTAATGGCCTGTTTCTTTACATTGGGTAGTTTGGGAATGATTCTTTTGACTGAATTAATTTTTTTCACAATAGTACCTTTGAGTATATATCACTAACAATTTTATGATGCATAGTTAAAGCAATGGGGTTGTTTCAATTATGAAGAAAAGAAGAACACCAGGTTTTTATTCACAAGGCCACAAAATCGAACCTCACGCAAAGGTTCAAAGTTTCTAAGCAAGATTCCGGAAGTAAACCAAATACAAACACAGTATTAAAATTTTATAACTCCTGCAATTTCTCTGAACGATCTCTGCGTGAGGCAATACCTTTTGGGCATTCAGGCCCAATGCATATCAGCTATAGCTTTGAAATAAGCTTTTCAACTTCTTCTTTTGATTTCCCAAGCTTTTTCTGAAGTCTTCCCAACAATTCATCTTCTTTGCCTTCGGCATACTTCAGGTCATCGTCGGTGAGATTTGCATATTTTTGCTTGAGCTTACCTTTTTGCTCGTTCCAGTTTCCTTTAAATATAGTTTTGTTCATGACCATTGATTTTAATTGTGTATATATTAATTAACACATAAAGGTAAATTACGTGGTCTTAAAAAGGGTTACATAGAATAAAAAATTAGTTACATTATTCACAGATTTTGAAGGCTGGTAATGTGGTAAAGCAAAAACAAGGATGTCATACCCCACTCACAACTTTCAACTCCGGGAAATTGCATCAAACAGAAAAGCAAAGACAAACTCTCCACCCAAAAGGTCTATGAATATATTCAATGGTTATCCGTTTATGAGTTTGGTCGTTAATTCAACAAACTCTTCTTTATTAAAAGGTTTGGTGAGGTATTCATCCATTCCCAGTACCATATATTTTTCCCGGTCTCCCTCAAATGCATTGGCACTAAGTCCTATGATGGGTGGCAACCGCTCGAATCTTTCTTTTAGCTTCCGCGTGGCGGTAATACCATCCATTACAGGCATTTGAATATCCATAAGAATCAGATCAAATTCGCCAGACTTGTATGAGTTTAACGCTTGTTCCCCATTGCTGGCAAGGGTAACCTGATGCCCCATAGAGGTAAGCATAAGGCTTATAACCTTCTGGTTTACCACTTTGTCTTCAGCAAAAAGAATATTAAGGGAATGCTTGTTGTTAATTTTATGATTGGAGAATGACCGCCCAGGTTGGTCCACTGATTTTGATATACTCGCCGAAGTGGCTGTTAACAGTGCCGGAAACACAAACCAGAAGGTGCTTCCTTTGTGGTATTCGCTTGTGACTCCTATTTTACCTCCCAAAAGCGTAACCAGCTCTTTGCATATTGAAAGGCCTAATCCGGTGCCTTCATATTTTCGTGTGTTTTTATCATCAATTTGCGAAAAAGGGACAAAAAGTTTTCCCTGCAATTCATCAGGGATGCCGATTCCGGTATCGGTAACCGCAATTTTTATCATCACCTCTTTGCTGAGCGGCCTGGGCGACAACAACTTGCTGCTAAGAACTACAGAGCCCGTATTGGTAAATTTCAGGGCGTTTGAAACAAGATTGTTGATGACCTGCTGTATACGATTTTCGTCGGCACAAATTAAGCCCGGGATATTAAAGTCTGATTGGGTGCTGAAATGCACCCCGGGCTTAACGCTTCCTTTGTGCAAAATCTTCGTTTCTGCCAGCAGCTTTTTTAATTCAAAAAGAGACGGTTTTAGTTTTACTTTACCGGCTTCTATTTTGGAGTAATCCAGTACCTGGTTGATGATTTCCCTGAGATTCATACTGGAATGTTTTAAGGTGTCCAAATAGTCCCTTTGGGTTTGGGTCAATTCTGTATGTTCAAGAATATCAATTATTCCCAGTATTCCGGTAAGGGGCGTGCGCATTTCATGGCTGATATTGGCCAGAAAATTCTGTTTGAATTCAATGGATTCGTTGGCCACTTTAAGCTTAAACAGGGATTTTTCGGCTTCTTTGCTTTTGGTAATATCCACCATGGTTAGCAGACAGAACTCTTTATCCTTGCTGGTAATAGCATCAATGTTTATGTATAGGAGAGTGTTGTCTGGTCTTTTCAGAACCGCTTCGCAGCTTTCTTTTTGATGGCTTTTCAGAACTCTGTCAAAAAACCGGATAAAATCGCCTTGTGTTTCTTCTGAAATAAAAAGGGCAAATCGGTTGTTTATAAGTGTCGAACGTTCCTTATGTATCATCCTGGCTGCACTATCATTTAACTCCAGGATATCGCCTTCTTTTGAAAGGGTCAGATAACCTGAGGGCGACGATTCATACAACTCCGTATATTTTTTTTCTGCAAGCTCTGCCCTGTCCCTGGCCAAGATAAGCTCTTCGTTCTGTATTTGCAGCTCAATCTGGTGCACCCGCAATTCATGAACCTCTTCAAGGATATCCGTTTCTGAAGCAGGGGGTTTATTGTTCAACCGTGTTGTTTTCAACTTTGCTTCAGCCTTTTGGCGGAGCGTACTTTTATTAGGAAAACGGGAATCGGTTTGCTTTTTCATACTATATCCTTTTTTGAAATAAGTTTTTTATTTTCACTCCCCAATTGCTGAGAACTTCTGTATCAATACTTTTTTCTTTTACATTCTGTTCTCCAATAAACAATGCAATGGGTTTCAATTCTTCATACTCCTGGCAAATAACTTTTAGCATGGCCGTAATGGGTAGGAATAAAATCATCCCGGCAACTCCCCATATCGTAGCCCCCACAATGATACTTATGATGGCTGCCAGGGCATTGACTTTTAAAGTTCCGCCCACAATTTTCGGACTCAGAAAATTACTTTCCACCAACTGTATAAACCAAAAGATAACCATCACGGCAATGGGAATCCAGAGGGAATCATAGGTCATAAAAGCATACAAAACCACTATAGTGGAACCCAGGGTTGTTCCCACATAAGGAATGATGGCCAGGACAGCAGCCAGAAACCCGAAAAACAAGGGGTAGTCAATTCCAATAA
>SLQX01000213.1 GCA_007131245.1 Bacteroidales bacterium
TTAACTAATGAAGTCGAAAACTCCCTCGAAATGCAAGCCCAAGAAGTAAGTGAGCTTATATCAAGAGAATTAAATAACCATATAAACACATTAGCTACAATTGCCGACATAAATGATATGACGTCAATTGATTTAAATGAACAAACACAAAACAATCAAGAAATTTTAAAGGATTTGTTCGTTACATTTATCAGTGAAGCAGATACACTGCTCAACAAAATTAAAACATCTTACGAAAGCAATGACCACCAGAGTGCAAAAGATCTCACCCATGCATTGAAAGGGCTGAGTGCCACAGTGGGAGCCTCCAGGGTTTATGATACCACCTCTCAAATGGATGCTCTACATAAAAAAGAGGACTTCAAAAAGGCAAAAGAACTTTTCCCCGACTTAACTCAACGATACCAAAAAGTCAGGGCTATTATTCAAGAAAGATATAATTAAGTCGCATTATAAACCACCCGATTCTGTGTCAACAAGCTGTTCAGTAAAACCCGGCAAAAAAAACAATTTTATTAACCACATTTTGCTGTTAAGCAAATTACTTATCACCCTGCTATTTATCATACCCGGCTCCTCCCCTTTTCTTCATGCACAAGGCCCGCAGCAAAACATTCTTATACTACACAGCTATCACTCATCCTTTTCATGGAATGTAGAGATTAATGCAGGAATAAAGGATGTGCTAAACAAGGAACTGGACCATTACAACCTGATTTTGGAGTACATGGATTCCAAAAGGATTTTTGACCAGGAGTATCAAAACCACCTCTTTGAGATCCTTCTGCACAAACACCAGCACAGTACATTTGATGTAATTATTGCCACCGACGACGACGCCCTTGACTTTCTCAGCTTAAAGGGAGAAAAATTATTTGAAAAAACACCGGTGGTTTTTTGCGGGATCAACAACCTGAAGCCCCACATCATGGAACAGTTTCCCCACTATACCGGGGTATTGGAGGAGTTGTCCATGGAAGTCACACTGGACCATGCTCTCAGCCTTTTCCCGGAAACCCAAAAGGTATTTTTTTTGGGTGATAACTCCACATCTTCGCATGACTTGACCCATATTTTCCAGGCACAGGTGGAAGAAAAATTTCCCGGTACTACCTTCTCTTATCTGCATGACAGCAATATGGGCTTTGTAATAGAGCATGTGAAAGCATTACCCCCTAACTCATTATTGATGCTTTGGCCCTTCCTTCAAATAAACGGCAGCATTCTGGCCGATGTATCCCAGGGGGTAGAGATGATTACCAGCGCAAGCACAGCCCCTTCTTTCGGGTTCTGGGAGTTTGCCCTGGGACACGGTATCATAGGAGGAAAACTGGTTTCCGGATATGTCCAGGGAGAAAAAGCAGCAGAATTAGCTGTCAAAATACTTCAGGGGCATCCACCTGAAAACCTGCCGCTGATCGAAAAAGTAGAAAACCAGCTGTTTTTTGATTACCAGCAATTAAAAAAACACGGCGTATCCATTTCACAGATCCCTGCTGAATCCATTATTGTTAACAAACCTAAAAATTTCTTCCAGGAGTACCTCCTGTATTTTTATCTGTTGGCTATCTTTTTGCTGACTTTTGGAATTCTTTTGCTGGCAAACCTGCTTCATAGTAACCGGGTAAAGAAAATCCTGAAATCAGAATTGAGCTTTCAGCAGGAGCTAATGGATGCTTTGCCCAACCCTGTTTTCTATTGTTTTGATTGTAAAATTCTGAAAGGATGCAACCAGGCTTTTGAAAAACTTACCGGTTACAACAGGCAAGAAATTACCAACAAAAGCCTTCCGCCCATTTACCCTCCAAGCCAGGCTGACCAACATATGGCTATAAATCGAGAGGTAACCATCACACACAGGCCGGCTACTTACGAAGGGAAGTTAATAGTTGCCGGGAATCGTATCAGGGATGTGATTTTTTATAAATCACCCATCTACAACAAAAGAACCAAACAGTACGGGGTGATTGAAACCATCGTAGACATTACAGAAAAAAAGCTGGCCAACGAAAAAATTCGTCAAAGTGAAGAAAGATACGCACTTGCCACCAATGCCACCAAAGATGGTATTTGGGACTGGAACCTCAAACAGAAAAAAATATTCATGTCCGACCGGTTGAAACAAATTTTAGGATATCAACCCCATGAAGATCCGATTGTTGAGAACAACATTGAAGGGTTTATCCACCCCAATGACTACAATATTATAAAGCACCAGACTGAACTGCTAAAACACCAGGTCAAAGAATCTTTCAATATTGAAATTCGCCTCAAGAAAAAAAACCATGATTACATCTGGACAGAATTCAATGTTTATGGTGTGACAGATGAAAACAAAAACACCTTTAGGATGGTAGGCTCTGTCAGCGATATTGAGCTACGGAAAAAAACAGAACAAACACTCAAAAAGTGGGAGGATATCTTTCAAAACACCCGTATGGGAATGGTTATAAGCTTACCAAACAACCCCAAAATGGAGCTGATGAACCCTGTTTTTGCCCAGATGCATGGATACACCAGACAGGAAATCCAGGGAAGACCCATCGACGTAGTTTTTCCGCCCGGAGAAAAAGACAAAATACCTGGTTTTATCAGAAACGCCAATGATCAAGGTCATTATATGGTTGAGTCTTTAAACCAACATAAAGATGGAAACATTTTCCCGGTAATGCTGGATATCACTTCTGTAAGAGACAACAAGGACAAGCTGCAATATCATATTGTAAATGTGCAGGATATCTCGGAGCGGAAAAAACAGGAAGAGACCATTAATCAAATGCTTCATAACGAGCAAAGCCTCAATGAAGAGCTCAGGTCTTCTGAAGAAGAGCTCAAACAAATGTTGGAACAAACCGTGATTTACAAAGAAGAGCTTGAGGTTTACCAACAACAATTGCTGAACTTCATCAATGGCTCTTCTGATTTTGTCATCCTCAAAGACAACTCTTTAAAATATATCATGGTAAACAATGCCTTTGCCGAGTATCACAGCAAAAAGCCAGAAGATTTTAAAGGCAAAACAGACTTTGAGATTACCCACCTGGAGACTGCAGTTAAGGAGCAGGAAGTCGACAAGCGGGTGCTAAAAACCAACAAAATGATTATTTATGAAAGCAACTCGGGGGTAAAAATATTTGAGACACGCAAATTCCCGGTATCGCTGGATAAAAATACTATAGGGGTTGGAGCCTTTATCCGTGATATTACGCATCAGAAAACCATAGAACAACAGGTATATAAAAACGAGCAACGCCTCAAAACCCTGCTCGAAAACAGTTTTGACCTCATTACCATTACCGACCAATATGGCCTTATAACTTATTGCACACAAGCTCTGGAAAAAATAACGGGCCTCACCATGGACAAGGCTTTAGGAAAACAAATAACCGACTGGATCTATAAAGAGGATATAAAACTTTTCAATCAACAATTTGAAGATGTGCTGCAATCCCCTAAAACTCCCGTGCACATAAAACACCGTGTGATGCACCCCACAGAGGGACTCAAAAACATAGAAACCATCGCAATAAACCACCTTAAAAACCCTTTAATTAAGGCCATCGTATTTACCAGCAGGGATGTATCCACAGAGATGAAAAGCCAACAACTCAAGAAAAACATCGCCCTGGCCCAAAAATCAGCTGAAATCAAACAACAATTCCTTGCCAACATGAGCCATGAAATTCGAACTCCCATGAATGGCATCATTGGAATCATTGAATTTCTCACAAAAACCAACCTGGATAAGGAGCAAAAAGACTATGTGGAAACCATCAAATCCTCAGCAGATTCACTACTCAACATCATCAATGATATCCTGGACTTTTCCAAAATAGAAGCGGGTAAACTCTCTATTCGCAAAGAACCGGTAAACATACAAAAGTTTTCTGAGGAGACTCATCACATATTCGCATCACTTGTCAAGCAAAAAAATCTAAACTTTAATGTATTCACAGAAAACACCATCCCGCAGTACCTGGAGCTGGATGCTTTCAGGGTCAGGCAGGTTTTAACCAACCTTCTTTCCAATGCAATTAAGTTTACCCAAGAAGGGAGAATTGAGCTGAAAATTGTTACCCAAAAGATGGATGATGAGAATGTCATCCTGAAATTTGAAGTTCACGACACAGGTATTGGCATCACCCAAAAACAACAGCAAAAGCTTTTCATTGCTTTTTCTCAGATTGATTCATCGTTAACTCGCACCCAGGAAGGAAGCGGCCTGGGACTGGCCATCAGCCAAAGAATGGTGGAGTTGATGGGTGGTGAAATTGGTGTAAAAAGCCAGTTTGGCGAAGGTTCTGTTTTCTGGTTTACCATAAAAGCCAACATTCCTGAACATGAAAAGGTCAAACAGTTTGTGGATGCACAGAAAGAGATAGAAACCCACAACCTTCATCTAAACATCTTACTGGTTGAGGACAAAGTGGTCAACCAAAAAGTTATCAAACTCATGGTGGAGTCCTGGGCCTGCAAGATTACCCTTGCCGAAAATGGACAAAAAGCCCTGGACATTCTGGAAAAACACAATCAAGACCAGCCGGGCAAAGCGGCTTTTGACATCATCTTGATGGATATACAAATGCCAGTGATGGATGGAATTACCGCTACCCGGGTCATCAGGGAGCAATATCCGCAATACCCGGTAATTATCGGGCTGAGTGCAAATGTTATAGCCAGCGATGTGGAAAGTTTTTTACAAAATGGATTGGACGACTACATTGTAAAACCAGCCAAATCCAAAGAAATATTCAAAAAACTTCTGTACTGGAAAGAACAAAGCAGAAAAAAAGAAAAAGAAACCCCTGTAACCAATAAAATCATTGAGCAACTTCACAATTACGAAACAATGGACCCGGCCATATTGAATGTAATTCATAAACAATCCAAAGACACCCAGGTACTAAAAGAGCTGTTTTCCGGCTTTTATTATGATGTGAACGATATCATTTCTCACCTGGAGAATCTGCCCGATGATGACAGCAAAACATTAGGAAGTTACCTGTCGACCCTTCAGAGCATAGCCCAGAGCATGGGTGCTCTGCAGATCAGCCGGGCTTGTGAAATTTGGGTAGAAAACAATCCTAAAACACTACTCCCAAAAAAACAGATGGTTGATTTCTTGAGAAAGGCCAATGAAAAATACCAGCAACAAATCAGGCAAACCTATTTTAATGCCTGATTAGATGGTTTCTGTTACTCGGTCAGATTAACTTTACGAAGCAGGTTATATTTGCCGGCACGCACTTTAACCAAATACATTCCCACAGGATATCCATCAAGATTTGTATTGTATTGATATCCATTCACCGCTTCCCTTCGTAGCATCCGGCCTTTCATGTCAAAAACCACCAATTCATCCATATGTACCTCAGCGTCAAGGGAAATATTGCCTTTGGATGGATTGGGATATATTGTCAGCTCTGGCACTGAATCATCACTGATGGAGTGTTCGGCTATGGCTGAGATGTTGTCCAAATGGAGATAAACGCTGGCTGGTGCCGAAAGGCTGTAGCCATCGAACACCTTATAGGTAAACATGTCAAGCCCCTCATTGGTATAATCGGGCATATAAGAAAATGATCCATCCAGTGAAAGTTCAACTGTTCCATACTCCGGAGGATCGAGCAATAATGCCTGCATAAAATTCCCATCCAGGTCAAAGTCGTTCTTCAATACCCCGTTATCTGCATCTACCCAGTGGGGATCACCATCAAAAGGGATAAAAAAACTATCACAACGGGCAATGGCCCTGTTGTTGAATTCATGAAGGCGATCTTTCATTACCCAGTAAGAACCTTTAACCACCTCCTGCACATCGGTTGCCGTATTCCAGGTGTCCCACAAATACCTTTGCCCGGGAGTATACTTTTCACCTTTATAAAAAACGGAAACAGACACACCATCGGATATCGTATCCTCATATTGCGGGGTATCCCGATCATCATGAAAAACAACATACTCGCTGGGATCCACAAAATGAAGCAACGACCAGGGCAAACGCACATGGATATGGTCCTGGTGATAAGTTACCGCATCGTGAGACTGGGCCGGCAAAAACCAGTAATTAACCTGCAAGTTTCCGATAAAATGCACATCCTGCTCAAAGGTATTGATCCTCCATCTAACAATGCGCCAGGGGTCCCCATCGGTGGCAACAGACTGGTATTGCTGCTCAGGTTCAGAAATCCCATGGAAAATTCCATAAAGGTCATAGGCCTGGGTAACATAAAGGTGGGCCGAATGATTCGTCAGGTGAAGGGCAAATTCAGCCCGGTTACTTACCGTATCCCCTGAAGGGAGTATCGACTCTCCCAGGTCAGCATCATAAGTATCCAGTGAAATCCAGATATCATCAGGGTAGCTGAGCAGTTCATTGGTATGGATTTTTAAATGTAAAAAGTCATAGGCAGCACTTGCCTCCATTTTTTGCACATGGCTGTCCTCGCCAAATTCTTCCCACAACTCCATTTCCAGAGGCTTTTGAAAGCTAATGAGTCCAAAGTTTTGCTCGGGTGCTGCAATATTGTGCCAAAGAATTCTTCGATCGGGAAGATAGTCAATATGGTCGGTTATCCAGGTACGTTTGAACCATTCATCGAGCCATGAAAACTGCATACCTCCACCCAAGGATGCAGCTTCGATGGTTTTCAACATGCGAATATTTTTTTCTCCCTGTTCATACTCATCAAAGCCTCCATGGTGCATGCCGCTGGTAGCGTAATGAGCTTTCCCCCAGCTTGAGGGCACCCCGTACTCGGCAATTATTAAAGGAAAGCGATGATAATGCTCTTTGAGCCGGGTGAGGTACCCCAGGTAGCTGTTTGGCCCGTAATTATCCTCGTAACCTTGGTAAATGCTTTCATAACTGATGTAATCAGGGTAGTAGGGATAAGCATGATAACTGGCAAAATAACCAGCCGGTGCATCCAACAATTCAATAGTCCCCAGATCAATGGAGGTTGTATCTTCCCAGGCGTTCCACTCCTCGGGGTGGTCAATGGGATCCAGGGTAGGCCAGCTGGAAAAGCTCACCGGTCGCATGGTTTCATAGGAATTATACTCGTATTGAACCAGGTGGTCCAACCTGGAAACAACCCAGGTTTCAGCGGGAAGTGCATCATGGATGCCGAAATGTTCACCCGTAAAATCGGTATTATTGGCATGTAGTTCATTGGTTAGTAAAACCTCGTGGGGATGAATTTCCCGACCCATAATATACCCCACATTCCACTGAGAAACATCCGTTTGGTAGGTACCATAAGCCTTACCTGGTCTGGGCTCAATAATTCTGTTTCCATGCACACAGTCCACATTTTCCTCAGCTTCCAAAGTAAAAGTCTCGGTCAGTGTATACAAATCGTGCTCGTACCCTTCAAGCTCCTCTTCCAGCCATACCCCCTGAAAAAAAAACAAGGGATTGTGCGGATTCTCCAGGTTGAAAGAGTCAAGCACTTCATAAAAATGAGGGAAGTGCAGGGTATACAGACGAATGGTATTAAAGCCTGCATCCTTGATTTGTTGAAACCAGTTGGCATATTGTTCTCGGCTTACCTCCAGCTCACCCGGAAACTTCCCGGGCAAGGCAACCCCGAGGTTCATTCCTTTAACAAAAAAGGGTTCATATTCCTGGCCATTCCAGATGGTAAGATGCGTTTGATTGGTAGCAAACGGAACACTGTTATTGAACTGGCAGTCCTGGTGATTTCCTGCATAAAGAACAGTAAAAGCCAAAGTTATAAACAACAGCAAAGTAAATAGTAAACCTCTCGTCATACAATCAGAATAAAAAATTTGATAAATCAAACACGTAAATTAATCAGCACAATCTTTTTGTTTTAAACATAAAGTTAATACAATTCATAAAATCAAACACTCTTTAAAATCTCCTATAAAAAAAATCTAATAAAAAGTACCCCCTGACTGTCTTCAAAACAAAAAACCAATAAAGAAAACACAATTGCTTCAATTCCTAAAGAATTTTTGCTTTTACCGTTTATCAGCAAATATCCCTTAGCATTTTACTACACAATAGTGTCCCATTTATAGACAAATACCCCTACTATGGTGTACAATTTTACCAAATAACAATTAAATCCATTAACACATCGCCGGATGAAAAAAAAGTATTAATATTGTAAAGCAGAAAGACACAAAGGCCTGTATACCTCACTGACAAACAGCTTGTTTGCAGAACAGTTAATAAGGTTATGATTAAAAAACAAAAAACCACCGATGTATGCACACACATCAAAAGTTGTCAGATTTTGATAAAGAGCTGAATGATTGTTACGAAAAGTTTTTGGATTATTACACCCAACAAAGGGATATACAAGCTTTATCTACCCTCTTTTCTTCAGATATTTCCAATATAGGCTCGGGCAGTGATGAATTTGCTTTCGATCAGGACGAGGTGATTTGTATTTTCAGCAGGGATATTCATCAATGCCCTGCCCCACTGGATTATGAAGAAAAACAACGAAAAATCATCTGTTTAGGGCCCACCCAGGGGCTAATTATTGCCCACTTTAACATGCAAGCCACCATTGACAATATGCCGGTAACATTCAAAGATCAGCGAATCTCTATGTTGTGGGAAAAAACAGGACTTCACTGGTACATCAGGCATATTCACTACTCTCAGTGTGAGCCCCGGCTCAAGCAAGGAGAATCCTTCCCCCTATCGGAAATTGAAGAAAAAAACAAAACCCTGGAAAAACTTGTAAACAAAAGAACCCGGGAGCTTTGCAAGCTGAACATAGAGCTGTCTGAAGCCAACAAGGAAATCAACGAAGTAAAACAACGCTTTGAGACCATCTTTGAAAAAGCCAGCGACGGCATAATAGTAGCTGATTGGGAGAAGGAATCCTTTTTTATGATCAACCAACGAATTTGCGACATCCTGGATTATTCCAAAGATGAGTTGTCAGGTTTATGGCTTAAAGATCTAATCCCGAAGGAGAGCTATGAGCAGTCCCTGCAAAAAATCCTGCAGGAAACCAATGGAGACCGACTAATGGCCGAAGATATTCCGCTTAAATGCAAAAACAATAAACTAAGATATTTTGATGTTTTATCGCAGGTGATCAAAATCAAACGTAAAAATTACATTGTAAGTCTATACAGAGACATTACGGAGCACAAAAAGCATCTCAAGCTGGAGCAGGAAGCTGAAGTTGCACAAAAGGCATCAGAAGCCAAAAATCTATTCCTGGCCAACATGAGCCATGAAATTCGAACGCCTGTTACGGGTATCGTGGGGATGAGTAAAATACTATCCCAAACGCCCCTTGACAGTAAACAGTCTGAATATCTTGGTATCGTCATGGATTCTGCCCAAGTACTTCTGGGGCTGATAAACGACATGCTCGATATCTCTAAAATTGAAGCAGGTCAAATTCAAATCAAACATGAACCATTTCATTTGCGTGAACTGGTAAAGTCGTTACAAACCCTGGCACATCCGGAAGTAATAAACAAAAACAATGAAATAGAAATAGATATTGATCCTGACATACCTCAAACCATTGTGACTGATAAAATCAGGCTGGAGCAGGTTTTAATGAACCTGGTCAACAATGCAGTAAAGTTCACCCAAAACGGAAAAATTACAATAAAAGCCCGCCCCCATAACCCCTACATACCCGAAAAAATCAGGTTTGAAATAACAGATACAGGGATTGGGATAGAAAAAGAACACCAACCAAAACTTTTTCAGAAGTTTCAACAACTGGACAACTCTTTATCCCGGCCCGCAGATGGTTCAGGATTAGGGCTTTTTATTTGCAAACAACTGGTTGCACTTCTAGGAGGTGAAATTGGACTGGAAAGCACCCCGGGCAAAGGCAGTAATTTTTGGTTTACTTTTATCAACCAAATCAACATTCCCGCCAATCAAACCGAGGAATATGAGTTTGAAGATGAATGGGATGTATCCCTGGGGTTAAACGTGCTGCTGGTGGATGATAAAAATGTAAATTTAAGGGTGATATCGCTTATGCTGGAAACAGCTAACTGCAAAACGGATACAGCCTTCAACGGTGAGGAGGCTTTGCAGGCTTTTGCCCCTGAAAAGCATGATGTCATTCTTATGGATATCATGATGCCATTAATGGATGGAGTAACAGCCATGAAAGAACTAAGGAAAAAACACCAAACAGTTCCTCCCATCATAGCCATAACAGCCAATGCCATGTCGGGCGACAAAGAAAAATACATGAAGGAGGGCTTTGATGGTTATATTACCAAACCCCTTACCATGAAAAAGCTAACCAGCGAACTTATGGATGTGGGAGCCATCGAAAAAGCTTAAAAAAGATGACTGATTAGCAGAGCTTAACTACGGCTTATAACTTCTTTTGCCAGCTTGCCGTAATCAAATGCCCCGTTGCTGGCAGGGTGGTAGCTAAAAATATCCAAACCCTCATTGGGCGCTTCTGCCAGTGATACATTATTCCTGATTCGTGTTTTAAAGACTTTATCTCCAAAATGAGACTCCAGGGTTTCCAAAACATAACGATTCAAAACCTTACGCCTGTCAAACTGGGTAATAAAAATACCGGTTATGGCAATATCCGGATTCAGCCGTTTTTGTATTTTTTCAACCAGGCCCAGTAGTTTCCCTATTCCCTGCATGGCGAGATACTGCGCTTGCATAGGAATGTAAACTTCCTGTGCAGCAGTAAAAGCATTAATGGTTAACAATCCCAATGAAGGCGGACAATCGATAAATATATAATCAAAATCATCCATCAGAGGCTGCAGCAGCTCCTTAAGAATAAACTCTCTGCCCGCTTCAGCAGCCAACTCCTGCTCAACCCCACCAAGATCGCCCGTGGCCGGCACTAAATACATTTTTTTTTGCACCTTAAGAACCTCCAAACCACCCTCCCCCTTAAGTGCGTTGTATATGGATGGCTGGTGATCAAAAACGCCCAGGCTCTGGCTCAAATTAGCCTGTGGATCAACATCCACCAAAAGGCACTTCTTACCTTTCCTTGCCAGCCCGGCTCCCAGGTTTATGGCGGAGGTCGTTTTGCCCACACCTCCTTTATGGTTGCTTATGGCAATTATTTTACCCATATCTATTGATTTGGTTTTCTCAGATTTTAGTTTTGCAATAATAGTTTTTTTTAGCTAAACTAAAGGGTCTTACAGAATATTTCTTTCTTCTTTGATGGATTACCTAAGCAAAATGCTTATTTTTGACATGCAAAATCCCAACAGGTATTTGTGAAGCAGCCCAGACTGAATTATAAAAAAAGAGAGTATATGATGAACAAACTCTATACAACCCACGAAAAAGCCAAAGAGGTTATTGACAAATGCGAAGCTTGCTACATAGGCATGATAGATGAAAATAATAAGCCCTATGTATTACCCTTTAATTTCGGATACGAAAATGAAACCATCTACCTGCACTCAGCACCGTTTGGGAAAAAAATTGACATATTGAAGCAAAACCCTGAGGTGTGTGTTGCTTTCAGCACCGATCATCAGCTCTTTCACAGACACGAACCGGTTGCCTGCAGCTATGGTATGCGATACAGGAGTGTATTGGCTTTTGGGAAAGTTGAATTTGTTGAAAACTACGACGACAAGGTGGGTGTTTTAAATATCATCATGCGCAAATATGCAGGCAAGGATTTTAGTTACAATGCACCGGCAGTTAACAATGTAGCCATCTATAAGGTGAACATCGATAAAATCGAAACCAAAATATCCAGCTATTGATTAACCTGCCTCACCTTCAATAGATTTTGATGCTTTTTGAGGATTTTTTTATGCATCAGTTTCCAAAGTTCAACCACCAGCCAGGCACAAAGCACACCCAAAATGGCTCCCCCCAATACATCTCCGGGATAATGAACTCCCAGGTAAATCCGGCTGTAAGATTTTAATAAAGCCCAGCCAATCATAACCGGGGCAATATACCGGAGATGGGTTTTGAGCAAATAAATCATAAACAGGGCAAAAGCAAAAGAATTAGAAGCATGCGAGGAAACAAAACCATAACGCCCACCTCTTTTGTCATTCACTATATGTACAAAATCCTGTATATCTGCATCCCGTGATGGCCTGTACCGCTGAAGTGAATCTTTAAGAAATACACTTAGCTGGTCACTCAGGGTGATGAGCAAGGTTACAAAAACCATTATCAACAATACCTTCCATCCATAATAGCGGTAGCACAACAGAAACAAAACCAGGTAAAAAGGAATCCAGAAAGTTTTTAAGCTAATATAATACATCACCGGGTCCAGCAAGGTAGAGTGCAACCCGTTGAAAAAAAAGAATAATTCACGATCAATATGTAGCAACAAGTCGAGCATAACTTCAAATCACTATTGAGGATTGTTTTGGTTCAAAACTTTCCAAAGCAAATCTTTAAGCTGCATTATGCCCATCTGTGTATGTGAGGATATCATAACATAAGGTAGATCGGGTAACTCCTGTTTCAACTCGTCAAGCATCTGCTCATCAGCCATGTCACACTTGGAAATAGCCATAACTCGCTGCTTATCAAGCAATTCAGGGTTGTACATTTGCAATTCCTTCAACAACACTTCATACTCCTTTTTCACATCATCACTATCCACCGGTATGATAAAAAGCAGCAGAGCATTGCGCTCAATATGTCTCAAAAAACGATGCCCCAACCCTTTTCCCTGGTGAGCTCCCTCGATAATACCCGGGATATCTGCCATTACAAATGATTTTTGATCCCTGTAGGCAACCATACCCAGGTTGGGGACCAGGGTTGTAAAAGGATAATCAGCGATTTCAGGTTTGGCAGCCGATACAACAGACAACAGTGTAGATTTACCGGCATTGGGGAATCCCACCAACCCCACATCAGCCAGGATTTTGAGCTCCATAACCACGGATGATTCCTGAGCGGGCTCACCAGGCTGGGCATACCTTGGGGCCTGGTTGGTGGAAGTTTTAAAGTGAAGGTTACCTAATCCTCCCCTTCCTCCTTCCAGTAAAACCTCCTCCTGGCCATGCCCGGTAATTTCTGCCATTACCTGCCCTGTTTCTGCGTTTTTGACCAGGGTACCCAGCGGCACCTCTATGATGTAATCTTTACCCTGGGCGCCTGTTTTTCCCTGTCCACGTCCGGGTGTGCCATCCTGCGCCCGTACATGCCGGGTGTAACGTAAGTGCAATAAAGTCCACAAATGGCTGTTACCCTGCAAAATAATGTGTCCGCCTCTACCGCCATCTCCTCCGTCGGGTCCGCCCCTGGGTACATATTTGGCTCGAAGAAAATGAACGGAACCTGGTCCTCCCTTCCCGGACCGGCAATGAATTTTTATATGATCAACAAAGTTGGAAGCCATTCAAATGTTAATTATAAAATTAAAAAAACTTAATCCACCAAGGTGACATGGTTTATTCAAATAGAATTGCCATGTAATACCCACACCTCAAAAAGAAGAACAACATGTTATAAAGTTTGAGTTATAATTTTTTTGTTTTTCAGAAAGTGGTCAATAACGCTGGATATCTTATCGGTAACCTCGCTAACCGGAGCCATACCTATAATGTTCACGACCTTGTTTTGCTTTTGGTAATACTCAATCAAAGGTTGGGTTTGTTTTTTATATATATCCAGTCTTTTCCGGATGGTTTTCTGGTTATCATCCTTACGACCAGAGTCTTCTGACCTTCCCATAACCCTTTCGATGAGTTCTTGCTCATCCACCACCATAGAAAAAACAATATTTAATGGAATATTCTTCTTATAAAGCAGTTTATCAAGCAATACAGCCTGCTTGCGGGTTCGGGGAAATCCATCAAAGATTACCCCAGGCTTATGGATATATTGTATGGCTGCTTTGTATACTTTCCTGAGCACGATTTCATCAGGAATCAATTCTCCCCGGTTCATAAACTTTTCAACCCGCCTCCCACAACTAGTATACCTGCGTACCTCGGCACGAAACAACTCTCCGGTAGACAAATGCACCAGTTTATACCTGGATGCAATGCGGGAAGATTGCGTCCCTTTGCCACTGCCAGGAGGCCCGAAGATAACCAGGTTCAACATAAAGGGAGGATTTTTGAAGGATCATACAAAACTAATCCACTATTTTATAAATATCCGACAGGTTACGGCCGTATCCATCATAATCCAGCCCATAGCCCACAATAAAATCACGTGGGATTTTTTTTCCGATATAGTCGGGTTTAATATCTGTCCTTACAGCTTCAGGTTTAAAGAGCAATGTAGCCACTTTCAGTGTGGCTGGTTTATAGCTTTTCAAATCATCCAGCAAATGCTTAATGGTAATACCACTATCTATAATATCCTCAAGGATAATAACATTCCTGCCTTTAATATCCTCAGTAAGACCTATTAGCGTTTTTACTTCACCGGTGGTCTGTGTGCCTTTATAGGAGGACAAGCGGATAAAATCAACCTGACAAACGCCCTTATAGGATTTCATTAAATCGGAGGTAAACATAAAAGCTCCGTTGAGGATTGACAAAAACAAGGGAACATCATCAGTGAAATCTTCATAAATCTCATCAGCAATATTCTTCACGGCTAAGGATATAATCCCCGAATCGATGTACTTTTCAAAATATTTATCTTTAACCTTTATCTTCCCTGGTTCATCTGCTAGATAACTCATAATTCTGCTTTTTTCTAATTTGCTAAATTACAAAAATATCATATTGAACCCCGCTGCTGTCTTTGTTTTTCAAAAAAATATCAACAATTTGTGAATGAAAAGGGGATAACAGGTTAAGCATTTGGCATTTAATACCTCTTATAATTGTTCTCTTTATAATTGTTCTTTTTTACAGACCAATGACAAATAACAATTTAAAACCCACTAAAGATTATGCCGCCTGATAAATCCATTCTTTATAAAAGCAAGAAGTATCGATTTTTGTAATTCTCAACACGCAAAATAACACTTGAGTAAATATAAAAAGGCAATTATCTTTACAAACTCATACAATCATTAACAATGAAATGAGAAAAATTGGATTACTTTCAGACACCCACGGTTACCTTCACCCCGAGCTGGGCCGCATTTTCAAAGATTGTGACGAAATATGGCATGCCGGCGACTTCGGAGATTACAGTGTGGTTAGAGGTCTGCGGGAAATGAAACCCTTGCGTGGTGTATATGGAAACATTGACGCCATAGACATCCGGGTTGAGTTTCCTGAATATTTAAGATTTGTGTGTGAGGAAGTTGATGTTTTGATAACCCATATTGGCGGTTATCCGGGCAAGTATTCTCCGGCCGTAAAGCAAATCATGCAGGCAAACCCGCCACAGCTTTTTATCAGTGGACATTCTCACATACTGAAAGTGAAGCACGACAAAAAACACAACTGTTTGCACATGAACCCCGGGGCAGCTGGCAAAAGTGGCTTTCACAAAGTAATCACTATGCTGCGGTTTGAGATAGACGGAAAAACCATCAGAGAACTGGAGGTGATAGAATTCCCGCTAAACCAATAGCTCTCCATACCCCGACAGCAATAATACAGTTTGTAAAAACGGTTTTTGGGTTATTGCTCAGCATATCTCGCCAATACACAGCAACCCTCTTCCATCTTTTAAAACAGTAAAAAATCAGAACAAAACCAATAGTATTCAATGCAAGCCGCCCCGGGTGCCATTGCTACACGCCGGAACAAAAGTTTTTATTTGTCCTGGTGCGGCCTCAGTGGCGAAAAATTTATTCCATCGGGCTCATTGCCCGCTTTAAAATGATCTGTGATTTGCAGCTTTTCAAGGTCAATCACACTTACCGCATCGGATCGGGTATTGGCGACATAAGCGGTTTTGTTATCGGGTACTACCAACCCAATGGGTATTGAAGTGCCTTCAAACTCGGCAAAATATCGCTCAGCATCGGTATCATCAGGTACCGGAGGGGTAAGTTCGATGTCTTTTATATGAAGCCTGTTTACCGCATCAAAAACAGCAATGGTTCCGGAGCGTGCATTGCTTACCAAAAATTTATTGCCATCGGGTGTGAATTTGGCACGAATGGGAAAATCTTCACATGGCAAATCGGCTAGCTGTTCATGGGTTTGGGTATCAAAAACCACGATATTGTTTTCTGCCCGGTTGGTTATCCAAAGTTCTGTACCATCTGGGCTCACATCAATACCTTCAGCCCCTTCTCCACTGTAAATATGCTCAATCAGCTGTCCTGATTCCAAATCAAAAACTGCTACATTTCCGGTACGAATGCTGGGGACAAAAGCTTTCGAAAAATCGGGTGTTGCTGCTACCATATGCGATACCTCTTCCTGTGTATCCATAACCTGTATCACTTCACCTGCTTCTACGTCCACAACCAGCAGGCTTTGCGATCCCTCTGCCGTAACCAGCAATTTGCTTGTTCCTTTTATCCACTGTATCCCGTGTGGCCTGGTATGAGAGCCCAGGTCAATCGTTTTATCCAAACGGGCTTTTTCCACATCATACACACTCAATGTATGTCCCGGATTGTCTCTGTCACCATAATTGCAAACTACTGCAATACGCCCATCATCAGATACTTCCACCTCGTGGGGCTCAAGTCCGGTGGGAAGAACGGCCAGGGTTTCCCCGCTTTTCCTATCAATAAAATATACATCGTTACCACTTTTGCTGGCAACGATGAGGGTTCCTCCAGAGGCATAATCTTCTTTGGCCTCCTCAGGAGAGCCTGCACACGAAAACAAGCCAGCCAGCATTATAATACCTGTAAATAACTTTAAATAGGGTTTCATAGCTTTTATTTTAATTCAACATGATTTTTTACAGTCAATATATAGTTTGGAAAAACTATCATCAGGATAAAAGACAGGACACCCCGGTTCATTTTTCAGGATGCACTCCCACTGAACAAAAGCCTTTACCGGGCTTTTCATCAACCATCCGTGCAGGCCTTGCACAAAAAAAGTGCAGCCCAAACAGCCATCCTCACTCCCGGAAAGCAACCCTCAGATAAATGATGGTTACAAGGATTTGCGAACCTGCATGATCTTATTGCAAATAGAAACAGATGCTGACAAAGCGTTTTGGCACATAAAAATAAGAAATATTCAAGCAACCCTTTACATGAATTACATCAAAATCGTAATAATATAAAATATAACCGGCCCGCTTTTATATCTATCAGGATTTTTATCACCAGATTATTATTGATGAGCCTCTATCAACTTCATGTAAAAAACACTGAAAACACGGATGCTTGCACCATAATTTGCATTTTTGAGCCAAATGAACAGAATATGGAACAGTATACTCCACATTATCAACTAGAAAAACCTCCCCTGCTGTATAGTTTTACCACCCCAACGATTACTATTTATTTAAACCGTTTCTAATTACTAAAAAAACCTTTCCCTGGCTTTCCTGTAAAAAAGAATTATTCTTATCTTCGTTGCCAAATTGTCCAAAACCTTTATTTTTCGGGCTTTTTGTGGCAAGTTATACCAGCATGCTGGTAGCTACAAGTAAAACAAAAAAAGCAAAACCATACCGATTAGCTTTTTTATTTAAGAACCATACATGTTAGGACTCGTTGGAATAAGTTACAAATCTGCCCCATTAGAATTGCGAGAGAAATATGCTTTTACCGAAGAGGAGTCGCTTGAATTTCTTAAGCAACTCCAAATCGATCCCGATTTGCAGGGAGCCGTGGCACTTTCCACATGCAATCGCATCGAAATTTACTTTCACTTTCTTAAAAAAAGCTCCCAAAAAGCTTTTGACGTTATTTTCCGCAACCTGGAGTTTCACAAAAAAACAAACCAGGATCAAAGGCAATACTTTTACCAGTATCAGGGAGAAGAAGCCACAGAGCATTTGTTCAAAGTTGTTTCAGGACTTGAGTCGCTTATTTTGGGAGAAGATCAGATTGTTACTCAGGTAAAAAACAGCTTCAAACTCAGTCTTGACCATGACATGAGCAGCTCGGTGCTGACCCGTATGTTCAACAAAGCATTTGAGGCCGGCAAAAGGGTACGTTCAGAAACAGCTATCAACAAAGGTACAGCATCCATCAGCTCTGCAGCTGTTGAACTCTTAAGTCAGCAAATGCCCGATTTAGAAAACAAAAAAATCATGCTTATCGGGACGGGAGTGATGGGAGAGCTTGCCCTGGTAAACCTTGTGAAACGCAACTGCCAATCGCTGTATATCACCAACAGAACTTACAGTAAAGCCCTTGAACTGGCCGAAAAACATAACCTTGAAGCTTTTCATATAGAAAACACAAACAAGTACCTGCCTGCCTGCGATGTGGTTCTGGTGGCCACCGGAGCCCAAAAACACATTATTACCAGGAAAATGGTTGAAGAGTTTGCCAGCAAAAGAAATACCCCACAGCTTTACATGGACCTGTCGGTGCCCCGCAACATCAGCACAGATATTCTTCAGCTACCCAACACCAGGCTTTATGCTGTGGATGACTTGCAGGAAATAGTGAAAGAAACGCAGAACAAACGAAAAGAAGCTGTATCGGAAGCTATGGAGATAATCCGGTTTGTAAAGCAGGAATTCAACGACTGGATTTGTGCACTAGAGCTCACCCCTTCCATCCGGAAAATCCAAAAAAGCATCGATGATATCAATGCAGCTGAGCTGGAGGGTTTTTTGAAAGTAAACTGTATTGACGAAAACGAACTGGTTACCCGCTATGCTGACCACATATCACGTAAGTATGCCCGGTTGTTTATTCGCAACCTTAAAACCCTGAGCGACAACGGTAAACAACGGGAATACATTGAAATGGTGAACCGCTTATTCGAACTGAAGTAAAAACCATGAAAAACAATACCCTTACCATCGGCACCCGCGGAAGCCAATTGGCAATGTACCAGGCCAACAGTGTAAAAGAAACCGTGCAGCGGGCACATCCGGACCTACATATTGAAGTTAAAATCATCAAAACCAAAGGTGATAAAATACTCGATGTGGCACTGTCAAAAATTGGCGATAAAGGATTGTTTACCAAAGAGCTTGAAGTGGAGCTACTCCAAAACAACATCGACATTGCCGTGCACAGCCTCAAAGACTTGCCCACTCAATTTCCTGAAGGCCTCACCCTGGGAGGGGTATTGCAAAGGGGTGAATTTCGTGATGCTTTGGTGCATATAAACGGTAAAAAGCTTGACGAGCTCCATTCGGAAGATGTAGTTGCCACATCAAGTTTGCGCCGTCGTGCATTGCTTCTAAAACACAACCCCAACCTCAAGATCGTAGATATTCGTGGCAATGTGAATACTCGCTTGCAGAAAATGCAAAACGGCCACTGCACTGCTATGATAATGGCTGCTGCCGGTTTGCAAAGAGTGGGGCTGGACCACCTTATCACAGAAATTCTGGATCCCGAAAAATTTATTCCCGCTGTCAGCCAGGGAGCCATTGCCATGGAAGTCCGAGACCAGGACACCGATTTGTTAAACATCCTGCACCCCGCCATCCATCAACCTACCCTGCAAGCAGTACTTGCCGAAAGAACTTTCCTTCGATTGCTGGAGGGAGGATGCCAGGTGCCCATTGGCTGCTTCACACAAATCAAAGACAATCACTTCCGTATCAAAGGCTTTGTTTCCAGCCTCAATGCTGATAAAGTATTGCTTGAGGAACTCACCGGACACCCGGACCAAAGCATAAAATTGGCTGAGCAGCTTGCAGGCTCTTTTATCCGCAAAGGTTCTGAGCAAATCCTGGAAGAAATCCGGAACAACAATACCTCTTGATTATGCAGAAGAAAGTCGTCGTTACTACCCAACCCGCCGATCAGGCCCGGGAGATGCTCAGGTTGCTCAGTCAGCAGGGTTTCCAGGCCTATAACCTCCCCATGATCAAAACGCAAACACGAAAGATATCAGACGACCAAATCAATGCAGTTACTCAACCGGGCCAATACCAGCTCTTGGTCTTTACCAGTAAAAAAGGGGTTCGTGGCTTATTTGAAAACCTAATGCAGAGAAAGGCAAGCTATGCTTTAGCTCCCGGCCTTAAAACCGCTGTTGTGGGGCCCGGCACCCATAGTGAATTGAAGAATTACGGACTGGAAGCCGATTATATCAACCCGGGAAAAACAGCCGAAGACCTGGCAGCATTTTTACAGGAAAAGGCCATCCAACCCGGTCATAAAGTGTTGCTTGCATTGGGCAACAATGCACCTGACTTTTTGCAAGAAAATCTTGGGCCCAAGGCCAGCGTACAAAGGATAAATGTGTACAAAACCATCCCACTACCTGTAACAGATGTAAAAACAGAGCGGTTAATCAGGGAACAAAAGGCAGATTTATGCATATTCACATCCCCCTCTGGCTTTCACAATTTTTTGCATATCTTTGGACAGACAAACAAGTTGAAACTGGCAGCCATTGGCTCTACAACAGCTGATGCCATCAGGGAAGCAGGGTATGACCCCACGGTGATAGCAAACAGTCCCTCTGCCCAATCCCTGGTGCAGGCCATCAATGATTATTTTGCAAAACAAAACAGCAAAACATAACAAACCTATGCACTTCCCCGTCACCCGCCTGAGAAGACTCCGGTCACACCCTGTTATCCGTTCCATGGTAAACGAAACCACGCTATCGCCAGACAACCTGGTGATGCCATTATTTGCCTGCCCGGGCGAACAGGTAAAAAATCCTATCAGTTCCATGCCCGAGCAGTTTCAGCTCTCCATCGATTTGCTGGTGGAAGAATGCAAAGTACTTTATGGGTTGGGAATCCGCTCAGTGCTTCTGTTCGGCATTCCTGAAAGCAAAGATGAGCATGGCCTTACGGGAGCCCACGAGGATGCCATCATACCCAGAGCCATTCGGGCTATCAAAAAAGAGGTTCCGGAAATGTATGTTATAGCTGATGTTTGCAACTGTGAATATACCAGCCACGGCCACTGCGGAACTATCGTTAACAATGATGTGGACAACGATCTTACCCTGGAAACCCTGGCCAGGCAAGCGGTTGTCTTTGCCAAAGCGGGGGTTGACATGGTAGCACCCAGCGATATGATGGACGGCAGGGTAGCCAGGATTCGCGAATCGCTTGACAGGGAAGGTTTTAGCCAAACACCCATCATGGCCTATTCGGCCAAATATGCGTCAGCTTTTTACGGACCTTTTCGCGAAGCCGCAGACAGTGCACCCCAGTTTGGTGATCGCCAAACCTACCAGATGAACCCGGCCAACAGCAACGAAGCCATGCGCGAAATCGAACTTGACATAGAAGAGGGGGCCGACATCATCATGGTAAAGCCTGCATTATCCTACCTGGATATCATACAACGGGCCAAAGACAACTTTAACATCCCCATTGCTGCATACAATGTAAGCGGAGAGTTTTCTATGGTAAAAGCTGCCGCCGAAAAAGGCTGGATTGACGGGGAACGTATCACCTTAGAAATCCTAAAATCCATCCGCCGTGCCGGAGCAGATATCATTCTTACTTATCATGCCAAAGAAGTAGCAAAATGGTTGGTAAATGAAAAAAAAATATGACCATAATCTAAAACCTGAACCCAACTTTTTCCCGGTAAGGAGTTATTGCAATTTTCATAAGTTTGTATCCTAAAATGAAATCTTAAAACTTCTACAAAATATGAATTACAACAATAGTATACAAGAATTTGACAGAGCCAAACAATCGCTACCCGGCGGTGTGAACTCCCCGGCGAGAGCCTTTCGCAGTGTGGGAGGCAATCCCCCATTTATTGCCAAAGCCAAAGGTGCCCGCATGTGGGACATCGATGGCAATGAATACATTGATTACGTATCGTCATGGGGACCCATGATCGTTGGACATGCCGACGACCGCGTAATTGCGGCACTTAAAGATGCGGCCCAAAGAGGCACCAGCTACGGAGCACCCACGGTGGGCGAAACCGACATGGCTGAGCAGATCAAAAAGATGAAACCCTCTATGGAAATTGTACGCATGGTGAACTCCGGTACCGAGGCTACCATGAGTGCTTTGCGCCTTGCACGCGGCTATACGGGAAGAGACAAATTCATAAAGTTTGAAGGATGTTATCATGGCCATGCCGACAGTTTCCTTATCAAGGCCGGCTCAGGAGCTATGACATTGGGCCTTCCCGACAGCCCTGGTGTTACAAAAGGTACAGCACAGGATACCCTCACAGCCAAATACAACGACCTTGATGGTGTGGCTGCACTGTTTGAAAAGCACGGCAATGATATTGCCGCTGTAATTTTAGAACCTCTGGCAGGAAACATGGGTGTCATTGTTCCCGACAAAGAATTCCTGGAGGGACTGAAAGGTCTTACCCAAAAATATGGGTGCCTTCTGATTTTTGACGAGGTAATGACAGGGTTCCGTTTGGCCAAAGGTGGAGCTCAGGAATATTTCGGAGTAACCCCTGATATCACTTGTCTGGGAAAAATTATCGGTGGAGGTCTTCCCGTGGGAGCCTATGGTGCATCCAAAGAAATCATGGAAAAAGTGGCCCCCACCGGACCCGTTTACCAGGCAGGTACATTATCGGGAAACCCTTTGGCAATGGCTGCCGGGCTGGCTACTCTTCAAATCATTGATCAGACGCCTGACTTTCACAAGAACCTGGAAGAAAAATCGGCCCGACTGGAAAAAGGTTTGCAGGAAAACCTCAAACAAACCGGACACAAAGGTGTTATAAACAGAGTTGGATCCATGATAACCCTTTTCTTCACCGAGTTAAACCAGGTGAAATCATATGATGATGCCAGTGAGAGTGATACCGAAAAATTTGGCCGGTATTACCGCCTTATGCTGGAACAGGGCATTTACCTGCCCCCATCACAGTTTGAAGCAGCATTCGTGGTGGGATGCATCACCAACGAAGAAATTGACAAAACACTGGATGCCAGCCTTAAAGCATTAAAACAACTTTAAAACACTTTAATGTCTGATATTTTTCTTGATACCCTGAAAGGTAAAAGCACTCATCGCCCGCCTGTATGGTTTATGCGCCAGGCGGGCCGTGTGCTCCCCTCCTACCTTGCCCTGAAAGAGCAATACACTTTCTGGCAAATGATGAAAGACCCGGAATTGGCAGCCCGGGTAACGCTGCTGCCCATCGATGATCTGGGTGTGGATGCCGCCATTTTGTTTTCTGACATACTGGTTATCCCTTATGCCATGGGCATGGGGCTTGACTTTACAGATCAAGGCCCTGTTTTTGAACAGCCCCTTAAGGATACCAACAACCCCTTGCAACGGCTAAATCCTGATGCCCAAAAACTCCAGTACATTTACAATGCCATTGACAAAATCCTGGAAACACCGGGCAATGACAAACCGCTCATTGGCTTCTGCGGTGCCCCTTTGACAGTAATGCTATTTATGTTGCAGGGACTGGGCACAAAATCCAACTTTACAGATGCTGAAAAGTTCTTTTTCAGAGAAAAAGCACTCACACGGAAAATTGCCGATGCAGTAACAGAGCTTACAATACATTACGCCCTTCAGCAGGTAAAACATGGAGTGTCTGCCTTTCAGCTTTTTGACACCCATGCAGGTATTGTTCCTTTCACCTTTTACCAGGAAGTGTTCATGCCGTCGGTGAAAAAAATTGCTGATGCCGTCAGGAAAACCGGTACACCATTTATCTTTTTCCCAAAAGGAATTGGCACGGGCATCCAATCCATCAACCACGATACATGTGATTTTATGAGTGTGGATTGGCAAACAAACCTTTACACCGCCCGCAAGCTGGTGGATAAGAATGTAGGACTGCAGGGCAACCTTGACCCAAGAATCCTGTTTGCCTCGCGCGACACCATTCGTAAAGAGCTTTACAGCTTCATCCCGTTCCACCAACAGGAATCCAAATGGATTTTCAACCTGGGGCATGGACTTGTGCCAGGCATCCCCGTTGAAAACGTAAAATTTGTGGTGGACTTCATTAAGCAAGTTCACTGGGAGTCCTGATTTCCTAAAAAAGCTGCAATCAATGTCTCAACCAATCCAGAATTCAGACTCCTGGCTTGTGGCAAACAGGTTAATTTTATACTTTTGCTTAAATGCAAAGATTAAGTGGTGCAATACAAACCAACACAATCATTGTATCATTGGGTCCAGCCCGGAATCATTGTTGTCTTCCATAAACCGTCATCATGAACACAGACGTTCTTCAAAAATATAATAAACCAGGCCCCCGTTATACCAGCTATCCGCCGGCCACTTTTTTCCATGAAGGGGTAAATACAGAAAATTACAGGAATATGGTGGTTCATTCCAACCATGATCATCCTGAAAACATCTCCATATATATCCATATCCCTTTTTGTAAAAAATTCTGTTTTTTCTGTGGATGCAATACCAGCAGCTATCCCCACCATGAAATGCTGGAAAAATACATTGATGCACTCATCAGGGAGATAAAAGCCGTTTCCGCCTTGTTGGATACCTCTCGCCCTCTGACCCAAATACACTGGGGTGGTGGAACCCCCAACGCTATCGATCCGGGTTGGGTAAAAAAGGTTATGGATGTGCTCCTGCACACGTTCAGGCCCTCCCCAAAAGCAGAAATTGCCATGGAGTGCAATCCGGCTTACCTTGAACTTGAAGACATTGACCAGCTTGCCGCAATGGGGTTCAACAGACTAAGCCTTGGTATTCAGGATTATGACCAACATGTACTGCAACTGGTTAACCGCGAACCATCCCTTCACCCTCTTGAAAAGGTTGTTGCACGGATGAAGCAAAACAACATGGAAGGTGTAAACCTGGATTTGATCTATGGCCTGCCGGGTCAAACCCCGGAGTCGTTCCAAAACACGGTGAAACAGGCACTGGAAATCTCACCCGACAGGTTGGTCACTTTTTCTTACGCCCATGTTCCCTGGGTAAAATCTGCCCAAAAAAAACTTGAAGAATCAGGACTTCCAACTGCGGAGGAGAAGCTGGCCATGTTTGAAGTAGCTTATAACCTGCTGACCCAAAACGGTTATACAGCCATTGGTATGGACCATTATGCAAAACCCAAAGATGAACTTGCAATAGCATTGAAAAACAATAACCTGCACCGCAATTTCCAGGGATATTGCACACGCGAAACCACCGGCCAGGTATATGGCTTTGGTGCTACTTCCATCAGCCAGCTACAGGGCGGCTATTATCAAAACCACAAAGACATCAACGATTATATCGAAGCCATCAATCAAAATGGATTTGCCACAGTAAGGGGCTATGAGCTAAGCCCCAAAGATATTATCAGGCGAACTATTATCAATGAAATAATGTGCAACGGATATCTCAACTTCCCCCAAATTGCCTCACGGTATCAAATAAGCACCCATGAACTGAAAAGCCTGGTAGGATTCAACGAAGAAAAGCTAAAGCCATACATTGATGATGGATTGCTGCAACTAAAAGAAGATAGCCTGGAACTCCTGGAAAATGGGTTTCTGGTAGTACGCAATATTGCCATGGAGTTTGATCCTTTGCTGGAACAAAGCAAAGGACAATACTCCCGAACGGTTTAACCTATCTGTAAATACCGGCAAAAACAATCACGGTTCTATATCTTTTGAAAAAGACACGGACACCAAACAACAATTTTCTGTTTTATCAACCCTGCTAAAGGTTGTCATGTTTCAATAAACTTTATCTTCGTAGGGTTGTATTGTCTATAAGCAACAACAAAAACCAGCCAGATGCCCAAAAAAGAATCCATACACACATTAGTCATCGGAGCCGGTCTTACCGGCCTTAGCACAGCTCACTACCTGAAAAAAGCAGGAATCCCTTTCATGGTTCTTGAGCAAAACGCAAAACCCGGGGGAGTGATACAGACTGTTACCGAAAATGGATTCACCTATGAGCTGGGGCCCAATACGGGTGTCATTGGAAGCAGTGAAATTGCAGAGCTATTTGAAGATCTGGAGCCATATTGCCAGCTGGAAACTGCCAACGAAAACGCCAAAAAGCGTTACATCCTAAAAAAAGGAAAATGGGAGCCCCTTCCCTCGGGGGTATTGGAAGGCATCAAAACCCCCCTGTTCTCCCTGAAAGATAAATTCAGATTGCTGGGAGAGCCCTTTCGTAAAAAAGGGAAAAACCCACACGAAACGCTTGCAGAGCTTGTAAAACGGCGTATGGGGAAAAGCTTTCTGGATTATGCAGTGGACCCTTTCATCATTGGCGTTTATGCCGGTGACCCGGACAACCTGGTACCCATGTATGCCCTCCCCAAGCTCTATAATTTGGAACAAAACTATGGCAGTTTTATTGGGGGAGCCATCAAAAAACAAATGGAGAAAAAAACCGAATGGGAAAAAAAAGCAACCCGTAAAGTATTTTCAGCCAAAGGCGGTCTTTCCAGGCTCACCAGCGCACTTTACACCCATGCGGGTAAAGAGAATTTCACTTTTAATGTAAAGCAACTTCAGGTGATGCCCGAAAATGTTGCATACAGGGCCAGGTGGCAGTTATCGGGTGACAAATATGAAATCAGGGCCAAAAATGTGGTTTTCACGGGCGGATCCTTCAACCTGCAGGGACTGTTTCCTTTCCTGGATGAAGAAAAGATAAAAAATATCACCAACCTGCACTATGCAAAAATTATAGAAGTCACCCTGGGTTTTAAAAACTGGCAAGGGATCAATCTGGATGGCTTTGGAGGATTGATACCCTCCAGGGAGAAACGGAAAGTACTGGGAGTCCTGTATATGTCAACCCTTTTCAGTGGACGGGCACCCGATGGGGGAGCTTTGCTGACAGTATTTATGGGGGGTGTAAGAAATAAAGCCCTGTCAGAGCTGCCAGATGACCAAATCCGCAAAATTGTAAAAGATGAAATATCCAACCTGATGAAGCTACCGGAATTTAAGCCGGACCTTTTGAAAATAACCCGCTACGACTATGCCATCCCCCAGTATGAAGCAAACAGCGGTGTAAGATTTGATACCATACGGTATTTTGAAAACCAGTTTCCCGGTCTTTTACTGGGAGGCAATATGCGTGATGGGATTGGCATGGCCGACAGGGCCAAACAGGGAAAAAGGCTCGCACAAAGAATCATAGGAAACCAAAAATGAATAAAACAGCTATCATTTTATCCAATACGGGTACCCCAGACGACGCATCTGTGGCAGCTGTCAGGCGTTACCTCAAACAGTTCCTTGGAGACAAAAGGGTAATTACCATGCCGGCATGGCTCCGAAAACTCCTTGTCAATGGCATCATTGTACCTTTCAGGGCTCCTAGATCAGCCAGGCTTTACCAAAAAGTATGGACAGAGAAAGGCTCTCCCCTGTTGTCGTATTCCCAAAGCCTCAGGCAAAAACTGCAACAACAATTGGGAGATGAATTTGATGTTTTGCTGGGCATGCGTTACGGAAACCCCTCCCTGGAAAGTGCACTGCAAACCGTTCAGCAAAAGAACTACCCCAACCTTATCCTGGCACCCCTATTCCCCCAGTATGCATCTTCAACAACAGGCTCCATCACTGAGCTGGTTCATCATACCCTGCACAAGTGGAACAATATTCCTGCGTTGAAAACCATCGCCCCTTTCTTTGAGAATGAAAGGTTCATTGAAAATGTCGCAGAAAATATTCGCAAAAACAATCCTGACAACTACCAGCATATCCTTTTCAGCTATCATGGGCTGCCCCTTCGCCATCTGCGTGCCACCCACCAGGGTAAAGACTGCACCCATTTTCATTGCACAAAGGAAATGAACCACCAGAATGTGTTTTGCTACCAGGCAGCATGCTATGCAACCACAAAGCTGCTGGCACGCAAATTGAATCTCAGGGAAAGTGATTACTCCGTTTGTTTCCAGTCACGTTTTTCAACAAGCTGGCTCTCTCCCTTTACCGATGAAGTGATAGTAAAAAAAGCCAGACAGGGTGTTACATCCCTGCTTATTACCAGCCCCTCATTCGTAACCGATTGCCTGGAAACCATTATTGAACTGGGAGATGAATACAAATCCCTTTTCCTGGAGAACGGTGGCCAGGAATTTCAATGGGTTGAAAGCCTCAACGATCAAACAAACTGGGTGTCAACCCTTAAACACCTTATACTAAATGACGTTAAATAAGTTTCGCACCACAATTTTGCTTAAAAAAAACGTACTTTGCATATATCTTTGTACAAACAATTAATTAACCCCAGCCATGCCAAACAACAGCCAAACAAACAATAAGCAATACATACCACCCATGAAAGCAAGCTCATACCTTGTAATTATTTTGGTGGGTTTTATTTACGCATGCAGCTCGATCACCTCGGCTCCTTTATCGCAGGTGGGGAGCCACCCAACCCAAAACCTCTCTGAGGTGCCGGACGATGGATATGCATACATTGCTGACAGTGTTATACAAATCCGAAGCCTTTTCACTGACGACAGCATTCGCATCCAGGCCAAAACATCTCATCCGGTTGCCATCCGAAGCATACTGACCAACGGTGTTTCCATCTGGGTTGATCACAAAGGGAAAAGAAATGAAGATTATGGCATCAGTTTTCCAGCTGCTCGTTCTGAAATGTTGAGAAAGCAGGAAGAGATAATGGAACAACTGCAACAAAAAGGAGACACCGTGAAATCCATACCCTTCAACCCTCAAAAATGGGTGCAACTTGTTAACGAGAGAGATGCAGTGATCATTGATAAACAGGGAACCCAATTCGCAGACACAAATATTGCCCGCTTATGGATGGATGACATACGGAGAACATTGCATTATGATATAAGGTTGAGTTTGACGCAGATGGGAATCGACCGGGAAAAGTCTGCACAGGTTAGTGTTGGTTTCAGTTCTGAAGTACACCAGGCCCA
The DNA here is from genome assembly GCA_007131245.1 of Bacteroidales bacterium. Lineage (GTDB taxonomy): Bacteria > Bacteroidota > Bacteroidia > Bacteroidales > UBA7960 > SKVR01. The sequence goes on from SLQX01000213.1 coordinate 28,779, forward strand.
GCTACTGAGCGGACAGGGCGGTGGGATGGCAGTGAGTGGTGACAATTTTGGCAGGTCCCGACGGCAAACGGAACAGCAACTGGAAAGAGCCAGACTAATACCCGTGAAAGGATGGATCCTGTTTTTGCTGGATGATGATTCTGCTGCGGACGCTCCTGCTGAAACCCAAAAACAAAGGAATGATAATTACTATCCTTATTAAAAATCAAAACCTTTTGATATGGTAAAAATCTTTGATGCTTCTGTTTCGGCTTTCAAAACGCACTTATCTCTTCTTATCTTACGATTGGGGATGGGAGCCCTCATGCTGACCCACGGCTGGCCAAAACTGATGCGTTTGTTCAGCGGTGAAGAAATCACCTTCCCCGATCCCCTGGGCCTGGGAAGTACTTTCTCCCTGGTGCTGGCTACCCTTGCCGAAGTGCTGGGTTCGTTGATGGTAATGTCCGGACTGGCAACACGGCTGGCGGCTTTTTCGCTCATTTTTACCATGGGGGTGGCCGTATTTATTGTCCATGCCAACGACCCTTTCAGTTATAAGGAGCTTGGGCTGGTCTACCTGATAGGATTCATAGCATTGTTTATTACCGGTGCTGGTAAATACTCCCTTGACAGGTTGATAAGGTAAGAATTAGCTAAAAAAAACAGCAAGCAACCACAAAGGCCAATTGAATGCAATACGTACGTTGCAAAATAAACTTTTGTGGTTGTTTGCTATTTGCGACTTTGAAACAATCAAAGCCATCTAATCTATCTCCTTTATTCGATACTATAGCGTAACCCCAGGTAGAACATGCGTCCCATGATGGGTCCCCATATCCGCGAAGCATCAAAATGCTCACCGAAAGGTTCTTGAGCAGCAATAATAGGATTGTCCTGCTTAAAGTTGGTTAGATTTTCGCCCCCTATATATAAATCAAAGCTATTCCAGCGACGGGTGATTTGTCCGTGTAAAATGGTATAAGCAGGAGATTGTGCAGGCATTCTGAACTCTCCGGGCAGCTCCTCTGCTCCAGGAATCCGGCTTTTGCCATTGAACTGTGCAGTAAGATCTACCTGCCAGTTATTGTTGCGCGACAGCCACGAACCTGAAAGCATACCTGTGTGGTTATTGACAAAGGGTTTACTCAACAAATCACCATCAATAGTGGTTTTCACATCCGTAAGTCTGAAGGCAGCGGTTATTTCCAAAAACAACAAGGGTTCGAATTTGAGCTCAACCTGCGAATTGTTAGCATAGGATTTTCCATCCAGATTGTAAAACCGCGCTGCTCCATATTGCGAATCCACATCCACTATCAATTGATTTAGAAAATCAGTCCGGTAATATTCAAGAGCCAGTGAGGCATCCCTGCCCAACATAAAAAACGATTGTGTAACACTCCCCCCGTAGTTCCAGGCTTCCTCGGCATTAATCTCCTCTTCAAAAATCAACTGGCGGTTGCTCACCAGCAAACCTGTGTTTTCAGCAATTTTGCTGGGCACCCTGTAGCCTTTTCCAACCGATGCTCTCAGGGTTGTTGTGGGAGATAGGTTGGTGCGGGTATGAAGGCGGGGCGTCACAAAAGTTCCATGCAGGTTGTGAAAATCGGTCCGCAAACCCACTATCCCCACAAACACATCCTCAAAACTGTAAGTATACTGACCAAAAATACCGGGAACAGACTCGGTACGATCCAGGTTGGTGTCATCATATAAGCGTTCACGATAATCATCCCAGATGTAACTCACACCAGCACTCAGCATATGGTCAGGGTCATTGCCAATGGAGTTTTCATAAATGATATTGGCATATAACGTATTTTGGCGGGCCTTGTAATTATTAAGACCATATTGGGCATCGTGGTTGTGGTGAATAAAACTCAGCTGGGTTCCGATGCTGCCATCAGGCTGTCCGGGGAGAAAAAACCCGGTACGGGCAAATGCCTCATAGCGGTCTGTATTTACACCAAACCCGTAATAGTCGGTATTCCCAAACTGTGAACCATTTTCAAAAAATGATAATTGCCCACCGCGGCGATCCTCCTGCATTACCCGAAAACCAAATTGAGACTCCATCACCCCAGGTAGATCATAGCGATAACGGTTCACAATATTGTATTTACGCAAAAGGGGATGATCCAAAAAAGAATTCTCGTTGTGATCAAACTTGTTTTCCAGGATTTCACCGTGAGCCATCACCATGGTTGACCACTGGTCATTCAAGCGCACTGCTGAGTTGATAGTACTTTCCAGACGGCCGAAGTCATTGCCGTAAAAGTTGTAATAAAAAAGATCGGAAGCTTCGGGTTTTCTCAGCTCAACATTTATTTGGCCTGTAATCGATTCATATCCGTTTACAACACTCCCTGCACCCTTGGAGACATGAATGCTTTCCATCCATGGCCCGGGAATAAAACCGAGTCCATAGGGTTGGCCTAAACCTCGTATGGTAGGTGTGTTTTCAGTCAATATTTGGCTGTAAATACCCGCAAGCCCCAAAAGTTCGATCTGCTGTGCACCAGATACAGCATCCGTAAATGAAACATCCACAGAAGCATTGGTTTCAAAAGCTTCTGACAGATTGCAGCAGGCTGCCCGCTGGAGTTCATCTTCGGTAATGACATTGGTATAAATGGGTTCAATGGATGAAACATGACTTCCTGACTTACGGCTGGAAACTACCACTTCGTCCAGTTGTTTGGATGAAACCAGCACTACATCCAGGTTTCTTTGTGCGGACTCAACCCAAATGGTGTCTGACTGATACCCCATAAAGCTAACTACTAACCTGTGGGGTAAATCAACACTGGTATTGAGCTGAAAAACACCATCTCCATTGGTTGCCGCACCTTGTGTGGTTCCAAGCCAAACTACATTGGCTCCGGCCAATGGCGTTTTATCAGCTCCTGCTTCACCAGATCCACCAAACACCTGCCCGCTTATGTTGTCATCAGGGCCAATTGCAAAGGCAGTATTCCATATAAAAATAAGAGAAAGTGAGATTATCTTTATTGTATTCATTTTTTTCAGTATTTAATTTGTTGTGTTAAAAATTCGGTCGTACTATCAACCAAACGATGTGTATCCCCAGACTGGCAATTGACAACAGAAATACAACCCGTTAATTTTGTGACAGTTTATAATCACCAAGGTTTTCCAACAAGTCATTCATAGTGTGAAGTGAAGGCTGCGGTTCTGCTTCAATTTTCATAACACTTTCATGGTACATCACCCCAACATGGACTACGGCGTCAAGGTTTTCAACAGCTTTCTTCACCTTGTTTACAGAATGTTGGCAATGCAGGCCTGTTATTTTATACTGTTTTACTGACATGACTTTCAGATTTAAATTTCAAACAATTGGATTTCACAGAACACATCAAAACAGAGCCCTTAGTCTTCATTGTATAGCTTGTTGTTTTCCAACATTTCAGACTCTCTCTCATAGATACAGCAATGGTGCAGATTGCTATGGGTTTCATCGTCCGTAATAAAGTTTTCGGTATCATGTCCAGCTTCGGCAATGGCCCTTTCAATGGATTCTTGATCCGTGCGGCTAGTACGATAAACCACAGTGATTTTCTGTTCCTGCTGGTTCCAATCGGCACGGCGCACACCTCTTACTGTAAGGGCGGCCCGCTCAATCCGATCCTTGCACATTCCACAATTGCCCAATACAGTAAATTCTACTTCTTCAGAGTTGCGCCCCTGGGCTGCGGTTTCATTTGTAAATTGAAAAAATATGGCAAACAACGCCATGATAGCTATTAGATTAACTTGCGATTTCATTTTTATCTAATTTAAAGGGTTTGTGAATTTTGTATAAGTTGTTTCATAATGATGTATCTCATTACAGGATGGCTTAAAGGTGGCTATCAAGTATTTCTTACTTTTCAAGCCCGGGATGTCCACCTGGTAGGTGTATCCATACCATCATAATCCGGCCAAAACGGCAGGGAGTTCCTGGTGTTTCAGTATCCTTGTGTCTGAAACAAACTTATACTACACAGTCAATCTTGAGCTGGCGGGTAAAAATCAGGAAAGAAATGCCTGTTCTCCGCGGAGGTGGCGCATGGGCATAGTAAAAAGCAGATGTAATATTTTGCTCAGGGGAAATATTCAAAACCTCGGAAGAATCAGCCTGCAGTAAATCTGTTTCCACCAAAGTGATTTTTGCTTTTTCAAGAACAATACTTTCTTCGAGGGAGAGGAAGTAGCTTTCCAACTCACAGCAGTCATCACTACACTGCATCGGTTGTTCTTCTTCGGGCAAGGTACAACATGTTGCTGCGGTCTTTGACAGATCACAGGCACCATCATCTTCGCAACAGGTATCGGCATCATCACTCAAGGCAAAATGCGAAGTTTGACAGGTAAGACAGGAATGCTGTATGAGATTCACCCCATTACTGTAAGTCCAGAAAACCGGCAACAGTAACAATGTCATTATAATATGTGCAAAACGCCCTTTCATCTATCGTACAAAGATAGTTATATTTATGCATTGGTCAACAATCTGAAAACAGTATTAATATTTTTTCTAAAAAATCTGATTCATAAAAGTCCGTATCACCTTTTGTTAAGCAGACCTCTGTAAAAAATATCTTAAGGCTTCGTGGATTGCTGTTAATTACAACATCTTTAAACACCAAAGTGTCTTCTTGGTTTAACCAAACTTAACTTTATCACGAAGAAACAAATAAAGCCGGGTGATGTTTAAGAAACTGCAACACATTCTTTAACAATAACATTTATTTAAGAAATGAAATAACAAAGGATTATTAATACAGGACATACTAATTTCGTTGTATGACGGTTTCATAAGAAAGCAGAGACCGGGTGGGTTGTGTAATATGCTCTGTGTAAATCCAGAAAAATCACCAAAGCGTGCAAAAATTAATTTTACCCTTATTCATCCTCCTCCTCTTGGCCGGGAAATACGGGATTGCCCAGCAATCAGTATTAACAGGTACGGTAAAAGATGCTGGCAACCAGGAATACCTGCCGGGTGTTAATGTGCTTATCCAGGACAGTGAGCAAGGTACAGTAACGGATAAGGATGGCAAATTTCGACTGACACTCAGCCAGGGAGCGCACACCATTGTTTTTTCGTTTATTGGTTACCAAAGGCTGGAAAAGACCATCGTTGTGGAAGATGCAGAATACCAACTTGATGTAGCCCTGGGTAACGGAGGCATTAGTTTGACAGAGGTGGTGGTTGAGGCAGACAGAAGACGTGGCAATGTGGAGAGAGCAGGTATGAGCACCATCCGTCTCGACATGGAAAATATTCGCAACATCCCGGCTTTTTTGGGGGAGGTCGACGTGTTGCGTACAATTCAGTTATTACCCGGGGTACAATCTGCCGGTGATGGGAATACAGGTTTTTTTGTGCGGGGTGGTAATGCTGATCAGAACCTTGTATTACTGGATGATGCAGTGGTTTTCAACGCATCCCATCTTTTCAATTTCTTTTCAGTATTCAATGCTGATGCTGTTAAAGACCTCCAGCTATACAAAGGGGGTATTGATCCCGAGTATGGAGGCCGACTTTCTTCGGTTTTGGATATTCAGTCGCAAGACGGAGACATGGATCAATACAAAATGAATGGCGGAGTAGGACTTATCTCCAGCCGCTTATCCCTCCAGGGGCCTATTCAGCGTGGACGAAGTGCCTTTTTGGTCACAGGCAGGCGCACTTATGCAGACCTTTTCCTCAAGTTCTCTTCTGATGAGAACCAAAGAAATACACAGCTTTTCTTTTACGATCTCAATGCCAAACTCAACTATGTGATTGATGATAATAACAGGTTGTTTTGGTCGGGATATTACGGGCGAGATGTAACAAAATTCAATGAACTATTTGGGTTTGACTGGGGCAATGCCACCAGCAGTTTAAAATGGAACAGGATCTTTACCGAGCAACTGTTTGCTAACTTTTCCTTTCTCTATAGCAATTACCAGTTTAACATCTCCGGAGATATTGGTCCGGCAAAATTTCGATGGAACTCTGCGCTGCATAATCTCAAACTAAAAGCAAGTTTCACCCTCCTGGCAACCGACAACAACACCCTTTCTTTTGGGGCCGAATCCATCTATCACCAGCTTGACCCCGGCATCATACGGGCAAGTATAGAAGAAGCAGCAGCTACAGAATTAGAGCTTTCGCCCAACAATGGCCTTGAACATGGTGCTTTTATCAACAATGAACACGACCTTTTCAATAATAAGCTTTTATTGGAATACGGGGTGAGGATGGCTGCATTCCAGGTCATAGGTCCGGGTAAGCAATATACTTTTGACAGCTCAGATCCACTTCGCTGGAAAGTACAAGACACCCTGGAGCTGGAAAAGGGTACATTTTATGACACCCATATAGCTATTGAACCCCGGGTTAATGTTCGTTATAAGATAAATGAACAAAGCTCACTGAAGGCAAGCTACAACAGGATGACCCAGTTTGTCCAGCAGGCGCAAAGCGCTCAGTCAGTAGCCCCTTATGATGTATGGTATACCGTGAGCAACAACATTCCTCCCCAAAGCGCCGACCAAATTGCACTGGGATATTTCCGAAACTTTTTTTCGGACCAGTTGGAATCGTCGTTGGAGTTTTATTACAAAGACCTGAAAAATATATCAGACGTGGTGGATAATGGTGACATCCTGGGGAATGAGCTACTGGAAGGCCAATTGAGGGTAGGCAAAGGCTGGGCCTATGGAGCCGAGTTTTTACTGCAAAAGGAAACGGGTCCCATTAGTGGGTTCCTGGGCTATACCTGGAGTGTTTCAAAACGCAAAATTAATGACATCAATGAAGGGAGAGCCTATTACGCACCCAACGACCGCCGGCACGACCTAAGCCTCTCGGGCAGCTATCACCTGACACCCAAATGGAACATCGGGATGAGTTTTATTTATGCATCAGGCACCGCCTATACCCTGCCGGTGGGCAAAATGTCTTTCCAGGGAGCCTTTGCTCCAATTTATGCCGAGCGAAATGCCAGTCGACTACCGGATTATCACCGACTTGACCTTTCTGTAACCTACACACCCAATCTCAGAGACAGGGACAACAGACGGTTTGAAAGTAGCTGGAATTTTTCCTTGTTCAACGTCTACGGAAGAGTAAACCCCATTTCGGTTTCCTTTGCAGAAAGAGACAACGAACCAGGTGTACCCAATTCATCGTTTTTTTATATTCCCGGACCTATCCCCGCCATCACCTGGAATTTTAACTTCTAAAACAAGCTACCGATATGAATAACATGTACAAAACAACGACCACACTTTTAGTAGCTTTAGCAGGCCTGTTTATTATAAACGCCTGTGAAAAAGATGTTATCCTGGATCTTGCAGATACAGAGGGTGCTTATGTGATTGTGGAGGCCCACATAACCAATGACGGTCGACGTCAATGGGTAAAGCTATCCCATTCTTCGTCATACTATGACAGGGGTTTTGGAGATCCGGTGTCCGGCGCAGAGGTTAAAATTGAAACCCACGATGAAGTATTTACCTTTAGCGAATCGCTGTACGACAGTCTGGCCGGATTTTATTACCATGATGAGATAAGTGAAATATTACATGACTCTGTGCTCTATACTTTGAACATTACAAAAAAAGATCAGGTATTCACAGCAGAAAGTTTACTCAAACCAGTACCACAGCTGGATTCTGTAACCCTTAAAATCAATCCCTTCAGTGAGCAGGGGATAAACACCGATACCGTGTATGATATAATGGCTCACTTCCATGATTTACCAACTGAAGATAATTTTTACCTGTTCAATTACTACGTGAATGACACCTTAAGAACTGAAAGGCCCGGGCAAAAAGGTCTGGTAAGTGATATTAACCTGGAGGAGTATGTCTCTTTTGCCGTATTGAGTATCAACCAAAACAGGATAAAAGATGGAGATAGAATCACACTGGAAATAAGTAGCATCTCAGGAGAGATGTTTGAGTTTTACGATGTGTTCTTTTTCCAGACCAACCTATCAGGAAATCCCTTTGCCGGAGCCCCCCCGGCCAATATACCCACCAATTTGAGCGAGGGAGCTCGTGGTTTTTTCCAGGTGTCAGCACTCAACCGCAAACATGTTGTTTATGAAACCATTCCCTTTTAATAAAGATTCTATTAATTAAGCCGGTTTTTACTTTTCTCGTCAGGGTGGTCATTGTATTCTGAAATCACTAAATTTGTCAAAAATCAAAAAAACCTGAAAGATGGAAAACTTTGTAATGTATAATCCCGTCAAGTTGCACTTTGGCGATGGGGTAACGGATAAAGCAGGAAAGATAGCTGCCGGCTATGGCCAGCGTGTATTGCTGGTAACTGGGAAAGGTTCAGCTAAATCGAGTGGAGCCTATGACCAGGTTGTTGCCCGTCTGAGCAATGCCGGCCTGGAGGTTTTTGAGTACAGCGGCATCAAATCCAACCCCATCATCGAAGATGTGGAGAAAGCATTGAAACTGAGTCGGGAAAAGCAAGTGGATATGGTAGTGGCATTGGGAGGAGGAAGTGTCATTGATAGCGGTAAAACCATTGCATTGTCTTACTACCATGATGGTGCGGCCTGGGACATTGTTACCGGGAAACACAAACCCGACAAGGCTTTGCCAGTAATAGCCGTACTCACTTTGGCAGCTACTGGCACCGAAATGAATCCTGTAGCCGTGGTCCAAAGCAACTGTGAGCAGAAAAAAATAGGTTTTGGCAATAAACTCATGTACCCCCGCCACAGCTTCCTGGATCCGTCATTCACAATGTCCGTACCTAAAACCTATACAGCTTATGGTGTGGTAGATTTAATAGCGCATTCACTGGAAGCCTGGTTTGGCGAAGGAGATGCATCCCTGTCAGACCGATTCATCGTTGCAATTATCAAGGAAGCCATGAAATACGGACCCATGCTGTTGAATGACCTTGAAAATTACGATTTGCGGGCCAGGATTATGTATGCTGCCACCAGCGCCCTCAATGGACTGACAGCCTATGGCAAAAAAAGTGGTGACTGGGGCGTTCATGGCATCGGCCATTGCCTCTCGGTAGTGTACGATATGCCCCATGGTGCCACATTATCGGTGGCCTATCCAGCCTGGATGAAACTCCATAAAAACAGGATACCTGAAAGAATCAGGGAGCTGGGTGCCGCACTGTTTGAAGTGGGCAGTATTGACGATACCATTTACAAGCTGGAATATCTTTTTAAAAGTCTGGATTGCCCTGTTACGCTTACCGAAACAGGAATAGACATCAGCAAACCCGAAAGCAAGGAAAAACTCAAAAACGTAATGGTCAAAAACAAGGTGGATGGACTCGCCCATAAGCTGGCACCGCAGGACTACGACCAATTACTGAACCTGATGGCATAAGACATAGATACATTTTATCCTTGCACTCATATGCGGGTAATTTGAAAACCCGGAAGCAAGGGAGTCTGAAAGGTATCATTCCGATTTTTGTATTTTGGCAGTTTATATGTAATAAAAACCGTTTTCAATCATGTGTTACTGGGTAGGCACCAAAAAAGTACGCGAAGAGATGCTCCGCCGCCTGGAGCAGAATCCTGAAGATGAAATAGCCCAACTGTTTTACAAAACCTTTGTGGGAGAAGTCAGACTACCGTTCCGGGAGCATTATGTGGCCATAGGCAAGGCCAGGCCTGAAATATCAGTTTTGACCCCTGGGAATGCCGGGAGAACACAGTTCCAAAACATGAAATGGGGCTTGCCATGGAGTTATACAAATGCCAAAACCGGGAAAACCATTTCCCGGGAAATGATCAATTCTACCGCCGAAAAAGCTTTTTTTGTCCATCGCAATATCATATTTAAAAAACGGTGCGTAATACCCCTGGACGGTTATTATGAGTTTTTCCACTTTACCGGCGAAGTGTATCCCCATTTTATCAAGCCTCGTGAAGGGATTCTTTTTGCCGGGGGTGTTTGGGACGAACATGTGAACACCCAAACCGGAGAAATCAGCCATCGTTTTTCCATCATCACCACACCCCCTAATCCCCTGGCCAAACGCCTGCACAACAACCCCAGGGCCCCCAATGGGCCCCGAATGTTGCTACTGCTCGAAGAACAAGCGATCCCCAGGTTCCTTGACCCCAAAACTGACAAGGACGCACTGAAATCCCTTTTCAAACCCTTTGATGAAAACCAGCTTGAAGCTTACCCGGTGGCCAGATTCCTGCGAAAGGAGTTTGCAGACAAAATCAATACCCCCGAAGTTCGCAAACCAGTAAATTACCCCCAGTTATCCCTTAGCTGAAAACCCTTTGGATTTTATTGCTAATTTTGCCGGTCAAATTCTGTCGAATCTCAAAAGATAATCGATTGTGGAAATCCGAATTGGAAAAGTATTCACTTTTTGTTTCCCAGGTTAAAGGTTTTCTATTTTTTACGCAACCACTTTCAAACCATGAGTCCATTACTGCCGCGCGAGCGAAAAACTTTTGTTCTTCACATGTCTTACTCTTTTCTGGAGGGGATTATCGCCGGGCTCATCATATTAAACGAGTTTGTTTTTGTAAAAAGTTTGCTGGGCTCAAGTTACCAGTTGGCCTTATTGTTTCAGTTCAGTATGGCGGTATTTCTGCTTCTGATATTCATGAATGAATGGCTCAAGCGCATCCGAAAAAAACGCAATGTACTCAGAAAGGCCGCACTACTCACACGCTTACCACTTTTGTTGTTGTTTTTCTTTCCCCGCAGCCCTGAAAGCCTGGGAGGCGACTCCATATATCATTATATTTTCCTTGGAATTTTCCTGGTTTATTACCTGGGCAATACGATAATTTGGCCCACCATCAATCTTTTTCTAAAAACAACCTACCGCCACGAAAATTTCAGCAGGCTGTTTAGTTATGCTACCACGCTCAACAAGATAGTGATGATGGTAACGACTTTTGTTTATGGATGGTTGCTTGACATGGACAACTTTATTTTCGTTTATATTTTTCCCATCGCGGCGGTTCTGGGTGTGCTATCCGTTTTCTTGTTGTCAATGATTCCTTACCAGCCAGCAGATGTGGAGGTGAAAAACAATGGTTTATGGAATTCAGTCAGGGATTCGGCCCTTGGGATGGTAAAAATTCTCAAAACCAACCGTTCGTTCTTTGATTTTCAGGTAGGCTTTATGCTTTACGGAATGGGGTTTATGGGCTCAGTAACCGTGATTGTACTGTTTTTTGAAAGTGGCCTGGGACTTAATTACTCCAGCATTGCCTTTTACAAAAACGGGTACAATTTACTGGCCATTATCTTGCTACCCTTTTTTGGTAAGCTGATGGGAAAGATTGATCCTCGCCGTTTCACCGCCATGTCCTTTTTTGCTATGCTCCTGTATATCCTTTTCCTTACCTTGACGGAGTATTTTCCTGCTTATACCGAATTCTGGGATATCAGGCTGCATTACATGCTGATATTCTACATTTTATTTCATGGAGTTTTTGCAGCCACCATGGCCCTCACCTGGTTTATTGGCTCAGCCTATTTTTGCTCACCCGAAGAAGCAGGCAATTACCAGTCGGTGCACCTGGTACTCACAGCCCTGCGCAGCTTGTTTGCCCCGTTGATGGGCGTTGCCCTCTACGAAGCCTTTGGCTTTACCGTTACTTTTAGCATCGCCATGAGCTTTCTGGCATTAGGCATCAGTTATTTACTATGGTCAGAAAGGAATGTACCCCTGCCGGGAGGTGCAAAACCCGGAAAGAAACAAGAGGGTAAAGTAGTATCGTAGGACATCAGCTCACTAACCCCCAGCCTCAACGCGACCTGGTTCACAGAAATCGTTGTTGTCCCACCTGTTTATCAAAGATGAGATTGCAGCCATGCAACCTCCTGGTCCCAGATGTCAGGCTCAGGAGTTTCCAGAATCATTGGAATCCCGTCCAGGCGTGGATCCTTCATCAGGCGGATAAAGCCTTCTTCACCAATAAACCCTTTCCCCAGGGGAGCATGCCGGTCTACCCGACTTCCAGCATCTTTCTTGGCATCGTTCAGGTGCATGCCTTTCAAATATTTAAGTCCCACTATTTGATCAAAATCATCCCAGAGTTTTTCGTAACCCTCGGGGGAAGCAAAATCGTAACCGGCTGCCCAGCCATGGCACGTATCGATGCAAACCCCCACACGTGATTTGTCCTCCACCAGCTCGATAATACGGGCAAGGTGCTCAAAACGGTAACCCAGGTTGGTGCCCTGACCTGCTGTATTTTCTATGACCGCTATTACATTCTCCGTTTGATCAAGGGCCATATTTACCGAGGCTGCAATACGTTGCAGACATTCTTCTTCAGAAATCTTTTTCAAATGGCTACCAGGGTGAAAGTTAAGCATGGTTATGCCCAGTTGTTCACAACGCTGCATCTCATCGAGGAAAGCAGCACGCGACTTTTTCAATCCCTCTTCTTCGGGGTGGCCCAGGTTGATCAGATAACTGTCGTGAGGCAGGATCTGCTCAGGTTTGAATCCGTGTTTCTGGCAGTTGGTTTTAAAGTTATCGATATTTTCATCGGTGAGCGGTTTGGCGCGCCATTGTTTCTGGTTTTTGGTAAAAAGGGCAAAAGCAGTCGCCCCAATGGCTGCAGCATTTCCGGGGGCATTCTGAACCCCACCGGCAGCACTTACGTGAGCTCCGATAAATTTTTTTTGTGGCATACGTGTTATCTTTTATTTGAATGAATTAAGTCGCTGAACTTTCCGTTGAATTTGTGCCAATTACAACCTCAACTATACCGTATAACGAGATGAACCGAAACACAACAAACCCTCCCTTCAACTCTATTTCCATTTTATCTATATAACAGCCATTGATTGAAATGGTTTAATCAGGAATCTTATCCATCGTTGGTTTGGTGGCGGGCTGTTGATCAGGAGCAAGGGTATTCACCGGGGCTTCCCTGGGAGGGGCGTTGCGCCGGTTTACAATATAAATTCCACTGAGAATAATGGCACCCCCAACTACTTGGTGAACAGACAAATATTCTCCCAAAACGACCATTCCCATAATGGCTGTTACCACTGACTGAGCCAGCAAAGTGACCGACACATTACTGCCTTGAAGATGCCCCAGGGCATAGTTGATGCACAACCACCCTCCAAAGTGCGAAACAAGCCCCAGGCCAGAAAGAGAAAGCCAGGTCCGGGAAGAGTAGCCCGTAAACGAATTGCCCATCAGCAGATTTACAAAAAACATCATCAAAACCATAAACAACAGTGAAAGAGACATAAAGGTGACCGTATTGACTCTTTTGCGCACCTCCATCGTGTAAAGCAGATAAATGGCATAGAAAACACCTGCCAGCAATGACAGCATATCGCCGGTATTGAATTGCATGGTTCTCCAGGAGTCGATGCCAATAAGCACATTAAGCCCGGTGATAGCAACCAGCAGCCCCAACCAAAACTTTCCGGGCAGTTTGCGGCGCAACACAATCACGGTAATAAGCCCCAGCCACACCGGAGAGTTGTTGGCCAAAAGGGTTGCGGTAGCAGCAGTGGTAAGAGGGATGGCCGTATTCCATAAAAGCAGATCAACAGCAAAGAAAAAGGCGCCGGCCATGATCAGCAGAACATCTTTTCGCACTGGCATACGGATTCCCCGGTACATCCAAACCGGGATGATGGCTATTGTGGCAAACAACAAGCGGTAAAAAGTAGCTACTGAGCCCGGCACATCCGCCAGCTTCACAAATATGGCCGAAAAGCCAATACATAAGATACCAAAAGCCAGCACAAACCAGGCAAAAAAGGCGGAATTTTTTAGTTGTTTGATCATGCAGTTGTTTGTATTTATTTCGGGGCAGCCTGCTGAAACCCCAAATTATGCATTGTTTGGGTTCAACAAGCAGCATAATAGCATTGCAAAATTACTAGGATGTTTGGATTTGGGGCAATAAGCAAGATAATTAAAGAAAGATGGGAGTTTACCAGATCTGTTGCTGCATCATCCAACAATAAGAAGGCCCAAAATCCGGATGCACAAAAACTTTTTAAACCGGTTTAATGAAATAATAAATGAGATTCCCCCCATTCACGTTGGAAAGATTCAAAGTGATTTTGGTTTGGGTTATCACTTTTTTTCCCACCATCTCAGAAACAAAGAATACAAAATGATGAACAATGTAACAAACACACTCACCACAGCTGAAGGCAAAGCAATCATAGGTTCTCCACTGAAAAAAGTAAAGGCTGCGACGGCAGAAAAAGCACTGCTTTTGGTGGTCATCATCAAGGTACTGCTGATGATCACGCCCCGGGTTACACCTCTTCGTGCAAGCAACATATGGTAGGCAAACCCAAGGATGTACATAGAAATAATCAATATTACCGACATTTTAAGTACTGAAACAGGTTCGGTTAAAAAAACCGAACTACTCATTCCCATAATGGGCGTAATAACCAGGAAAAAGCCCCACTTTATTATGGTTTCACGATACCTGGCCACAGTGGGTAAAACCCTTGGATGCCGAAGAAAGCGGCTAATAATAAGCGGTACCACTATCAATTGAAGCATGATATTAAATATAGCCATAGGATTGATAAGTGACTGTCCCAGGAAAATGAGTAATATCAGCGGAGTAAGCGCCATGGCAATAAAATGAAGACCAAACACACCGGTAACACTGAAGTTATTATCCCCCTTGAGCATAGCTGCAAAAGGGATAACCGAGGGACCGGGAGGTGCCGCTGCTACCAGTACAAATCCAATGTAGTATTTAAAATAGGGATCATGCGAAAAAAACAACCAGGAAAGGCCAATTAAAACCAACCCAAAGATTACAAAATTTACAATGGTGGACCATACCAATGGACGAATGGCATTTTGAACAGGTACCCAGCTTTTGAAACTAAAACCAGTAGTGGCAAATACCATAACAAAAGCAAGGGTGAAAACCGATATTTCGGCAAGAGGACGCGTATGCTCCCCCAATATCAACCCACTAACCAGGGCAAGACTTAAAACAAAATCACGATGATTGAGAACAGATAAAAGTTTTTGCATGATGATAATTTAGAATCTCACCATTTAACATAGTTTGGCCGGTGATTGTTTTCATCTGCCCCAATTAAACGCTGACAATATGGCCCACAAAAAATGAAAACCCATCTCAACACGTTTGTTATCTGGCGGGTATCCTAAATGCAACACACAACAGAAAATGAACGTATCCGGAAATTTTTTTATAAAATCATGGGGAATACGATGTATTTTTGCATCAAACAACATTGCAGGAGAATGAGTATGAGATTTTATTTTAGGCCTCATCATCCAACCTGTTTGAACCCAATTCTCACAAAAGAACCATCATGCACCTGTTTTATTCGGAAGACCTGAGCAAAGATTTAATCCAACTAACGGCGGAAGAATCGCGTCATTGCGCAAAAGCACTTCGCATCCAACCCGGAGACGAGGTAGCCTTTGTGGATGGCAAAGGCCAGTTTTGCAAAGCCCGGATGCTAAGTGTTGATGCACGTGCCAGCCAGGCATCAGTGGTTCACCGTGAAAAACAAAAGCCCCGGAGTTTTCACCTTCATATTGCCATTGCCCCCACCAAAAACATTGACCGCTTTGAGTGGTTTCTGGAAAAAGCCACCGAGTGCGGCATCGATGAAATAACGCCCATACTTTGCGAACAGTCTGAACGGCGGGTGATAAAACCTGCCCGGCTAAATAAAATCCTCATTGCTGCTATGAAACAATCACAAAGGGCATATCTTCCGCAACTCAATGAAGCGGTAAAGCTATCGCAATTGCTGGAAAATTATCAATCAGAGACCCCGGCTTTTATTGCACATTGCGACAAGGGGCAAAAGCACCCACTGGGAAGGACGTACCAGCCAGGCAGTGACGCATTGGTACTGATTGGTCCTGAAGGGGACTTCAGCAACCAGGAGGTGCAAACAGCACTGGAAAAAGGAATGAAACCTGTTTCGCTTGGCGAAAACCGTCTGCGAACCGAAACCGCTGCTATGGTGACCTGCATACAGCTGAATTCCATCAACAACCTTCTTTAGAAGAATTAGCAGTTCACCCATACGGTAGTTTATCAAGTTCATCTATCTTTGCAACAAAGGATAAAAATAACAACCCTATATTTTTCAATATGCTTAACAACATGCCCTCCGCGATTTGGCGAATACTTTTGCTGGTATTTTTATTACAGCTGACACATCTGTTGCCGGCCCAAAACTACCAAATAGCAACACTTCAGTACCGGGGAGGCGGCGACTGGTATTCCAACCCAACCGCTCTGCCCAACCTGGTGGAGTTTGCCAATCGTGAGACGGGAACCACCATCAGCACAAACATTGCCACCGTTGAGGTGGGCAGCCGCAATATATTCAACTACCCCTTTCTTTACATGACCGGGCATGGCAATGTGGTTTTTTCAGCCCAGGAAGCGCAAAACCTCCGCAACTACCTCATAGGTGGTGGTTTTTTGCATGTGGATGACAATTACGGCCTGGATCCCTTTTTCAGGAGAGAAATCCGGAAAGTATTCCCGGACCATGAGCTCATAGAACTGCCCTACTCCCACCCGGTGTATCACCAGGCATTTTCCTTCCCTGAAGGACTGCCCAAGATTCACGAGCACGATGGGAAGCCCCCCCAGGGATTTGGCATCATCTATGAAGGACGGCTGGTACTGTTTTATTCTTACGAAAGCGACCTGGGCAACGGATGGGAAGACCGGGAAGTACACGGCAACCCTGAGGAGATACGCCTGAAAGCCCTCAGGATGGGTGCCAACCTGCTGCAATACGTGTTTAACAGGGATGATGATATAGATGATATATAAGGCAGCGCATTTTAATCCACTTGCCAAATCCAATCAGCAATATCTTCTATCACCATTTTGTCCACATTGTTCTGCTCAAAATACTCATCAGGGTTGGCAGCCCCCTCACCCGCATAAAAGAGGTGATTAAATTCCGGGTAAAGCACAAAGGAGGTATCAGGATGGTCTTCCAGGGCCTCTTTCCAGGCTTTGTAATCCTGCATGGTAACCTGGTAATCACGGCCACCCTGCAATATTAAAATTCGCTGGGAAAGACCGGCAGCCAATGTGCCAATATCATAGCGATTCATATCTGCAAGGTATGATGGCGGCATCCCAAAAAGCTCTTCATCATACTCGGCATGCGGATCCTTGCGTTTCGCAGCCAGACTTTCGGCCACGGCACGCAATTCTTTCACCCTGGCATCCAACACCTCAGCATCCTTGCCCTGCAACGAACCCAGGTAGGCAATTTGATCCGGAATGATTTCATACAAATAACGCGGCGATCCCGCCATGGAAATAATACCCGACAAACCGGGAACCTCCCTGGCAATACGAGGGGCAATCATCCCCCCAAGGCTGTGCCCCAGCAAATACACCCGATCTGAATCAATATCATCCAGTCCCATTACACTTTCAAGGGCAACTACCGCATCTCTGCCTGCCTCATCCCATACGGTGAAATTTTCCATATCAAGTGTTTGGCTATGACGAAAGGTACGCTTTTCGTAGCGCAGCGAGGCAATGCCATGGTGAGCCAGCCCCCAGGCTATGTCACGAAAAATCTTATTGGGACCAATGGTTTCATCTTTATCATGGGGGCCTGAACCATGAACCAGTAACACAACAGGAACAACCCCGTCCGTTTTTGGCATGGCTAAGCGTGCAGGCAACTCAATATCGCCACAATCTATCACCAGGGAGATCTCTTTAAAAGAGGTACTGTCAACCCAGGCTGGCGGCGGGGTGTAACTTTCGGGGGGAGGCATGGTAATATGAAAGCCTGATACTTTATACGCTGCGTCCATGGTAATGCGCATCCCCAACTCCTGCTCACCAAACTTACAGACCAGGGTAACTATTTCGTGCCCATCGGTGCTATCATGCACTGCCCGGGATACATGGCTGAAAGTACCCAACTGGCTTTCCAACCCCTGCGCTATCTCTGTGATTTGCTCCTTAGAAACCTGCTCCAGGAATGTTTCGCTGAACATCTCCATCATTTTATCCACTTCTTTCGCAATCAAATGATCGAAAAACTGCCGTGCCACCGCCTCCCGGTGAATCAAATCCTGCGAATGGAGCGTTAAGGGTGATATGATAGTCAGCAATGCAACTGCCAGGGGAACCACCACCAGGTGGCGTATTTTATGGGTAGAGACTGTCTTCATATTTTTGTTTTTATTTGTAGTTCAACCATTTATCCTTTTTCATTTTCATCCCGGTTCATATCATAAATGAGCGGGCCATCATGGGGTTACAACAACACACCTGCCATCTGGCCAATGACCACTTTCGACAATACATAAGCCACCACAAAACCCACGGTAAAAGAGATCCCTGACCGGGTTCCCCGGAGATTTGCAGACCACCTGTAGCCATTATACATCAATGCCACCATCCAGACAATCATCAGCAAAACTAGGGTTCCAGCAATAATGGTAATTATAAAATCAAAAATCGACACCGGGACGGGATCACCCACTTCCAGGTAAACATACATAAGGTGTTGAGCCACCCGGTCGGGTGCATTCAAAAAGCCCGTGATTATGGCTATCAGCATAGGAAAACGTGCCAAAGCCAATGTGCCCGCCAAATCCACAAACCGAATCCGGGAGCGGGAAAGGGTGTATGCCAGCGGCGTTAATATGATCAAAAGCAGCAACCAGTTTACGAGTCCCATAAACAGATGCCAGTAAAAGGGAGCCCGGGGACCGTAGTGCATATCCAGTACCCCATCCAGCCAGGTATTATTCAAATACCCCACAAAAGCACTTGCGACAATGATTACCAGCCCTGCTGCCAAGGCTTTCTCCCCTGCCACATAAATAAAAGGGTTATAAATACTTTTCCGGTCTTTTAAAAGCTTTTCCATATTCAGGAATCTTCAGAAGTTTCAATTTTACGTATCAGTTCGTCCAGCCGGTTTCTTACAGTGGGATAACTGAGATCAAGGTGACGTGCCATTTTTTTCAGACTCCCGCTGCTTTTAACAAACTCAACAACAAAAGACTGGTCGTCAGGCTCCAGGGAGGCCAGTACCGGCAACGGGAATTGCCCGTTTACAGTTGTCTGGCATTCACCGCATTGCAAGGCCTTCACTTCCAGTGGCCTGGCGCACGACGGACAATTGAGTGGCATCTTTTTAACCATATCATCACTATTTTTTTCAAAAATAAATCATTTTTTAATTTTATACAACTATTATTTAATTTTATTTATCCGTTTATACATTTTATTAAATCAAATTCCTTACAAACAAAAACATTTCAACCAATTGCAAAAACTACCAGAGGCCTGTCGGGGTATTTATGATCCCGGGCAGCGCTATTTTGCAAGAGCGGTTTATAGCATGATAATAAGGTATACCATTGGCGGTGTAGCAACTCATGCCAAAACTGATGGTTTCCGGGTACAAAAACATCATTTTCTGTCCACGAAAAACTCCGGATTTTACCGGCATTTTCGCTATTTCAACACCGGCTATGAGGTATGAGCCCAATTTCACAACCATTAATCGCTAAATCCTTTCCAATGACCTGATGGGTGTTAAACATTCCCAACCTGGCACTGAACAATACATTTTTCACCTACATTTGCATTTTATAATTTATTTTATTAACTCATTCGATAATTTAAAACACATGTTACAAAAACTACTTTTATTTGCTGTTTTAGCCTTTTATGCAGCTTTATCCATTGCCGAACAACCAGTAAATTTATCTTTTGAACTTACTGAAGACAAAGATGTAATTCTTCAGTGGCATGCGCCCCAGGGAGCTGAGTCAGAGTTACTTTTTCACGAAAGTTTCGAAGGGCTGACAGATGCTACTTTTCCACCCGAAGGATGGATGAATGTGGACAACGATGGAGATGACATTGCCTGGATTCTTTTCGATGTACCTTATGATCCTGAAATCAATCCCTATCCTGCCTATGACGGTGAATATGCCGCAGCCAGTTACTCCTGGTTTAACGGACAAACTCTTACACCTGACAACTGGCTCATAACACCCTCTATCCAGGTGCCTGACAACGGACTGCTGCACTGGGCCATTGCAGCACAACGTCCCAACTTCAGCCAGGAGCATTATAAAGTAAAGATTTCCACCACGGGCACTGATACCGAAGACTTCACCACTCTGCTACACGAAGAGACCCTCCCCGAACAGGATATTACCTGGAAAACCCGGCAATATGACCTCACAGAATATGCCGGAGAGCAAATCCATGTAGCCTTTGTTCATACCCAAACCACTGATCTTTTTGCCATCAAGCTGGATGACATTCGCTTGTATGACATGCCTGGCGAAGACCTTGATGGGTACAGGATTTATAGAAACAATGAATTGGTAAAACAAACTGACGATTTATTGCAGCTTTCCTGGACAGATGTTAATCCGGGCCCGGGCCAATACCAATACCATGTAACAGCCATGTATGGCGAACAAGAGTCTGGCTCCTCCAACACGATTGAAGTAACGATTGAGGCGGATGCCATCAATTTTCCACCCCAAAATCTCACCATCTCTGAAACACAGGATATGTGGACACTCAGTTGGGAAACCCCAAAACTGGATGATGTGTACCTTTGGGAAGATTTCTCGGGACTTAATGACAATACTTTCCCTCCTGCAGGTTGGCAAAACATCGACAATGATGAAGGTGAAATGGCATGGATCCTTTTTGATGTTCCCTATGATCCTGAGTTAAATCCTTATCCTGCCTATAGCGGAGACCAGGCCATAGCCAGCTACTCATGGTTCAACGGAAACACCTACACACCTGATAACTGGTTTATTACTCCTGCTGTGGAACTGGGAGCCAATGCTACACTGTCGTGGGCTGTTGCAGCTCAAAGAGCCAATTACTCCCAGGAGCATTATAAAGTGTTCCTCTCAGTCGATGGAAATGACGTGGACGATTTCACCATCCTTCTGCATGAAGAAACCCTGCCTGAACAGGACATTACCTGGAAGCCTCACGAGATTGATCTGTCTGAATACCAAGGGCAAACCGTACATGTAGCTTTTGTTCAT
Source organism: Bacteroidales bacterium (assembly GCA_007131245.1). Classification (GTDB taxonomy): domain Bacteria; phylum Bacteroidota; class Bacteroidia; order Bacteroidales; family UBA7960; genus SKVR01. The sequence goes on from SLQX01000213.1 coordinate 49,819, forward strand.
ACCGAAACCACCGATCTTTTTGCCATCAAACTGGATGCTATCAAGCTGGAGGGGAAAGCAAATCTTAATCTAACAGGCTACCAGGTTTTTAAGAACAATGAGATGATTGCCCAAATCAACGATCCCCAAACCCTGGAACACCAACTCCCTGTTCCGGCACCTGGTGAATATGAGTTTTATGTAAAAGCGGTTTATGACCTGGGGGTATCCATACCTTCAAATCAGGTTAGCGCCCAAAGCCTAATTCATTATAACGTAACCATCAGCTCCGAAGGCCCCGGAACCACGACTCCTCAAGGCGAACAAACCCTGGCTGAAGGCGATGATATCTCCATTATGATTCAGGCGGATTCAGATGCGCACATATCTGATGTGCTGCTTGATGGCGTTTCTGTAACTGACCAACTTGAAATAAACCGCACTGGGCAACCCAGTCAGGGAACACTGCATGTGGATGGTGTGTCTGACAATCATACTGTGCATGCCGTTTTTCAAACATCAACTAATCTGCAGAAAATCTCTGACAACTCTTCCTTCCGGATATTTCCAAACCCAGCAAAGGATAAACTCTGGGTGGAATTTTTCCAAAACAGCGATAAATATATACATATAACCATTTATTCAATGCAAGGCCAGTTGGTGAAAGAAAAAAAGATCAACAACCCTGAAAAAAGCAGAGCAATGCTCGATATAAGTGACTTAATACCCGGCATTTACACATTGAACATCAATCATACACAACAAGTGGTAAAAGTTATAATCCGATAACAATACTAAGCTTTAATAAACCTGCTTACCTTACAGGGAGTGTGCAAAACAAGAGATTTGACACACTCCCTGTTGTTTTTTACAAGAACTACTTACTCCCAGTAAGTAAGGAAGGAATATACAGAACTGGAAAGCTGGCTGATTTTCACAATAGCAAATGGTCTGTATCCAAAATGATGCTTTTTTGATCCTGGCTAAACTCCTTTCAAAATAAGTATCATAAAACCTGTGAGATTTCCAACAAAACCTTTGCAATAATGTTAATGTGTGAGAGAAATTTTTTTTATGTCACCCTATTCTTAACCTTAGTACCACCCCAGATGGACATATCAGAGCTTGAAAAGCTAACATCAACCCATCCTGCTGTTATCCTCTACTTCTATGACGAAAAATGTGGAGTATGCAGGGTATTGTGGCCGCAACTTGAGCACTTACTCAAAAGCCGGTTTCCACGCATCAAACTGGTTCAAGAGCAGGCACCCAAAACCCTAAGCTTGCCGGTCAGTTACAAATGCTTACCATACCAGGTATTTTGTTGTTTTTAGAAGGTAAAGAATACTACCCGACCAATGGTAGATTGCCATGCACAAACTTGAGGCAAAAATTGAAAGGCTTTATGGAATACTTTTTAGATAATAAAACATAAACACCAAAATACCAGACACATAAACCAAGTCCCACCATTTCATCTCACTACCCATATTCAACGTCCCCAGTCCGTTAAATGCGTTCAATAAAGTCGCTTTTTTATAAAAATGACTATAACTTATCTTATGTTTATATTAAGCAGATACTTTCTTGTTTCCTTTTTTGCATTTTATCCTTACTTTTTTGCAGGTAAAAAGAAACATTTGTTGCTGATATTTGTGATGAATCAAACATATTATTCATTAAACATCAAAATTATGAAAACGAATAACAAAAAATTGGCCTTTATGGCGACAGGGCTGATGATATCTGTATTCATCTTTGCTGCATGTTCGTCTGAAAAGATGGAAGAACTGGAAGCAGATGCAAATAAGAGCAAAACAGCAGTTATGCTTACCGAGGAATTTGATCTAAAAGCAGGCAATACTGTTCAAAACCAAATCCTGGCAGAGATTAGAAAAGCAACTGCAAGGTACCACAGGTTTGATGCCGCCGTGCAAGATGGTTATGCGTTGGATCCCCACTGTGTTGAACATCCCGAATTTGGAGGAATGGGATTTCATGCAATACACTATGACAGAATCGGCCCCTTTGTGAATCCATCAGAACCTGGTGTTTTGGTATATGAACCTTCCCAAAACGGAAAACTAAAACTGGTAGCTGCTGAATTTCTTGTTCCTGCAGAGCCCTGGGACTCCATGAACCAAGGCCCACCCATGCTGGGAGAAATAGAATTCGATGATCACCGGGAAATCATTTATGTAGAAAATGAGCATGGCGAACTTGTTCCTGTTAATGCCAAAGGAGGCCCTCCATTTCCACATTACCAGATTCATGTATGGGTATGGAAGAACAATCCAAACGGCATTTACTCGCCCTTCAATCCCAATGTCAGCTGTGAATACGCTGGTTTTGTGAATATTAATTAACTTATTAACGGGGTTGAATTTCAAAATATATAATATAGCCCTGCAGGCTTAAACATGGAATCTTTTCCATAATTTCCGGGAGTTTGGGCCAGACAGTTCATCCTCCCGGATTTTTCATGCAAAAAAAATTGGTTTTAAAAGTTAAAAAACGTAATTTTAAACAACTGTTTATTTTCCCCGAACTTGGTTGATTAGATTCGGGAGATTAGGTGTATTCGTAAATAAACAAACCCATGAACACCCTCACATTAAACGAAAAAGAGAAAAATGCTACTAATACCGGACATCAGGGCAACTCCGGGTTCATCTGTGTGCAAAAACTTAATCGCAGACATACCCAAATATGCAACCCGGAGAACTATCAAATCTTATGGTTAGAGAGCGGTGTAAAAAGCATGATAACGGAATTTGAAAAAGTTAAGTCCCTTCCCTATTCTATTACATTTATTCATCCAGGCAAAGAGGTTAACCTGCAATTCAATTGTTTGCGTCCCAGGGGTTGGATATTACGACTCCCTTTGGGCTTTTTCAACCTACACTATTTTGGAGATCTTCATATTCAATATGCTGACCTAATGCTTTACTCTGGTGAAACCCCAAGTATTGTGTTAAGCCCGAAAATTGGGGAAAGGATCAACTCACTTACAGAGATGATAGCCGAGGTGATGCAATCCAACCTACCCAACAGAGAGATTGCCGCACTGTCTCTTGTGAAAACCTTGCTTGTTTACTGTGATAGCAGCTGTAACATACCTGTCAAAGCAAGTAGCAACAATCACTACTTGTCTATCGTAAGTAAGTTCAAACATCTTGTTTCACAAAAGCTCAACATCTATCACCGGGTAACTGATTACGCACTATTGATGCACCTTTCACCAAGGTACCTCAACAACGTTGTAAAAGAAGTGATGGGTGTAAATGCCAAAAGTATAATAAGTGAGCAATTGATTTTTAAATCATGTCGCGACCTAAAATTTACCAACCTTTCCATCAAAGAAATAGCTATCCAATTGGGGTTTTCCGAACCGGAACATTTTAGCAACTTTTTCAAAAAAAAGATGGGTTGTTCGCCTATGACTTACCGGCAGAAATAAACCTCTTATAGGATAACCTGTGGACAACCTGAGTAAATCTTTTATTGGGGTTCAAAGAATAATTTTTCTCTCTTATAGGATGATTTTCGCATGGAAATCTTACTTTATTGCATTGATGTTTAACGATGTATATGCGAAATTTGTCATGAGTAAAGGTATATATACGGCGATAATGGGTTGTTTGGTAGCTTGGGTTACAAATACCTGTTTAAATTGATAATTCTTTGTGTTTATTGTAATAAAATCCTAAAAGATTTGGCTTATGAAAAGAAGTGATTTTTTAAAAAATATTGCCGCCACAGTGGCTGCAGGCACAATGCTGCCATTGATGGCACTGGCGTCAATAAAAAGTATTTCTCCTGAAAATAGTGTAAAGATAGTACGGAAAGCACAGGGGCAAAAACTCAATGTTATCGGCGACCAGATGAGTGTAAAGCTTACCGGGAAAGATACAGGAGGGCAGTATGCTTTGGTGGAGCAATACAATGATCCCGGTGTGGGTATTCCTCCCCATGTGCATGAAAAGGAAGATGAAGTATTTAAGCTCATTGAGGGAGAAGTGGAGTTTTCCCTTGAAGGGAAAACCCATTTATTAAAAGCCGGAGATATGATTTATTGCCCCCGTGGTGTACCCCATACCTGGAAAGTAGTGGGTACACGAAAAGCCAAAGTAGACCTGGGATTCTTCCCTTCGGGAATGGAGGTGATGTTTGAAGAATTGGCCCAACTCCCCCAGGGGCCACCCGATCTGGAGGTGGTAGCAAAAATTTGTGGTAGGTATGGAATAAGTTTTATTTAGTGAGTGGGTTGATTGGTTCTTGTTGGTTATCCCAGCTCTTTGGAGGAAGGGGGTAACAACTCATCTTTTGAGCACAGTGCTCATGCAAGTTTCATTAGAAATGTGAAATTATGCAACAACCATAAAAGATTTCTTGGATTTATTGATTGGAGCATACTGTTAACAAGGGATAGGATACTTCTAAAACGCTGTTTGTCCTGCTAATAATCTTTGCCATATTGCTGGTCTATAAGGCATTATAATAAAAATTCCCTAAGAAGGATAATAAGAGAATTTGTCAATCAACCCTTTTAATAATCTCTGCTGAGCGGTGACCATAAGGAATGGCTGGCTCCTGCTCTTTCACCTTTTGCCAGGCACGGGCAAAAATGATTTCATCAATATCACCCTTCTTGCAGGGTACTTCCACGATATACGTATCCTCCGCGTAGGTGGCAATCATGCATTTTACAATGGCTTTTCCCATAATATTGTTTTTTGATTCATAACAATATTACGAAAAATATTGCTTCCCCTTACGAATAAGTCAAAAAGACCGGTTTTGATTTGTTTCGGACACAAAGTTGTAAAAGGCTACTAAGGGAGAGTACTACATCTTTTTAAGTTTGCTGTAAATTATAAACATCTAGGTGTGTGTTAATGGTACTGTCATGGCTCGGTTCACATCATTACAAACGGCTCTTTGCGTTCTCTGGATGCTTGCCCAAGAACTCTTTTCATCATAAGCCTGACTATTGGATTTGCTTTTGAGATCCTTGCTTCTGATTTACAATTATTCACACAAGCCATGCATCCTATGCAGTTTTTCTTTCCATGGCGATTTAAATGTTCACCTGTTTCAGATGAGAGAATACCTGTCGGACAAACCTCTGCACATCTTCCGCATTTTATACAAATTTTTCCTTTATATGTAGGTTTAAGGGCAGTATATTCTTTCGATTTGGAATGCTTGTCCCATTGAATTGGAATATCCTCAATGTTTAAAGGCTTAGAAGCCTGTAATACTTGAGCTCCAAACTCTCGTGCCTTTTCGATATCTGATTCATCAGGACGGCCTATGGCAACAGGGACAACATCTGAATAGGAGTGCTGGCCAATAAATAGCCCCGCTGCTATCACATTAAAACCATTTTGTGAAAGCATTTCCACCATATTATAAAGGGCAGTTCCATAGTCACGGTTTCCGTATACAGCCACCGCAGTAGCTTTTTTACCGTGTCCGTGTAAAGCCCTTAGACATTCGAGTGCCAGAAGAGGTAATTTGCCGCAATACACCGGGGCACCTGCAATCAAATAGTCAATCTCATCCAACACAGTATCTGCATTGGCGATAATTTCTGACCGGGTATCCGGATAAGTGATATCAAGGATCAGCGGATCATCTGCTCCCATACCAGATGCTATAGCGTTACATATTTTTTTCGTTGTGTTTGTTGGGGAGAAAAAAAGAATCCCGATTCTGTTGTTTATTGCATGTTCCATAGCTAAATGTATTGTGCCCAACTTTTAATCATCTGTAACAGCCTGAAGAGATACATTCGATTCACCCCCCCAATGCTGGATGTATATTGTTATCCCGGTGAGATTCCCGGAGTCAGAGGATGCGTTTGTTTGCCTACGAATACAAAAGAACCGTAAGCAATAGCCATAAATACGTGGATGCCAATAACAAACCACATCCAGAGGTTAATCTCAAGTCCGGTGAAAACTACGAGGGCCAGCTTCACCAGTACCATCCCGATGTACAAGAGAAAGAACACGAGAAGGATAGGGTAACGGATCTCATCGACTGTTTTGTTTCGGGAACCAAATGCAATACCTGCTACTCCCAGGATCATAAGTCCGAAGTACCTCCAGCCAATGGTTCCCATGGAATCGGTGGGTACTGCAAGAAGGTTGCTCAGAAAGTCCGGAACCAACAGGAATGTCAGTCCGAAGCTGAGCCCAGCCAATGAATGGAACCACAAAAGCAGTTTTAGCTTATTGTTATTTTGTGTTTGTTTCATAATAAAATGTTTTAGTTGAATTTATTGTTTGCAAAAGTTCCCGGTATAGTTACAGTAGCTATTGTGTTTTTGGGCTTACTTTAAAATTCAACTACTTTTTACCATACAGCGTAGTAATGGTTTTACTTGTACTGGCAGGCCATAAGGAAAGGTGGGTTTCACCATCAAATATTTGCCATTTTAAATCTATATTTTCATAGTCAGCTGTTTCAAGATGTGCTTTAAACTTTTCCATAAATGGTAATATAAATCCTTCATTTTCACCAACACAAATAAACACTTTGGATGGCGGTATATCCCAGGTTTTATTATTAGTGAATTGAAGAACTGCCTGGTTTAATACTTTCCCATTGTCCCACCAAA
>SLQX01000168.1 GCA_007131245.1 Bacteroidales bacterium
ACCTCGGGTTTTAACCCCAATTCATTTGTTACCACCTTCAAAATCCGATCATTGAATTCTGCCAGTGAATCACTTCCTGGCTTTACAATCAGATCCAAAATCATATCCTTATAATAAATGTAAAAGGGGGCATTCCTGTAAGCTGCTTCGATGGTACGTACATGATTTTTTTGCCATGGGTAATGCCGGCTCATTTTCACCTGGCTGGTTTTGGTCTGCTTACCCAGGGGCTTTTCTACAGGTATACTCAATACCCCTACTCCATTTCCTGTCAGGATACTGCATCTGTTTCGCCAGGTTTGTTTGGTATACGTTTCGTTATTATCAATTAATACGTTTTTGTATTTTGCCAGGAATACAAAATACTCCACCGGCGGAAAGTAGGCAGAGGAAAGTAAAATACGGTCAGAAGACTTTTTCTGGTATTTATTCATGGCATACTACTTTAGCAATAAAATAATTGGGCCAATGCTTTATTATCGAGTAAAATAAAAACTGGCCAAAATAAAATCCTATTCAAAATGGCCGATTTTCTTCCCCCACCGGCTCCATCTGATTTTTTTAAATAATCCCGCTGACTTATCAAAGGATACAAAAACCCGGGAAACCCTGCCTACCATATGGCTTTCAGGCACCAACCCCCACATTCTTGAATCGGAGGTGTTATGACGGTTATCTCCCAACACAAAATAGTAGTTGTTTCGGAAGGTATACGACGCTGCATAATCGCCATCCACAAACACTGAATCATTGCTGACCCTGAGATGATTTCTCTCATGATAACGGATATGGTACCCATAAAAATCAACAACAGACGAGTCCAGTTCTATGGTGTATCCCTTGTGTGGGATATATAAAGGGCCATAATCATCCGGACCCCAGTCTTTGGCTATAGTTCCGAAAGGGGGATTCAGATCATCCGGATTGTGGGCTTTTAACTTGCTTACACTTACGACCTGATCCAAGCCAGCCAGCGAATCCGACATTTTCCGGGTCGTATTTACCACAAAACGGTTGTGCCCGGCCTGACGAACCACATTGGCCAAAGCTTGCTCCTCAATCCATTGCTGCTGATTGACACTTCTTTGCAACTCAAGCAGGTAATACCATTTCAAGTTGGATACATTTTCCACTGGCTCTTCATTTATAAATACATTGGCATCTTTTAGCTCGATTTTATTGCCTGGCAAACCCACAACACGTTTAATCTTGCGACTCCGCCTATCGATGGGCACATGGTGGGGAGCAGGTGCATTGAGTAATACGAGATCATTGATGCGGGGATATTCATTCCCCCGTATTCTCCAGTAAGGCAACTGTCTGGCCGGGGTAAGTGAATCAGTGGTAAGCAACAAATTAACCCAGCTCTGTGGGATTAAACGCAAAGGCATCCGGGGACCATAGCGGACTTTATTAACCCAAAGTACATCGCCCGGTAATATGGTTTGCTCCATACTGCTGCCCGAATAACTGTGCAAATCAAATAGAAAAAAACGTAAAAATATCAGCAACCCCAAAGCCAGGAAAAAAGCTTTTAGCCAATCCTTGGTTGCTGCCCAAAGAGGGAGTGATGTTCTTTTTTTCCGTCGTTTTTTAGCTGTCATATGACAAAAAAGAATACAAGAGAGCAAAAGTAGTAAAATCTTTAAACCTGCATTGGCTGTGGTAACAGCAATACATCACATCCCCGACTTTTTGTCATAAAGGTGAAGAAAACACAAAAACACCACAGAAAGTAAATTTGCCACCCCCGGTTACACCATGCTCATCATAAAAAACATGTATATAGAAGACCTGATTATATTCTTTCTGTGGTGTCCATTCAGTTAGATAACTTACAATGCTGATAAGGCATCTTTTATTTTTGCTATCGGCAGTTTTTTCCCTTTCCCTTCCTCTTCTATAATTTGAAAAATGGATTCGGTGGAAATAACACCTGTTTTCAGGGCAAAGTAGAAAACAGCAAAGATGGAGGCATTGCGTGCACCCAGCCCCCTGAAGTCATGCCTGATTACTTCGGCTCCCGTATTGGGTACCTCCAGGCTGCTATCCATAAACACCTTGCCGCCTTTCATGGCTTCAATTTTTTTAAGGTTGTGCGCCAAACCATCAGCACTGGTTATTATAACTACATCGGGGACATTGATGCCATGAAAATTAATTTTTCCTGGAGAAAGGTTGATTTCAGAAGTAGAAAAACCAACGCCAACAGTAACCGGGTAGCTCCCCTTTTGTGTAACATGTAACCCTGAACTAATAGCAGCCTTGCTAATCAAACCGGCTGCCAGTTGTACCCCTTCACCGGCAGAACCGCTAACGATTAAAGCCATGGGGTCTTTCAGGTAAGAGTTAAAAACTTTTTTAATCACAGGTACTTTTTCAAGCAAATTCTTTTCTTTGCTGCCCTGGTGCACATTAAACTGCTCCCTGTCGTTAACCCACTCACCAAGGGGTTTACCAGCAGTCTCAACAATTTCCGACAGTTTACGTTTGGGATTAAGTTTCACCCCGTAGCTGGGACAAATTTCCAGCACCTCTACCAAAGAAAAGCCCTTCACTTCTAAAACCTTTTTCAGCTTATCACTTATGTCTCCTACCCCCATAATTCGGCTGGTATGAGCAGCACCTGCCGTATGTGATAAAGCACAAATATCATAACCTGTGAAAGGGTTACCCTCGTATGAAGTGGTCGTTTTAAAACCGGGAGGTGTAAGTCCGCTGGTTTGTCCTCCGGTCATACCGTAGAGATAGTTGTTGTGCACTACCACAGTCATATTGATATTTAGCCTGGAGGCCTCCATGATATGTTGCAGGCCAATGGTTGTTCCACCATCACCAATGAAAACAATGATTTTTTTATCGGGGTTTTCATTACCCAGGCTAATACCTGCACCCAAAGCACTGGAACGACCATGCAAACCATGAACTGTGTGCGTATTCAGGCATTTATCAATGATACCATGACAACCAATGTCAGTGACCATAATCACATCCAGGGGATCATAGTTAAGTTTCTCAAGGGCTTTGGTGGTATTTCTGGCTATCAAATCGTGTCCACACCCTTTGCAATAGGGCAATGCATCGGTGTTTAAATATTCTTTTATCATGCTTTTACCTCCTCAATAATTTGTTGTGGTGTAATCATTTTTCCCAGTGAGCCTACAAAGCTATGGCCTGCAGGTTTACGGATACCATAAATCATCTCGCTGAATTGATTGTTGATATTTTCCTCAGCCACAACGACTTTATTATAGCTATCCATGATTTCGGCATAAACATCCTGTACTGGTACCAGAGTTTTGGGAATCAGCAAAGAAACCTTTTCCCCGTCCTGCTGAAGTTGTGCAACGGCATCTTTTGCAGCAGCAGCCGTAATACCAAAGGCCACCACAAGCTTTTCAGCGTCCTGCTGTTCATAAAGTTCATACTGGATGTATTCAAACGCCTTCTGCTTGATTTTCTCTTCAAGTCTCCGGGTATTATCCATTGCCTCCGGAGTAGAGTGCTGTAACAATCCAAGTTGGTTATGGGTAGATGCATTAATCCTCACCTGGTGCTTATTTTGGGTAACCGGCAGGAAATCGGGCACCATATCTGTAGGCTTATAAGACTTGTATGCACCTTCGCAATCCAAATCATAGTATTTCTGCTCGGTCTTTTTAATCTCAGGCAAACTGGCCATATCAAAGCTCTTACTGGTCATTACCTCTTCTTTTGATGTAAGCAGGACCACAGGGGTTCTCAGTTTTATGGCTGTTTCCACAGCTTTTGCTGAAAGGGTCCAGCAATCCTCAAAAGAGGATGTGGCAATTACAGGTAATGGGTGCCCCCCGGAAATATTGCCACGCAGCAAACTTAAATCACCCTGGGCACCACATGTGGCTGTACCAGTTGCCGGACCAAGCCGCTGCACCAAAATAATCACCATGGGAAGCTCCATCATGTAAGCCATATTTACCGATTCTATCATCAAGGCGTAACCCGGAAAAGAGGTGGCTGTAATAGGTACTTTACCGGTGGCTGACAAGCCAGCCATCCATTGCAGGGTAGTTATTTCATCGGGTGCGGCCAGCATTAATGGCATCCGCTGTGAACCGTACTGGTACAATAAATTTGCTGGTGTTATTGGGTAGCCAATAAAGGAATCAGCCCCGGCACGAGCCATGGATTCAATGATTAGGCGGGAGGCATCGGTTAGTGTGCGGTTCCCTTTCTTATTTTCTTGCATATACAACTCCTTTGTTTATAAGTTCATTGATTACTTTTTTATCATATTTGAGAATGTCTGTTAAAACCGAGCGGGTATGCTCTCCATAATGGGGCGGTGGACTTAACTTGTCAACCTGCATTTTATCTGTGGTATTGAAAGCTATGGAACTCACTCCATGGATTTTCATCCCGTCATCATAGCTCCCGTCGAGCAGCATGGGCTTTGACTCAGGAACCTCAAACACCTCTTTCATATTGAAAACCCCACCTGCAGGAATTCTTTTTGCCTGTAAGAGGTTTAGTATTTCTTCACGGGTATATTTGCTGATTTCTCCCTGGATAATGGCTTTAATCTCCTCTTTGTGAATTACCCGGCCATGATTTTTCTCAAACTTACAATCTGTTGCCAAATCAGACCGCCCCAACAGGGTTATCAAGTGATGATATTGCTTATCGGTTCCGGCGGCTAAAACAATTTCTTTTTCATCAGATGTCTTAAATATAGTACCATAGGGCACTATATTGGGGTGATCAGAGCCCATTCTTTCAGGAATAGCCTTACCTACCAGCCAGTTGGTAGCCTGGTTGGCCAGGGATGAAATACCTGCCTTAAATAGTGATGCTTCAATGTATTGCCCCTTGCCGGTTCTTTCCCTGTAATAGAGAGCCAACAATATGGCTTCTTTTAAATGATGAGCCGCCAGGACATCCATTAGCGCTACCGGCATCTTGGTGGGAGGGCCATCGGGCTCACCATTCATATAAGTAAAACCGCTTTCGGCTTGAATAATGGCATCAAAGCCCGCACGGGAGTTTTGAAGACCATAACCTGTAATATGAGAATAGATTAGGCTTTGGTTGTATTTTTTCAGGGTAGGATAGTCTACTTTAAGCTTTTCAGCATCACCTGGTTTGTAGCTTACAAGAACAATATCGGCCTGTGCTGCAAGTTCATAGATAATCTGAAGCCCCTCCTCCTCACACAGGTTAACAGCAAAGGAATATTTTCCCCAGTTAACACAGGAAAAATAGCCTGAGATATCAGTATCAGCAGACTCTTTAGGTAATTTCCATTTGCGGGTAACATCTCCCTTTGTGGTAACATTTTCTATTTTGTAAACGGTAGCTCCCAGTTCGGCAAAAAACATTCCCACACTGGGGCCAGCCAAAACGCTGGCCAGTTCCAGTACTTTAAGTCCTTGCAAAGGTGTCTCTTCAGTCATTGTTTGGATTTTTGTTAAATTTTAAAGAACAATTCTTTATTTTGTTAAACTTTAAACACTTTGGTGTATAAAAATGGATGCTCAATATATGATTTTTTTTACAGCCTGTTAAATTGAATAATGGGTAATCGATATTTTCATTCTGAATACCCTGTAAGGTTTGCCTATGCAAAGCTTTCATCCGGTTTAAAACCCTCAGGCCAAGACTATCAATACGCAGTGAATGAAGTCTCACCCCGACTGCACTTTTTACTTAAGCAGACAAGTCTGTTTGAGCTGGTGGTTTTAGCTTTGATGACTTTCGGCGCAGCCGGTTTCTTTTCCTGTTGGCATGGATATTACCCAGTATTACAAATACCAATGCGGCACCAATAGCCATGTATGTATCCTCAATAGCCCACCATCCGGCAAGTTTGGCAATGATATTAAGACCAACAGCAACTGTACCACCAATAAATGCCCATCTTACACCGTCAGTACTAATCCAGCCACGCTGGTATATACCTAAAACAATTACAATGGCACCAATGGCCCTTATTCCATAAGAGATATAGGCCATACTCAGGATTGCCCCCGTACTGTAATAAGCCAGGGGAATGGTGATGAGGTTAACCAGGATTACCAATTTACGAGCTGTAGAGATGAGTTTTTTATCCACAGCCGTTTTATTAATAATCCCGTGATAGATATCTTTGGTAGCGATGGTAACAACGGCAAAATTCACTGGCCCTACAGTAGAAAGGATAGCAGCCAGAATACCTGCCAGTGCAACACCTCCTAATACAGGGTGAATAAACTCAGGGGTCACCATCAAGGTAGGCAGCACCATCTTGGGGTTAATCATTTCCATGGCGCTACTCCAAAGAGGGCTTTCCATAGAAGTAACATCATAATAAAAACCAGTTTTAGCAACAAGCCCAAGCAATGCAACCATGATTCCAAAGGGTGCAATAATCAGAGAAGAAAAGATGGCTGCCTTTTTAGCCACCGAGGCACTACGTGCGGCAAATATAGGTTGTATACTTGCCTGTCCGGCCATACCTCCAAGCACACCACCTAACACCAGGCTCCAGGCATAACTCAACCCCCCACTAAAGGGATTGTAAAGGTTTTCGGGCGCACCCTGGCTAACCATCTCCTGCTGAAGAGCGGCAAAACCACCCACATCACTTATTCCAATCCAGGTAGCAATACCCACACCTACAAACATGGTGATAACATGAATTATCCCCGTAATGGCCAGTGCGTGCATACCTCCTACATAGGTATAGATTGTTATCACGATGGAAGATATAATCACGGAGTATAACCAGGGGAGGCCAAACATTGCTGATATAACACTGGATGCTGTTTGCAGCTGTACAAATGCCAAAACCACATAAGCAAACAGGAATGCAATGGCCGATATGGCCCGTGCCCTGCGTCCAAACAGATTCTCCAGCATCTCACTCACCGTATGAACATTATTCTTTCTGTAGTGTCGGGCAACTGTAAAACCGATGATAATCATTCCCAGTGCTGTTGAGATATTATACAAAACTGGCTGCATGGTTCCTGTATCGAAAGCTCTTTCGCTTACACCTATGGTACTCATCCCCCCGAGCCACTCGGAGGCAACAACCACAGCACAGGCAATAACACCAAGGTTACGGCCTGCTACAAGATAATCAGCTGCTGAGCGGCTGGCTACTTTTTTGGTTAATAAAGAAATCAGCGTAATCAAGCCAAAATAGGCTACCACTACAAGTAAATAAACATTCATTGGTGTACAATTTATTTAATTCGTTGAAACAAAAAGAAATTTGTAAACATATAACTTATAAACTCATTAGCGCCAAATGCTTTCTTCACCAAAAAATAATCTGCTTGACATAATGAGCTGAGGTTTGGCTGCCAGTCTCTGGATAACTTGCATCATAAAGTATTTTCTCACCCTTTTGCAAGCCTATCATTATGAAAGTTTTATTGCTTCGGCCCTTTCATGAACTCCTCATCAACAGTAAGTTTCCTGAATTCGGTTGGAAGAAATTAGGTAGTAGCCAGATAAGTTGCACCCCTTAATGAGGTGCTTTGTGCAAAAAATAACAACCTGACAACTTTATGATTCCGGATTCAAGGGTACTAAAATGTTTTGAT
>SLQX01000187.1 GCA_007131245.1 Bacteroidales bacterium
CAGATATTTTTAAAAAATATTTTCAAACCATCAGCAAAAAATGAAAAAAAGCAGAAACTGGACCCCCCTAAAACAATACAGTGAAATAAAATTTGACTTCTTTGAGGGTATCGCCCGTATTACCATCAACCGCCCACGCTATTACAATGCTTTCACCCCGGATACCATTCAGGAAATGAAAGATGCCATGGTAACTTGCCGCGAAAATGATGATATTTTCACTGTTATCATCACCGGTGAAGGAGATAAAGCATTTTGCAGTGGTGGAGATCAAAATGTAAAAAGCACCGGTGGTTATGTGGGAAAGGATGGAGTGCCCAGGTTAAATGTATTGGATCTGCAAAAACAAATTCGCTCTCTTCCCAAGCCAGTTATCGCTATGGTGAATGGATATGCCATAGGTGGCGGGCATGTATTGCATGTGGTATGCGATTTAACCATTGCATCTGACAATGCCATTTTCGGACAAACAGGGCCCAAGGTGGGTAGCTTTGATGCCGGGTTTGGCTCTTCATACCTGGCACGCCATGTGGGGCAGAAGAAAGCACGCGAAATCTGGTTCCTTTGTGACCAGTACAGCGCCGAAGAAGCCCGTGAAATGGGCATGGTCAATAAGGTAGTACCCTTTGACCAGCTGGAAGACACCACCGTGGAATGGTGCAAAAAAATGATGAAACGCAGCCCGTTGGCCCTGAGAATGATAAAAACAGGGCTCAATGCCGAACTGGATGGACAATCCGGTGTTCAGGAGCTGGCAGGCAATGCCACCCTGCTGTACTACCTCACCGAAGAGGCGCAGGAAGGGAAAAATGCTTTCCTGGAAAAACGAGACCCCGATTTTAAAAAATATCCCAGGTTCCCCTAATCAGCCTGCACATTTGGTTTAAGAGCCAGGCCGTAAAATATAAAAACCCTCTATTAAACACATGTATTATACAAACACATGAATCCCAAACCCTGGATAGAAGCAGCACGACTTAAAACATTGCCCCTGGCATTGTCAAGTCCCCTTATGGGCAGTTTTTTGGCCTGGTCAGAAGGCAGTTTCCAGTGGAGTATCCTTATTCTGGCTACGGTTACCACTCTATTTTTGCAAATCCTTTCAAACTTTGCCAACGACTACGGAGATTTTGCCAGCGGAGCCGACAATGAAGAACGCATCGGTCCGCGACGACTTGTTCAAAGCGGGCAAATTACCGCCACACAAATGAAAAAAGGGATTGTGGTTACTATTCTCCTGGCACTGATTTCGGGGCTGCTACTGATTTGGTATGGTGCCAAAGGGAAAGATACGGGTATTATCCTGCTTTTTCTGACCCTGGGTATTGCCGCCATTACTGCTGCCATCAAATATACAGTGGGCAAAAACCCTTACGGATACAGAGGTCTGGGAGATATTTCCGTATTTCTGTTTTTTGGACTGATAGGTGTATTGGGCACACACTTTCTGCATACCGGAACTTTTAACCCCTGGCATGCATTGCCGGCAGCAGCCATTGGTCTGCTTAGTGCAGGTGTGCTCAACCTCAACAACCTGCGTGATTACGAAAGCGACAAAAAAGCAAAAAAACGCACCATGGTGGTCTGGCTCGGAGACAAAAACGCCAGGCTTTACCATCTGGCATTGATCATATTATCAGCCATATTAGGACCCCTTTACGTCATTTTCAATTACCATTCCGCCTACCAGTTCCTGTTTATTCTGGCTTTCCCTCTGTTCTTCCGCAACATCATAGCTGTATTCAGTTATACCGACCCCATAGAGCTTTATCCTGAACTGAAAAGGCTTGCCACAGCCACTTTACTGTTCTCGGTGGCTTTTGGGCTGGGCCATATCATCTGATGCCAATGCGATTTTTATGGGGGAAAACATTTAATACATGCCAGAACAGGCCTGTAATCCTAAAAAAACAAATAAATCTCACCTCTACACCGTTCTGAATTAATGATGAAGGCAGCAATAAAAAAATATGAACTGAACTTTATCACACCGGGGCAAACATCCCGGGGCACGTTGTATTCCAAGCCATCCTGGTTTTTTATTCTTACACAAAACGGGTTCACAGGAATAGGCGAATGCTCAGTAATACCCGGTCTGAACCCCGAATACCAGGAAGGATATGAAAAAAAACTCACAGAGGTAGTTGACCAAATCAATGCTGGCTCAACCCCTGCCCCCGGGCAGCTGGAGGGTTTCCCGTCGGTACAGTTTGGTCTGGAAGCAGCCCTGCTCAACCTTGAGCAAAAGCATAAAGGCATGCTATTCCCCTCAGCATTTACCCGCGGAGAAGCAGGAATTCCTATCAATGGTTTGATATGGATGGGCAACAAGCAACAGATGCAAGAGCGCATCAGGGAGAAGCTTGACCTGGGGTTCAAAGTATTAAAGCTTAAAGTGGGAGCACTGAATTTTGATGAGGAAGCAGCGCTGCTAAAAAACCTGCGCAAGCAGTTCAGCCCGGATACCCTTGAAATCAGGCTGGATGCAAATGGCGCCTTTTCGCCACATGATGCCTTGCAAAAACTGGAAGTACTCGCAGGTTTCCACATCCATTCCATAGAGCAGCCCATCCAGGCCAACCAATGGGAACAAATGGCCCACATCTGCACTTCATCACCCCTGCCTGTGGCTCTGGATGAGGAACTCATCGGAGTAAGCAAGACCGAAACCAAAGAACAGTTGCTTTCACAGATCAAACCCCAATTCATCATTTTAAAACCAAGCCTCCTGGGAGGGCTTGAACACAGCAATAAATGGATTGAACTTGCAGAAAAACGCAACATTGGATGGTGGGCAACTTCTGCACTGGAGTCAAATGTTGGGCTGAATGCCATTGCCCAATGGACCTTTACAAAGAATCCCAAAACAGTGCAAGGGCTGGGAACCGGACAGGTATTCTCCAACAATATTGCTTCACCACTAACATTGAACGGCCCGGAACTCTTTTACAAACCAGTTAAACAATGGGGTAATATCAGCGATATTTGAGTAAAAGAAAAAAGAATAAAAAGAGAATACGTTTACAACTCCCATAGAAAAAATCACCAAACTATATGTTAATTTTGCTCTGTCAATGAGCCAAAAGTAAATGTCAGGCAATCATCAGCCGATTTATATAATCAACCATGACTTCCTTGCGCATTAACCATCATAAAACAAACAAAGAGTCACTGATCCGGCTTTGCAAAGAGAAGCTGGCCAACAGTAAAACACCGGTATGGGAAAAAGATGTTTTTACCTTTATCAAAAACTGGCTGGACAAAAAGGGCTATATAGAAGTCTCCACCTCAGGCTCCACAGGAAAACCTAAAACGATACGTCTGCAGAAAGACTGGATGATTCAATCGGCAAAACAAACCTCAACGTTCTTCGGGCTTTCGGAGCAAACCAACGCACTTCTTTGCCTTCCTGCTGCCTATATCGGGGGTAAGATGATGATCGTAAGGGCTTTTGTGAATGGAATGAATCTAATCCTCACCCAACCCCGTTCCAACCCTTTTGATAACCTGGTGACTCCCACCCATTTTGCAGCCATCACCCCGCATCAGCTCTACGCATCACTCAACACACTGAAAAACCTGCCCGATCACACTACACTCATCGTGGGTGGAGGCGAAATCAGTCCATCTTTGGAAAAACAAGTACAGCCACTGCCCATGATTGTTTTTGCTACCTATGGAATGACTGAAACCAGCAGCCACATTGCCCTTCGACAAGTAAATGGCCAGGACAAAACTCCCTTTTTCAGCCTGCTGGGGCAGACCAAAATAGATACCGATGAGCGGGGCTGCCTGGTATTGAAGAACCCTTTACTTTTTGAAGGTAAACTTATTACTAATGACATGGTGGAAGTAAAGAGTGAAAAGCAGTTTAGATGGCTGGGGCGGTTCGACCATATCATCAACAGCGGAGGGATTAAAGTTTTCCCGGAAGAAGTGGAGCAAGCCATAGCAGACTTTTATCCCAATCCCCTGGCACTAATACCGCGAAAAGACAAGAAACTCGGAGAGGCACCGGTACTTATCATGGAGGGAGCACCTCTAACAGAAAAACAGAAAAGCGAATTGCGTAGCCGTATAAAAAACAAAGTCCATCCCTATGCAACACCCCATGACATTATCAGCCTGGAAAATTTCCCACGGACACCCACCGGTAAAACCGACAGGAAAAAATTGAAAGTCATCGTAAACCAATCCATCCCCTCATGACCTGACGGGGGGCTTAAAATCCTATTAAACCCTCCTTCGGGCTTGGTTTCTTATGATAAGTAGGACAAGCAGCCAACAAAACGACCATCACGAATCTTGCCTTTGCTGTTGGAAATCAAACCATCATACGATAGCCTTTTTGATAAGCAAAAACTCATTGATGTTTTCCAGTTCCAGCACACCTTTGAAGTTATCTCCTGCTTTGACAGGTACGATTTCGTGCTGATTACGGCGCATATCTTTATAAACCTCAAAAAGAGAATCTGATGAACGAACAGAAGGGACGTCGCTGTCCATGAATTCTTTCACTGCTATTTCGCGCCCCCTCTCATTCAGCCCTTTGATGATATCGTTTTTGGTGAGCAACCCGGCAAACTCACCCTCCGAGGTAATCACAAACCCCCTGTCAGATATATGTACCAACTTCTCAGCAGCTTGTCCAATGGTTTCATCGGCATCCAGGGCCTGGTAATCCGTTTTCAACACATCTTCAACAGTGTATTGGTTAAGAATATCCTGGTATTTAATCATTTCGTGCTCACCTTTGGCCCCCAGTAAAACAAATATGCCAATGATAATAAGGAAAGGATTGACAAAAATGCCTGCAATAATAAAAATAATTGCAAAAATTTGCCCGATATCTTTGGCAATACTGGTAGCCTGCAGCCGGCTCATTTTCATGGCCAGGGCTGAACGAAACAGCCGTCCTCCATCCATAGGGAATGCAGGTATGAGATTAAAGGCTACAATGAACAGGTTGGCCGCCAGTAGCATTACCGGAAAATTCTGGAAAGTGATAGCCTCAAACTCCATATCGTCAGGACTTACCGGGTGAATCCATGACATATATAACATCAGCAGCAAAGCAATCACTACATTGACCAATGGGCCCGCTGCCGAAACCAAAAACTCTTCGCGCGGTTTCTCAGGCATCTCCGACATGTTGGCCATTCCACCTATAGGAAGCAGGGTAATGCTTTCCACCTTTCCCCCAAGCCTGATAGCCATGAGCGAATGCCCAAGTTCATGCAGAACCACACAGACAAATATAGTCAGCACAAAAACAATTTGCATCAATATCTGATAGACCTCCAACCCCTGGTTGACACTAACCAGGACTATCCACGCAATCAAAAAACCGAAAGTCCAGTGTATGGAAATTTTAATACCAAAAGGGCTGCCCAGGGGGATTGAAAATCTGCTCTTCATGCCTCGTATTTTTTTGTAATTAATCCTTTTGCTTTCTTCAGGTGGATAAAAATACAATTTTTACCCCGGAAATCATAACTCCCGTGGTTACCTTCGAAACAACCAGGATGAGAACTGGCTTAAACAGGGTTGTTTTTTGGTATAAGGAAACAGGCAAGACCATAAGTCATCCTGAAAAGAAAAAAGTCAGCAGTGCCCGGTGGTCTGGGATTTTTTTTGCTCCACCCATAAGCGGGCACTCACAAATGCTTCCATCCAGGGGCTAACCTGGTCGCCACCCCTATGGGATGGATAATGTGCCCACTGCCATGGGAATATAGCCCTTTCAGGATGGGGCATCATGGCCAGGTGACGACCATCTTGCGAACAAATGGCAGCAGCATTGTAATCACTGCCATTGGGATTGGCCGGATATGTATCATAGCCATAAAACGCAGGTATATGATATTGCTCCTGGCCCAAAGGCAAACGGTATTTCCCCTCACCATGTGCAATCCACACTCCCGGGCGGGTACCTGCGAGGCTTTTCAGCATCACCGAATTGTTTTCAGGAATCTCCAGGTTGACAAACCCCGATTCAAACTTACCCGAATCATTGTGCAACATCCGGGGCTTTTGCCCGTGCTCTGGGTATACCAGCCCCAGCTCAACCATAAGCTGGCAGCCGTTGCAAATACCCAGGCTCAGGGTATTGCTGCGCTTGTAAAATTTATCCAGGGCCCGACGGGCCTGCTCATTGTAAAGGAAAGCTCCGGCCCATCCTTTGGCTGAACCCAGCACATCAGAGTTGGAAAACCCTCCCACAAAAACGATAAAATCTATCGCTTCCAGGGTTTCGCGTCCACTCACCAGGTCTGTCATATGCACATCTTTCACATCAAACCCGGCCAGGTATAGCGCATAAGCCATCTCACGGTCGCCATTCACCCCTTTCTCCCGGATGATAGCTGCTTTGGCTTTACGGGACCCTGCAGGGGGCGGGTTATCCAAACCAAGAGAGCGCAAAGTACCTTTAAATTTTTCAGGGAAACGATAGGTAAGCACCTGCCGTTTGTAGTGGTCGTACCTCTTCCTGGCCAGCTCTTTACCACTTTGCTTGCGATCCAACAGGTAGGATGTTTCGAACCACGTATCACGAAAAGCGTCAATATCCAGGTTCAGAGTCTGATTCTTACCCCTGACGGATAATTGCCGCTCTTCCACAGGTGAGCCCAGCACAGTATAAGCCACCCTGAACTTTTTAAGAACAGACGTAACAGACGCCATATCGGCCACCTGCAAAACAACGCCCGGCTTCTCGCTGAAAAGAACCCCGGCCATATCGGCCTCCCCTTCCAACAGGGAAACATCCAGGTCCATTCCCCAGGAGGCATTGGCAAAACACATCTCCAATAGCGTGGTTACCATTCCGCCTGCAGAAATATCATGCCCGGCCAGCACCAGGTTTTCTTTCACCAGCTCCTGTACCACCGTAAAGGCTTTGATAAAGTGGGAAACATCTTTTACCACGGGGGCTTCATTACCCAGCAGGCTTAGGGTTTGGGCAAAACTACTTCCTCCAAGGGCATAAGGTCCACAGGAAAAGTCAATATAGATAATCTGGGTATCTTTCCTTTTCACCATTACCGGCTCAACCACTTGCTGTACATGACTAACCTCGGCCACACCACTTACAATTACCGTCCCGGGGGAAAGGACTTTTTTACCATCCTTGTATTTCTGGGTCATGGATAGTGAGTCCTTACCGGTGGGTACATTGATACCCAGTTGGCAGCAAAACTCGCTCAATGCCTCCACAGCTTTATACAATCGAGTGTCCTCACCGGGATTTTTACAGGGCCACATCCAGTTGGCGCTCAGGCTAACCCCTTTCAGCCCGTGGGTAAGGGGTGCCCATACCAGGTTGGTAAGCGCTTCGGCTACGGCCAATACAGAGCCTGCCGCCGGATCAATAAGTGCTGCGGCCGGGGCATGCCCGATGGAGGTGACAACACCCTGCTCTCCACGATAATCCACGGAGGTTACACCGGCATTGTTCAGGGGGAGCTGCACCTCACCAGCACACTGTTGTTTGGCTATACGGCCGGTTACGGAGCGGTCCACCTTGTTGGTGAGCCAATCTTTACATGCCACGGCTTCAAGCTGCAGAATTCCAAGCACATATTCCTCCAATTTCCGGGTATTGTATTGCAAAGGCTTGTATGGTGTTTTTTGGGTAAGATCTTCCATGATAGTCCTGGGAGGATTACCAAACATATCAGCCAGTTGCAGATCGATAGGATTGTTACCCTTGTCATCGGTGAACTTCAGATGCATGTCCCCGGTGGTCTCCCCCACCGTATACATGGGAGCCCTTTCTCTTTGAGCTACCTTTCTGAGGATTTCCAAATCCTTTTTATGAACGACAAGCCCCATACGCTCCTGGGATTCATTTCCGACGATCTCACGGGCAGACAGCGTGGGGTCTCCTACTGGTAACTTATCAAGGTGAATGGTTCCTCCTGTGGTTTCCACAAGTTCCGATAAGCAATTAAGATGACCACCTGCACCGTGGTCATGAACAGAGATGATGGGGTTATCTCCTCTTTCTACCATAGCACGGATGGCGTTGAGGGCACGTTTTTGCATTTCGGGGTTGGAACGTTGCACAGCATTGAGCTCGATGGCATTGTCATATTCACCGGTAGCTACGCTTGAAACGGCACCACCCCCCATGCCTATGCGGTAGTTATCACCACCCAGCACCACCACCTGGTCACCCTGATCCGGATCTTCCTTGATACTGTCTTCCCTGCGGCCATAACCTACTCCACCGGCAAGCATAATTACTTTATCGTAGGCCAAAATATCTTCTGCTTCGGCATGTTCGAAAGTAAGGACAGATCCACAGATGAGGGGCTGGCCAAACTTGTTACCAAAATCACTGGCTCCATTAGAGGCTTTTACCAGTATTTGTTCCGGCGTTTGGTACAACCAGGGTCGTGCAGCGGGGGTTTTCTCCCACTCCCTGTTATCCCTTAAACGGGAATAACTGGTCATATACACAGCGGTTCCTGCCAGAGGAAGAGAGCCTTTGCCACCAGCCATGCGGTCGCGGATTTCTCCGCCGGTACCTGTGGCAGCGCCATTAAAAGGCTCCACAGTGGTGGGAAAGTTGTGAGTTTCCGCTTTAAGCGAGAGTACGGTCTGCATCTCCTGTTCTTTGAAAAAATCGGGTTTATCCTGACTGGCTGGAGCAAACTGCACGGCATAAGGCCCCTGGATGAAAGCCACATTGTCCTTGTAGGCAGAAACCAGGTAGTTGGGGTTCTCTTCAGATGTACGCTTGATTAGTTTAAAAAGTGAACTTTCACGTTGTTGCCCGTCAATGATGAATGTACCGTTAAAAATTTTATGGCGGCAGTGCTCTGAGTTCACCTGTGAAAAGCCAAACACCTCACTGTCTGTCAGCTTACGATCCAACCTGCTGCTGAGCTCTTCCAGATAATTGATTTCATCCGGGCTAAGAGCCAGCCCCTCTTTTTCATTATAAGCCTCAACATCATCAATATACAATATCTCCTCCGGCTCTTTGTCAATCGTAAAAATATGTTGATCAAGGTTGTTGTACATAGATTGCAGCATGGGGTCGAAAGCAGCGTTGGCATCATTCACCCTGAAAAACTCCTCAATGCGCCTGAGACCACCTATCCCCATATTGAGCGCAATCTCAACGGCATTGGTACTCCATGGGGTAATCATCTCACGTCGTGGGCCCGTAAAAAAGCCATCCAATTGCTGGTCCTGGATGAGTTTAGCACCACTGAAAAGCCATTCAAGCTTTTGAATATCTGCACCAGGCAGCTCTGTTGTTGTATCAACAGCAATTATTTGACGGGCATTGCCCCCGAAAAAGAGTACCATGAGGATTTTTTTTGAAATTTACTTCAATACGATAAGCCTGCAAAATTAAACAAACCGCCAATCTACAGCAATAAAAAATTTATTTTGATGGAAAGCAGTACTAATTCCGCTTTGGTAAATGCAACAAACAGCGAGCACAAGAGAGCAAAAAGAGAATGACAGAAGCGGAAAAACGGCCCTTGCCAGATTTTAATCGCTAAAACCAAAATAGCCCGGAATGATACCTACCCGGAGCGTATCCACCGGGCTGGCATCTGGCAAAAACCGGTAGACCAACCCTGGTTGTACATGGTCGATGGCATCGGATACATATACTTCAGAAGAGACTGGATCTATGCCAATGGCCCGGAAGCCTCCGGATGCCAGGTCGTCATATGGACTCTGAACAAAAAGCTCAGGCGCCTGCTCAGACGCAACTGGATGCCGGTATACATGTCCATTGACATAATAAAGTGTATCTGCGGTATCATTGATAGCCAACATGGTAGGCTGGCTTTCTTTAGGGAAACGATAAACCTCCTCAACTTCACGGCTTTGCGCATCAATACGCATAAGGCCGGGTTTCTCGTAACCGTATGGATTGCCGGCAAAACCGCCATCGCTGAGCACCCAAAGCTTGTTGTGTTTATCCAGAACCATGGAAACCGGCTGAATCAGTACTTCGATGGTGTCGATCCATTGGTCGGTTTCCGTATCTATTACCAGCACATTGTTATCATAGCTCCAGCAATTCACAAAAACAAATTTGCCAAATTGCACCATTTGCTCTGTGGAATGCTGGTAAAAATCAGACTCATCATTACGCACCGCTATGCTACCTGTAACTTCCATGGTTTGAAGATTTACAATAGCAATGGATCGGGCGTATAAATCAGTCACATAGGCCCTGGTGTCATCCAAAAAATGTATGTGACGGGGAGAGGTAAGCCCGGTAATTTTTCCTGCAAATTCAAAGGTTTCTTTATGGAAAACATTGATCTTTCCACTGTTGTTCATCACTACATAGGCCAGACTATCGCGCAACGAAATGGACTGGGCAACATCGCCAAGGGGAAAACCATTGGCATTAAAAAAAACATCCTGGCTCACCTCTTTGCTTTGGATATCATACCATGAAAGAGATGCATTTCCATACATAAAATTCCCCTGGTTCACAACAAACACACCCTGGGTAGCGTCCCCCTGGCCGGCATCACCAGGTTTCCACAACTCATTATCTTTCATGCAACCTGCCAGCAAAGCATGTAAAACCACCATGAAAAGCAGCCCCTTTGCCCCAGGGCCAAAATATTGCAAGAAATCCCTCCGGGAGTATTTAAAAATATTTTTATCTGTTTGTACCATACAAGTTTTTGTCAAAAAAAATCAAAATGTTCTGCATTTTTCTCAAAACCCGGCCTGCAACAGCAGCATATAGTTCCTGCCGGGCATAGGACGATAGAGCACAGAGTGATAGCTTTCATTGAAAAGATTATTTATTTTCAAACGGGCTGAGAAATCCATCATCCCAATGGAAAAAGCTTTACCCAGGGACACATTATTCATGTGGTAAGGGTAGAGCCAATCTCTGCGACTTACATCATTACTGGATGTTGTATAACGTTCACTGTAAGAGTTATGTTGCCAGTTAACCTGGAACCCGCGCCATGCCATATGTATCAATAAATTACCGGAGTGCCTGGGAATATACACCAGTTGCTTGCCATAGGAATTATCGCCCCAAACCAGCGGATCGCCATAGTTCACAGCGCGTGTCAAAGCATATGTGGCCGATGTCCGCCATGCTATCCCGGCAGTTTTCCCTTCCAGGAGCGAATGAACTTCCACACCTTCAGACAAAACCCTTTTGATATTGGTAGGCTCCCAGTACCCTTTGAATCCGGGGACCCATATGATCCAGTCATCCACATCCGATCGGTAAAAGGTTATTTCATTGCGTAATAAAAGGTTCTCAAAGGCCTGCTCATGCTGCAAGCCCAGCTCGTAAGCCATACCCTTTTCAGGCAGCAAGTCGGGATTTCCGCCCGGTTGCCAGTATAAATCATTGAGCGAAGGCTGATGGTGGTTGCGTGCGACACTGCCTTTCAGGATAAGGTTATGCCTTTGGGAAATCTTCAGGTCAAACCCGGCATAGGGCACAATGGGGTCCCAGGCATTGTCGGTGTGGTTTTGACGCACCATCAGATTAACATTAAGCCGGTCACGGAAACTGTGTCGCAGGGCAAAAAACAGGGAATACTCTATGCGATCCACCCGGAAGCCTGCCCGGGAAACGGAATCGCGGGAGTCCACATCGTAATAGTTCACATCCAGACTGCCCTCCAGCGAGAAAAACTCATTCACCTGGTGGGTATAGGCTGCATGATTCAGGTAGCTATGACTGGTACTTTCGGAATATACAGCGGGCAAAAGCCCTACCCCCGGAACCCGGTTTTTCTGAAAGTAGTCCAGGCTTTTGTTTGAATAACCACTGCGAACCAACCATTTGCCGCTGCCGGTAAAGAAAGTCCAGTCCGTCACAAATCGCTGATCAATGCTTGATTGCTCGTTGAGGTTGGTATTGTCCGGGCCTTCAAAACTTGTGGCCCTGGGCAAAGTTCGTTGCGCCCATTGCCCCCACCATCGGGCTGAAACCAGGTGATTTCCACCGGGTCTTAAATAGACCTCCTGCAATAATCCGTAATTTTTATAATCGGCATGGGTATTGGTATCCACAGGGTGTGTTACCCGACCATCCTCCACATCAGCAATGGCCCTGTTGAGGAAGGTGTAATTATTTTCAGATTGGTTGTGATAGGCACGTGTGCGCAGCTGAACTTCTTGGTTTCCACCCTCCACTTTGAGGTACTCTTTGTAGGTTTTGTAGCTGCCAATCCCCTGGGTGTAATGGGTGCTGAAGGTGTTATCCCAGTCAGGCCGGTTGCTGATGCTGATACTCCCTCCAAGCCCCCCTGCCTGGTCGGCAATGGAAGCAGTGCCGTGCTTTAGATGCATTTCATCCATGATATAAACTGGCACCAGGGCAAAATCGACCATCCCTGTCATGGGTGAAGATATGTTTATACCATTCCAGCTAACACCCGTGTGGGAGGGTGCAGTCCCTCTGAAAGAAGCTGTTGCCAATGCGCCCCTGCCGTGGTTCTTGATAAATACCGAAGTGTTTTCGGATAATAACTCCGAAAGAGAGGCATTCACTTTTTGCTGCATTGTCAAAGAGTCAATGAGGGTTTGTCGCATGCCGGCCGATTCTTTCTCAAAAATTCTTTCAGCACGCACATGCACCTGGGGTAACTCGAATACGGAATCACGGATGCCCTGGCCCTTCACATCGTAAAGGATTACAAACAAATAAAGTAGGATGATAGCTCTAATTGCCATTGTCAGTTTTTCAGTAGTTTGATGTGCGAAACAACACCCTTTTGATGGATGCGCACCAGGTAAAGACCTGCAGGCAGACCCTCCAGAGAGATATGCTGATCGTAGGTATAATGGAGTTGTTCAAGCGCCTTCTCCCCTTTTGCATTAAAAATTTCAATCTGGGCAACACCCGGCGTTTGAATGCGAATATAGCTACCTGCCGGATTGGGGTAAAGCAAGGGTTCTTTCTCAGCAACAGCATCTGCATATACAGGATCATCCTGCAGGTTCACATTCACCGTTACACAGGCCGACACATTGGGATTATCTGCCCGGCTTACCGTTAAGGTGAGCTCACCTGAACCCGTCAAATGCAGCAGCATATCTTCATCCACGTGTGCCCCGTCAAGGCTGGCGTCCCATTGCAGCTCAGCATCCCATTGCACCCGGCCATTTTGAAAGGCCAGGGCCTCCAGTTGGTAGGGCGAAGTAGTAATTTCATGGGGCAGATCTTTAATTACAATCAAATCGGTAACCCCAGAGAGCAAAGGGTCAGGCTCTACCTTTACCGCACCTGTGATTTCGGAAGATATCTCACCCAGCCATCCGGCATCACCCACCATAGCTGTTTGAACTTTTACAAAATGGATGGTATCCAAATCCACATATTCTCCTTGAGGGTTTACGGCCCAACTGATGTCAAACCCATCTCCGCCCGCATTTTCCACATCAGATGTGTAGGGGTTGTCAGGAACATTATAAGGCTCTGTGCCCCGAACCTGGTTGTCAGCATAGCCAAACGCCCTTGGGTAAGAGTTGATAAACCCGGGATTGGAATCATCCAGAAATCCCTCTATTCGTGTTCCCCTGAGGGTATACTCATCCGGATAAATATCCGGGAAAAGCGCATGTAAGGGGTAATAGGGCTGGGTATGGGCATCATTGGTGTACACAAACCCTGTCCCACCCAGGTTATCCACCCATGGCACATCTGAGGCATAATCTGTGCCCGGGTTAAAGTAGGTCACCTCATACTGGTGATGTGTGGAAGAGAAAAAATAATCGCTACCGGCCAACTGATACCATGTTCCATCGGGCTGGCCGTTTTTATTTTCATCTTTCATAACCCACACCGACGCTGGCTCGGAAAAACTGGATGTTGCATTTCCAAAAATGATAAAATCTACACCAAAAGGGTGATCGGAGTGGTTGACCACAGGCTCCTCAAAGCGGAAAACCACGTATCCCCCATAAGCTCCAAGACAAAGCGCACCGGTGATGGTACCCTCAATGGACGCTGCCGATGAGGGCACCCCCCAGGGTTCTTTGTTAATAAATTGCCCCGGGGCCGGCTTGTATTCCAGCACTTCATCAATAAACTGGTATTGTGCCTGTAAGGGGAACATACAGAATAGAGATATTATAAAATGGAGGATTATCTGTACTTTGGGTTGCATGATATAAATATTTTCATCCATACTCTAATAAGGTCATTTTTGGGTATAAGCCGCAAGCCCCGTCAGGCGATACACCTGAAAGACTTGTGGCATTCAGGCTTACGCATTAATCTCTTTTCAGCACCTTCCTGGTAAAAACATGGCTTTCAACATCGTCATATTTGCTTTCACCATCCCGGACAATCCCTTTTACAATATATACTCCTGCTGGCAAATGATCTAAATCAACCAGCCGGACTCCCTTTCCTGTAATGTTACTGTATACTTTCTGCCCCTTGGGATTGTAAACATGAACGACCAAGGTTCCATGGCCACGATAATCAATTTGAAAAACATCCTTAAAAGGATTGGGAAAAATCCGCATCAACCCAGGGTTGTTTTCAGCAATGGAGGTTACAGGCTGCACCGTAACGGTAAAGCTTTCTTCTACGGTTTTCCCGTTTGACAGCGCCTCCAGAGTTATAGTCGACTCTCCGGTCATGTCCGGCGTAAAGGTCAGAGTGAGCATGAACTCATCCACAGAGGTTTCCAGCAATCCGGGATTCGATATCTCTTTAACAGTTATCTCCATCTCCTCATCGGAATCATCAGGATCAGAAAATACCTGGCTAACATCCAACAAGTAGTCTTCGGCATTCTCATCCACCGTCAAATCTTCAATGGGGTTGGCAACATAAGGAGCCTGATCAGGTACAACATAAAGATGGTCCAGGGCAAAATAGGCGGGTGTGTTCATTCCATACTCACCCACATCGCTGGAGCTAAGCGAAAAGCTGAGGCTGTCTATCTTTCCCAGTGTACTGAGTTCAACCCATTGCCAGGTTTCAATAATGTAGTTTTGGGTATTGTCTTCAAAACGGTAATCGGCCAGGTAATAATCTATTGTGTCGGTTTGGATGCCATCTTTCCATCCCAGCACCGAGAGTTTGAACCAGTCAGGGTCGTCACCGGTTTCACCGCCAAACTTTTTTGAGAAGTCGTCACCGTATTTCATAGCCAGAGCTGCATAGGTTGAGTTGGTAACGAAAAAACCCTTGGGCTGGTGGGATGACACACCCTCCCAATGAAGTAGAGTACCTTGCCCCTGCACATAGGTAATGGCATAATTGCCAAAGGGAGCTGTGGCAGCATTCATCGCTTCTCCTGTGATGGCACTGTATTGGTTGGCCCATCCCGGAGTGGTATTATCACTGATGTTGGAGTATGCCCAACCGCTCCAGCTGCTCCAGTCCACATTGTAGTTGTTGGTGAAAAAAGCCAGCCCTGAATTGAATCCGCCACTTTCATCCGAACCGTTCCAAAAACCTTCCTGCTCCAGCTCCAGGTTTTCCAAACCTGAAACCACATAGTCACCATCAATTACGGGCATCACACCAACTACGAACGCCTGACTTACCCACTGGTCATCGACCACTGCACGCACCACAAGGTTTGTTTGACCGGGTTCTGAAAAGTTGAGCAATAGCTCTGACCCATCAATGGTAGCATCCAAAACGGCAGGGTCCGAATGAACCGCCATCTCATAGTTGACATAAAAATCTTCTCCAGAAGTTTCAAAGTGTGCATCCAGGTCAATAGCCCTTGTTTCTTCATCCTCATAAGCCATTACATTCTCAACAGGCTGGCTGATATCCACAAGCTGCTCCCGGTGTATACGGGCTACAGGCCTTCCAAAAGCCAGCATAAACGCACCATTACCCGGACCAACCTGACTGATGTTACCATCCGACTTAACGGTTGTCAGCCAGTCGCTGCTGTCGTCTGCAATGGCCAGGGTATCATAATTAAAGTCATCCCCGCTAATGCCATTCCATCTGGCCAAAAATCTGGTTTCAGAACCATTTACGTTGAACAAAACATGCCCCTCTTTATCAACATGGCAATCATAAGCCCCGCCAGGAAGTCCGCTTAGATGATGTGCATTATCCAGACCAAGAAAAGGTGCTTCATTTTCCAACACATTGTTTATATCGTCACTGTCCCAGCGATACAAAGCATTGTCGTCGGAGAAAAAATACGTGCCAAAATACACATTGTCTTCATGGTCCTTGCTTAATCCGGCCGTCGACCCACCGATTTCTATTACTTTGGTGTGATTGTTCTCCAGGGTATCCAGCAAAAAGATCGATGCTGGCAGACTCCAGTCGGGTTCGTTGAGGCCCGAAACCAATAAATGCTCCTGCCAAAAGATAAGATCATGGTTGGCAGCCAGCTCTGCCTTCAGATGCCAGGCACCTGACTGTAAATCGATGCGGTAAATCCGGTCATCCGTATTACCGGAGGTTGTATAGCCAGCCCACAGGTGACTGCCCTGGGGTGACAAGGTCAAAAAAGAAGGAAAGCCCGCATAATCGCCGGGCAAATCTGTGGTAAAGAAAGTTTCACCCGTTTCAAGGTTGAACCCTTTGATTTGCGCACCGGTATTGGCATAAAGCAAGTTATCACGTACATCAAAGGTGGAAAATTCATCCCATTGTGGCAACACATCCTCTGCCTGGTATCCCGGGGAGGGCACCATAAAGCTTTGAGCTTCTGCTCTGTTGAAAAAACCGGTAACGAGTACCAGCAAAAGTAGCCACAAGAAAGGATTTAAGGATTTAAACCCTTTATGTGGGCTGATACTCCAAATCAGATTAAACTTGTTTTTTTGAGTAAAAAAACGGAAAAAACGAGATGCACCATTCATTTTGCAATTAAGATTTAAAAGTGAATAAATGGTAACCCGCGGGGAAGAAAATGCAGAAAGGACACCTGAAGACAGGACCACATTCTGTTGCTTTTCACCCGAAAGCTACGAATTGTTTGACATATACGGCAGGTCTTCTGACTTTCCCGGTTTTCCACCCCTTCCCATCTCGCAACAGGCGTGACAGTGGGTTTTATGTGGCAAACACTTTCCCGAATTTTCGGGAACGGGATTACAGCTACGGGGATAGTTCTGGAATTTCACCAGATTCCCTATTAATCTTTTCAGAACCGATTACCATGCAAAAGTAAAATCTTTACCGTAAAGCTTTAACCTTTTTTTAAAAACAATTTATCAACAGAGTGTCAGCACCCCAGCAACCCACGCCCAAAGCCTTAATAAACAATGATTTGAAATCTTGCAGGAACAAAGCAAAAAAAACAGATTAAACAATCGTAACTTCAGCCAATCACATGAAAAAAAGGTCGTTAGTTGATTCTTTCGGACACCACGATATCCCACTGAGACGCTTCATCCTAAACCATTAAATGGCCCTGGCTGCCTATTTCTCCCACAATTCTTTTGCCACCGATCGTCCTTAGTACCGGGAAAGTCAGAACATCGTCGTGGGAAACGGACATCAATAGCCGCATCACCATCCCGGAGGCAGCAATTAAAAATTCGTTGGATAACCCGCATTACCGCCATGAAGTTCCTCTTCAAAATTCTTTTTACACATGACAATTTTACTAATTTTGCCGCTTCAAAAGCAATCTATTTTTTTAACAAAAGGGCCTTTATAAAATTCAAACCATGCAAAAATATATCATTGCAGCACTTGCTTTCTTTCTGTTTTCCACAACCACCTTTTCAAAAGAAAACGGGGTGAAGTTCAACCCATACGGGTACATCAGTTACGAAATCATTTATGACACCTATCGATCGCTGGATACCAGGGATGGAGAGCTTTATCTTTTCCCAAAAAAACCAAACTTCGATAGCGATGGCAATGATATCAATAAAAGGAGCAAGTTGAATATGATTACTGTTCAATCACGGGCAGGGCTAAATATTGAAAGTAACGATATCCTGGGGGCAAAGACAACAGGAAGATTTGAAGTTGACTTTTTCGGAACACGCCAGGATCTTGTAAGAATGGTCAGGCTACGCCAGGCGATGGTTATGCTGCAATGGGAAAACACCGAGCTTTTGATGGGGCATACCTTTCACCCCATGTTTGTGTTGGATTGCTTTCCGGGTACAGTAAGCTTTGCAGCTGCAGTTCCTTTCCACCCGCTAAATCGCTCACCCCAGGTCAGGCTTACCCAACAGATGGGAGCCCGGTTGTCTGCTTCGGCATCCTTTCTCATGCACGGCTATCATCGCACACCCGGACCTGATGATGCACAACGTAACTCCGGGCTGCCCGATTCACAGTTACAAATACAATACAACCCCACAACCAATGTTTTGTTAGGCTTTACAGTTGGCTATAAATTCCTGTCGCCCCGTGATTACTACACCCTTGAGGACGGTTCGAAAAGAGCTACGGACAAAACCATAGGCTCATATAACCTGCAGGCCTTTTCCAAAATAACCACCACCCCGGTGACCATCAAACTGGAGGGGGTTTATGGAGAAAACCTGAGCAATTTTATCATGATAGGTGGTTATGGTGCCAAAGGCAACGACTCGGCAGAAAACCCTTTTGACTGGGAAACGAATTATGATTATGCCAACCTGAATACCCTGTCACTGTGGGCAGATATTCATTCCAACAACAGCTTATGGCAATGGGGTGTTTTTGCAGGGTATACTGAAAACATGGGCTCAAACGACCCATACATCCCTATCCAGGGTTTATCAAGATACGATGAGCTGAGCTCTTTATTTCGCATATCTCCCCGCCTGACCTATTTTGCCAAAAACCTGAGCTTCGGCTTTGAATATTCCTATTACAGTGCGGTTTATGCCAGCCAGTGGGATGCCAACTACAAACCTACTCAAACCATGGATCCGGCCATAAACCACCATCTGATATTACAGGCCAAATACAGTTTTTAATTCTCTGGTTGTGCATTGAGTGGTTTTTTTATGGAACCTGTTATATAAAAAACAGTTTTTTGTATTTTTATCGCTTAAAAACCACTAAATACATACTGGAATGAGGATACTATTAGTTTCGGCAACAACACTGGAAATCAAACCCTTACTCAAGCACTTCAGGTTTAAAGAAAGGATCGATTCACAAATCAACAGCTACACATTCAACAAAATGGATGTTGACGTACTCACCACAGGTGTGGGTATGGTACCCACGGCCTACATGATGGGCAAAGCGCTTGCCCGTCATGAATATGATGCTGCATTCAACCTGGGTATTGCGGGAAGCTTTAACAGGGAAATAAAGCCCGGGGATGTAATACATATCACCCATGACCGCTTCCCCGAGATAGGTTCCGATCAGGGTGAGTACTTTCTCTCTCTCATCGATTTGAAATTGCTGGAAGAAAACTACTTTCCTTACCGTGATGGTCAGCTTATCAACGACCTGCCTATCAAAAGCAAAACCCTCAACGAGCTAAAAACAGTCAGGGGGATCACTGTAAACCGGGTACATACGACCAACAAAAGCATTGAAAAAATAAGAAAACGGTGCAACCCGGATACGGAGAGCATGGAAGGTGCGGCATTCTTTTATTCCTGCTTTTCGGAGGATGTACCATGTGCACAAATACGGGCGGTTTCAAATTACGTAGACCACAGGGATGACGACCGATGGAACATCCCCAAAGCCATTGAAAACCTCAACAAGGTTATTTTAACCATCTTGCACGAATAAAGGCTCAATACCTCTGACACCCACAAGACTTACACTGGAAAAAACCTCACTATCAAACAACTACTGCTCTGCAGCAGCCTGCATTATCCATTCAACCTTTGGAACAAAACATGCAAAAAGTTGTTTGATCTTTGATAACTATGGCCATAAAACTCAAATATTTCCTATGAACTTTACACCCAAACTTTTTGCAGTCCTCCTGCTTTTTTTCACCCTGAATGTTTCTGCCAACCACCCAACCAAGCTGGAGCTTTTGGATATTTTCGATCTGGAACATATATCCGACCCACAGATATCACCTGATGGGAGCCAAATCATCTATGTGCGGCATTTTAGGGATATCATGACCGACCAGTCCTACTCAAACCTTTGGATCATCGACTACGAAGGCACCCAAAACCGCCCGCTCACCAGTGGCAATCAAAAGGACTATGAGCCACGCTGGTCGCACGATGGCAGTATGATTACCTTTAAATCTAATAAACAGGATGATGGCATAAAGCTGTATCTCATGTGGCCTGACACCCGTGACATTACGGCACTCACCCAAACCCAGGCAACTCCCGGCCGTGTATCCTGGTCTTATGACAACAAACAGCTGGCTTTCACCATGTTTGTACCCAAGCAACAAGCATCTGTGATAAAAATGCCCGCTGCCCCGGATGGAGCCACATGGAACGATCCCCCGGTTTTTATTGATGAATTAAACTACAGGGCCGATGGTGCAGGATACCTCAAAAAAGGAGCACATCAGATATTCATACTCAGCATCGAGGGAGGCACACCCCGGCAGCTTACCTTTTCAGACTACGATCATGCCCCCTTCAGGCTCTCAGGGCAACAAGCACCCATTTGGTCCAAAGACGGCCAGCACCTTTATTTTTCGGCCAACCTTCGCCATGACCATGCGTTTATGCCGCTCAACATGGACATTTACCGAATAAGCATCGCAAACGGGGAATTGAAGCAGCTTACCGACAGGTTTGGGCCTGACACAAACCCTGTCCTCTCGCCCGATGGCAGCCTGATTGCCAGCACCGGTTTTGATGACAAATTCCTGGGACATCAGGGCAGGGATATCTATGTTATGGATACGGATGGTTCAAACAAAAGGGCTCTCACTCAAAATTTCGACAGGGATGTGAGCAATCCACAATGGGCTTCAAACGGTGAAGCCATCTACTTCCAGTACCATGAACACGGAGACACCAAAATTGGTAAGGTAACTCTGGATGGTCAAATAGAAGCCCTTACAGGCAACCTTGGGGGGATATCCAACAGCAGGCCCTATAATGCTGCAACCTATACCGTTTCAGAAAACAATCGCTTTGCTTACACCCTGGGTAACCCCAAGCACCCTGCTGAGTTGGGCACCTGGACTAACCACCTTGCCAACAGGCTTACCCGGGTCAACAACGATTTATTCTCCTTTCGTAAATTGGGGCAGGTGGAGGAAATCTGGT
The DNA here is from genome assembly GCA_007131245.1 of Bacteroidales bacterium. Lineage (GTDB taxonomy): Bacteria > Bacteroidota > Bacteroidia > Bacteroidales > UBA7960 > SKVR01. The sequence goes on from SLQX01000187.1 coordinate 21,127, forward strand.
GGAAATCGTCCTACGACCAGCGAGATATACAGGGTTGGCTGGTGACCCCACCCGACTTTGACCCACAAAAAAAATATCCCCTTATTCTTGAAATACATGGTGGCCCCTTTGCCAGCTACGGCGATGTTTTTGCTTCCGAAATCCAGATGTTTGCTGCGGCAGGTTATGTGGTGCTGTATGCCAACCCCCGCGGAAGCACAGGATATGGCCAGGACTTTGCAAACCTTATCCATCACAACTACCCGGGAAATGATTATGACGATCTGATGTCAGGCGTGGATGCCGTCATCGAAAAGGGGTTCATTGATACAGAAAACCTTTTTGTAACCGGAGGCAGTGGTGGAGGAGTCCTTACAGCATGGATCACATCCAAAACCGATCGTTTCAGAGCCGCAGTGGTTTCAAAACCAGTTATCAATTGGTATAGCTTTGTTTTATACGCCGACCTGCCCGTGTTTTTTTACAAATACTGGTTCCCCGCCAAACCCTGGGAAGCCCCCGAACACTACATGGAACGCTCACCCCTGGCACACGTTGATAATGTAACAACCCCTACCCTTTTGCTAACCGGGGAACAAGATTACCGCACACCCATTGCAGAATCGGAACAGTATTATACAGCATTGAAACTACAGGGTGTTGAAACAGCATTGGTAAGAATTCCAAACTCTTCACACAGCATGGAAAACAGGCCTAGTATGCTGGTGGCCAAACTGGCCTCTATTCTGGGCTGGTTTGAGCAGTACAGGCAAGATTAAATTTGAAGGCTCCCGGTCCCGCCAAAACACAATAAACGTAAAATCATGTTCCGTATGTTTATGTCAAACCTAATTTTTCTGTACATTTGAAAATAAAAACAGTTATCTGCTTGCCAAAAACAAAATGGGCAATGGCAAGCATAAAATTATAAAAAGATAAATCACATGATTGTAGTAACAGGTGCGGCCGGATTTATAGGAAGTTGCCTTGTAAATAAACTCAACAATAAAGGATTTAAGGACATTGTGGTGGTGGACAATTTTACCCACACAGCAAAGAACTTAAACCTGGAGAATAAAATTTACAGGCAAAAAGTAGACAGGAATGTTTTTTTTGAGTGGCTGAAAGAAAACCACAAAAAGGTAAACTTTGTATTTCACCTGGGTGCCCGAACCGACACCACGGAATTTGATAAACGGATTTTTGATCACCTCAACCTGAATTACTCCAAGCAGATGTGGCTGTCGTGTGTGGAATACGACCTGCCACTGATATATGCATCTTCAGCAGCCACTTATGGCGACGGCTCTCTTGGATATGATGACTCACACGACAAACCCGAAAAACTGCAACCCCTAAACCCCTACGGAGAGAGCAAAAATGAATTTGACAAATGGGCTTTGAAGCAGGAAACAAAACCTTATTTCTGGGCAGGACTGAAATTCTTCAATGTTTACGGCCCCAATGAATACCACAAAAGCAGAATGGCTTCGGTGGTTTTTCATGCCTACAACCAAATAAAGGAAACCGGCAAGATGAAACTTTTCCGTTCGCACAAAGAAGGTTATAAAGACGGAGAGCAGCTCAGGGACTTTGTATATGTGAAAGATGTAATCAATATTTGCTTTTATCTGATGCTTAGAAAGCGTGATCCAGGGCTGTATAACCTGGGAACCGGAAAGGCACGTACCTTTTACGACCTGGCCAAAGCCACCTTTATGGCCATGAATAAAAAGCCGGTGATAGAATTTATGGATACCCCCGAAGATATTCGCGACAAGTACCAGTATTTTACCCAAGCCAACATGGAAAAACTCCACTCCATTGGATACAGTGCACCCTTTCATACCCTGGAACAAGGAATCACTGATTATGTGCAAGGCTATTTGGTGGCAGGCACAAGGTATTAAAATTACCGTATAAGTGCATCAACCAGAAGTGTGTCCAAGGTAATTCTTAACAAAGCTCACCAACTCGGGGAAAAAATCGGAAAAATCATCTTTGAATCCATCATAGTGCTTTTTCAAGTCTTCCACAGCATTTTCCATACCTGAGTTGAAAGGCGTTCGCCTGGCCATTCCCTCCATGTGTTTTTGCAAACTGTTTAAGTCAGAATAATTGACCAGCCAGTTGGATCCTATCATGATAGGAAGAATAAACTTTGCTCGGTTGGGAAGCATGATATAGTTTTTCAGCAAAACATTGTAAGCACTTTGCACAAAGGCATCTATGGGTTCAGGGCTGTAGTCAGTCCAGTTGCGGGCCAGGAAATGGTCGTAATACATATCAACCACCACACCTGAATAATGGCGATAAACGTCGCGAATCCGATCTTTGCTTCGCGACACATAGGGGTGGCTGTCAGTATAGGCATCTATCTTCCGGTGAAGACGAATCCCTTTTACCACCCCGGGGGAATATTTTTCTATTTGGCGCCCCTTCACCATATCAGCAATAAAGTTGCCCAGTATCAGGTTCTCATCTTTTCCGGATAAATATATATGGGCCAGAAAATTCATTGAAAAACAAGGGTGTTTTAATGGTGAAACAGTACAAAAAAAAGTTTGCACTCCCCCGATTATGTAGTGATAAAGAAGATGCATCACCCAAACACATTCTTACAGTTTCACAAGGGTTGTTTAACACTTCTTATTTGATATTATTTAAAGAACCACAATATACGGAAAATATTGTAATGCCAACTGTTTCCATGAAACATTTTTCTAGTTTTAAAAAAAGGTCTTCAAGGCTATTTAAACCCGTTCTAAACAGCTTTTACAACCCTTGATATTTTAGCAGCTATCGGATTATTTTTGTTAGATTTGCAACCAACTTGCAATTATTGTCAAAACAAATTAACCGATAAAAAATATCACCCTTATGCAAAAACAACTTTTATTGGGCGATGAAGCCATTGCCCAGGG